>NZ_CAJXKH010000119.1 GCF_913055755.1 uncultured Microbulbifer sp.
CGCATCCGCTACACCACTTCCCACCCGGTGGAGTTCTCCGATGCGCTGATCGATGTGTACGCGGAAGTCCCGGAGCTGGTGAACCACCTGCACCTGCCGGTTCAGAGCGGTTCCGACCGTATCCTGATGGCGATGAAGCGCGGCCACACGGCGCTGGAGTACAAGTCCAAGATCCGCCGCCTGAAGGCGATCCGCCCGGACATCTGCCTGTCCTCGGACTTTATCATCGGTTTCCCCGGTGAGACGGAGCGTGACTTCGAAGCCACCATGAAGCTGATCCAGGATGTGGGTTTCGATATTTCCTTCAGCTTCATTTATTCCCCGCGTCCTGGTACCCCGGCCGCGGACCTGCCGGACGACACTCCGGAAGAGATCAAAAAGCAGCGCCTGCAACTACTGCAGCACCGCATCAACCAGCAGGCGGCGGAAATCGCCCGCCGCATGGTGGGCAATGTAGAGCGTGTGCTGGTGACCGGCGTGTCCAAGAAAGACCCTGGACAGCTGCAGGGACGGACCGAAAACAACCGAGTGGTCAACTTCCGCTTTGACGACATGGCGCTGATCGGCAAGTTTGCGGATGTATTGATTGAAGAAGCACTGCCGAACTCCCTGCGCGGCACCCTCGTCGCTTCCGAACTGGATGGGCCGCTTGGCTAACACTCGAGTTTCGGGGCAACTACTTGAGGGCCCGGTGGCGGTCCTGCTACCGATCCCTCTTTGCGAGACACGCCGTGAACCCATCCCTGGGGGCTCTTCGAAAAAGTCCCTTTTTTCGAAGGTCTCGCAAAGAGGGATCGGTATCAGAACCTTCGCATTAAGCCTGGCAATGGTCGATCAACGAATAGGTCAGGTATTACTCCGAACTTTAAATCTAAGGCCCTGATGCCGGGATTCGTTTCCGGGACCGTACGCGGCCATGGATGGCCGCGTCCGAGCGCACAGGGATGTGCTTGTAGCGTGTCCCGGAAACGAATACCGGCAGCAGGGCCGCCACAGGAACAAGCTACGAAGCCCAACTACCTACGAAGCACCAATCCCCCCAAATACCAAGCACCAAGCCCCCAAAACAGCCAGTGACCACAAACCGTCATACTCCGCTGTTATAAGCCCCGAGACTGTTTAGAACCCATTCGTCACAAAGCACCCTTTCCCCTACAAGGAAAATGGGTATACCCTACAGACTGAACCCTCAGACAAAAGGTGCACGGAAACCAATTTGGAAACACAAGCCCTCGCTCACAGCATCACCCTGGAGCCCAATGACGCCCGCCGCCTGGCCAACCTCTGTGGCCAATTCGATCAACACCTGCGCCAGATAGAACAGCGACTGGATATCGAGATCCGCAACCGCGGCAACCAGTTTGCATTCTACGGAGACGCCGAGTCCGCCCGCGCTGCCGGCGAGATTCTCAGCAACCTGTACAAGGAAACCGGCGCGAAAGATGACCTGACCCCGGACGAGATTCACCTCGCCCTGCAGGAATCCGGTGTCGAAGAGCTGGCGAAAGGTGCCAGTGAAGATGCGGGCGACCAGGTAGTCCTGATCCGTACCAAAAAGTGTTCCGTGCGACCCCGCGGTCTCAACCAGCGCAAATACGTGCGCGCGGTGCAGACCAACGACATCAACTTCGGTATCGGCCCCGCCGGTACCGGTAAAACCTATCTCGCCGTTGCCTGTGCCGTAGAAGCCCTGCTGAAGGACGAGGTGGAACGCATCCTGCTGGTGCGCCCGGCGGTGGAAGCCGGTGAGAAGCTCGGCTTTCTGCCCGGTGACCTGAGCCAGAAGGTCGACCCCTACCTGCGCCCGCTATACGACGCCCTGTACGAGATGCTCGGTTTTGAAACCGTCGGCAAGCTGATCGAGCGCAACGTGATCGAAGTGGCGCCGCTGGCGTATATGCGCGGCCGCACCCTGAACAATGCGTTCGTGATTCTCGACGAGAGCCAGAACACCACCCGCGAGCAGATGAAGATGTTCCTGACCCGCATCGGTTTCGGCTCCACCGCGGTGATCACCGGTGACCCCAGCCAGATCGACCTGCCCCGCGGCCAGGCTTCTGGTCTCCGCCATGCGATCGAGGTGTTGGAGAAGGTCAACGGCATCAGCTTTACCCACTTCGGCGCCAAAGACGTGGTGCGCCACCCGCTGGTACAGCGCATCGTTGAAGCCTATGACGTGCACGAGGCGGAAGTGGAAGCTGAACGCGAGGCCCGCAAAGCGGCGGCTCTGAAGGCCGCTGGAGAAGATGCGGCCTGATCGCCGCACTCTGCCATGAGCCAGACAATCCCGGCGCAATCCCCGGCGCCCGCTGAATCCGAGACTGTTGACGACAAGGTCGCACTCGATGTTCAGCGGGCAACTACCCAGTCCCCCCTGCCCTCCGACGAAGCGCTCACCACCTGGGCGACTGCCGCCGTGGGCGAACAACGGGACTGTGCGGAAATCTCCCTGCGCATTGTCGATGAAGCGGAAAGTCAGGCGCTCAACAACCAGTACCGCGGCAAAGACAAGCCCACCAATGTGCTCTCCTTTCCGGCGGATATCCCCGCGGAACTGGGGCTGCCCCTGCTGGGAGACCTGGTAATCTGTGCCCAGGTGGTGGCGCGGGAAGCGGAACAACAGCACAAGGCGCTGTCTGCACACTGGGCACACATGGTGGTCCATGGCACACTGCATCTTCTGGGTTACGACCATATCGAGGACGATGAGGCCGAGATCATGGAAAATCTCGAAACCCGTATACTGGCGCAGCTGGGGATTGCCGATCCCTACGCGCCCATTGACGAGCCTGCACAGGGCGTGCAGATCACAGAACATTCAAACGGAACCGATGAGTAACCCGGAGTATGGCCACATCCATGACCACCGACGAACCCCCAAGTAGCTCCTCCAGCCGGCCCCGATCGGGGGAGAAGAACTGGCTGGAAAAAATACTTGGCGCCTTCTCAGCCGAACCCAAATCCCGTGACGAACTGATGGAGATCATCAAGGACGCCGCGGAAAACAAGGTGGTAGACGCTGAGGCACTGTCCATCATCGAGGGTGCGCTGGACGTCTCCAACCAGCAGGTGCGGGAAATCATGATTCCGCGCTCGCAGATGGTGGTCGTCTGTATCGACGACGACCCGCAAGAATTCCTGCCCAAGATCATCGAGTCCGGCCACTCGCGGTTCCCGGTGGTGGGTGAAAGTATCGACGATATCCGCGGTATCCTGCTGGCCAAAGACCTGTTGCCGCTGGTGTTGAAGGGCCTGGACGAGTTCCGTCTGGAAGACATCATCCGCCCCGCCACGATCATTCCCGAGAGCAAACGCCTGAACATCCTGCTGCGGGAGTTCCGTGAGAACCGCTATCACATGGCGGTAGTGATTGACGAGTACGGTGGCGTATCCGGCGTGGTCACCATCGAAGATATTCTCGAGGAAATTGTCGGCGAAATTGAAGACGAGACCGATGAGGAAGAAGCGGACAGCTTTATCCGCCGGGTCAGTGACAATGACTTTGTGGTGAAGGCGCTCACCCCCATTGAGGATTTCAACGAGTACTTCGAGTGTGAATTCAGCGATGAGGAGTTCGATACCATCGGCGGCCTCATCATGCAGTCTTTCGGCCATTTGCCGGGGCGCGACGAAGTCACCCGACTCGGAAAATTTAAGTTCCGCGTACTCTACGCCGACAATCGCCAGATCCATCTGCTGCGCGTCAGTCGACTGGATCAGCCCGCGGAAGAGGACGGTTGAACCGTCCCGGGCCGCCGGTAGCGATCTGCGCTGGCGGCCTTCTGACGATACCCGTTTGCAGCCAGTAACAAATTCATGCGCAAATTAATCGCCCCACTTGCTGCCCTGATTGCCGGCGGCCTGCTCACCTTGTCCCTGGCACCATTCAATTACTGGTGGTGCAGTCTCCTTTCCCTGTCGCTGTTTGCCTGGCTGCTGGCACCGGGCGGCGCAGACAACCGGCTGTCTGCCTGGCGGGGCTACCGCCTGGCGCTGTATTACGGCGTGGGACTGTTTGCCACCGGCGGCTCCTGGGTATATGTATCGATAACGGATTTTGGCGGCTCGTCTCCGGCCCTCGGCGTTTTCCTGACCGGGGCTTTCGTGGCCATCCTGGCCGTCGTGTTTGCCCTGCCATTTGCCCTGATCGGCCGCCTGCGCGGCCACCCCGCCAGCTTTGCCCTCGCCTTTGCCGGGCTGTGGTTTTTGAGTGAATGGCTCCGCACCTGGGTGTTTACCGGCTTTCCGTGGCTGTTTGCCGGCTACGGGCATATCAACACCTGGCTCGCCGGCTGGGCGCCGGTAGTGAGTGTCTACGGTATCGGCCTGCTGCTGGCGTTCACCGCTGCGGTGCTCGCGCTGGTCGCCCGCGGCGCACTGGGTCCGTGGAAATCGGTCACCAGCATTGCCCTGCTAATCGCCGCGCTGCTGCCGTGGCCCATTGGCCTGTGGCTGCAAAATGTCGAATGGACAGCAAGCGAAGCAACCCGAGTCAACCTGGGGCTGGTACAGGCCAATATTCCCCAGGACAAAAAGTGGCTGCCGGAATTCCGCGGCGAGACCATCCGCCGCTACCAGAGCGCCACCGAGAAATTGCGCCAGGCCGGGGCCGACGTGGTCATCTGGCCCGAAGCCGCACTGCCCCTGCTGTACCATCACGCCCCCAACCTGATGGATGCGCTGCAACAGAATGCGGAGCAGACCGGCAGCGACCTGATCACCGGCATTCTCTACGATACCGAGCAGGACCAGCGCCGCGTGGTGCACAACTCCGCGGCGGTGTTTGGCAGCAACCAGCAGCTCTACCACAAACGCCACCTGGTGCCATTTGGTGAATATGTGCCGCTGGAGGACTGGATCCGCGGCACCATCGAATTCTTCAACCTGCCCACATCCTTTATCCGCCCGGGCCCGGAAGGGCAGCCGCCGCTACAGGCCGGTCATTTATCGTGGGCACCACTGATCTGTTACGAAATTGTCTACCCGCAACTGGTGGCGGACAGTGCTGGCGATGCGCAGGTACTGTTGACACTCAGTAACGACGCCTGGTTCGGCAAGTCCATCGGCCCGTTGCAGCATATGCAGATGGCGCAGATGCGCGCGCTGGAAACCCGCCGCTACCTGGTGCGTGGCACCAATACCGGGGTCACCGCGATCGTCGACCCGTCGGGCCAGATCACCGCCAGCCTGCCGCAATTCGAGCAGGCGACCCTGACCGGTAATGTCACCGCGCGCACTGGCGTTACGCCGTATATGCTGATTGGCACCTGGGGGATAGTCGCACTGGCCGCGCTGATGTTGCTTGCGGCCTGGCTACTGCAGCGCAACCCGGCAACCGCAACCGGTGCGGCCTTTGGCCAGGAACTCGCGGACTGAGTTCAAAATAGTGGGCGCATTCCGCGCCCATGTTTCGCCTGCTTTCACCCCGACTTCCCCCGGGGCCCCGTCAGATCCCGGCAGCACGGCTTGCGGCTGCTATTATCCACTGATATTTACCCGACGAAGCGGCCATCTGCGGAATATTGATGGAATAAATTCGTTGAGGTTGCGCGGGTCCGGGCGAGCACCGCCACCTGCGAACAAATAAATTTTTTGCACAAGAATCAATGTGCGGCACGGATGCCTGATTTATGCATTGTTTGATTACTGGCGGCACTGGCCTGATTGGCCAACTGTTTTGCGCACACTGGCTCGCCCGCGGCGGCAGCCTGACAGTGCTGAGCCGAAGCCCGGAAAAAGTACGCAGGCTATGCGGGGAATCCGCCCGCGGCGTACGCGACCTGCAGCAGGTCGAGGGCCCCGTCGATGTGGTGGTTAACCTCGCCGGAGAACCCATTCCCAAACGCTGGAATGCACGGCGCAAGCA
The DNA here is from genome assembly GCF_913055755.1 of uncultured Microbulbifer sp. Classification (GTDB taxonomy): domain Bacteria; phylum Pseudomonadota; class Gammaproteobacteria; order Pseudomonadales; family Cellvibrionaceae; genus Microbulbifer. The sequence continues at coordinate 5,867 of NZ_CAJXKH010000119.1, forward strand.
GGAAATCCGCCGCTCGCGGCTGGAGACCACCGAGCAGCTGGTGCAGTGGATAATGCGGCAAAGCCAGCGCCCCCGTTATGTATTGTCCGGCTCGGCGGTTGGCTATTACGGTGACCGCGGTGGCGACCTGTTGAAAGAATCCAGTGGCCCCGGCGGCGGCTTCGCCGCGGAACTGTGCCGCGACTGGGAGGCCGCCACCCAGCCCCTGCAGCAGGCCGGCATCTGTGTCGGGACCATGCGCACCGCAATCGTGCTCTCCACCCGCGGCGGCGCGCTGTCGCAGATGCTGCCGGCATTCCGCCTGGGCCTGGGCGGCCCCATGAGCAGCGGCGAACACTGGATGAGCTGGATTCACGAGGAAGATATTGTCGGCCTGATGCTGCACGCCATCGACCGCCACCTGTGTGTGCCGTTCAATGCCTGCGCTCCGGAGGCGGTCACCAACAACAGCTTTTCCCGCCTGCTGGCGCGGCAGTTGCACCGCCCCTGCCTGATGCGCACACCGGCCTGGATGCTGAAACTGATGTTCGGGGAAATGGCGGAGGAATTGCTGCTGGCCAGCCAGAAAATGGAACCGCGCACCGCCATCGACAGCGGCTACAGCTTCCAGTATCCCACCCTGGAAAAGGCCCTGGCGGACCTGCTGGGGCCCCAGGGCAACGGCCACAGCCCGGGGCATCCGGCCAACTCGGCCAACTCCAAGTCACACTGAGAGTCACACTGAATGTTGCACTGAGAGTCCAGGTGGAGAGTCCCGCCGAACCCGATTTACCCGCCCGAAACGCACTGAGCCCGCAAATCGCGGGCTCAGTTGCTGTATCTCTGATGTGAAGCCGGCACTGCCGGCGCCCCCAGCCTGAACTCAGGCTGCGGCATTCGCGCTTGCCAGCGCCTCCTCCAGATAACCACAGGCAGTTTCTGAAGTGACCGCTTCGGCCTTGCACTCCATTGGTGCACTACCCACCCACTGGGCGTGCCAGCGGTACCAGTTGTGCCGGGTGGCGTCGCCCTGCGTTTTTTCCCGACGCAATTCGACAAAGTCGGTTTGCTCCGGGTCGAGCTTGAACTCGCGCACTATCTGCCCGACAAAGGTGGCGAAGTTCTTGGTGAACTGGGCACCGGCTCCGCTACCGGCAGAGAGCAGGACCAGCTGGCGTTTGCCGCGCCGGGTCAACTTGTAACCGATCCATACCGGGCGGTTGAGCCGGTTGTGCAACTGAATCGGCGACATTGATGCTGGGAAATCCGTCATCAGAACATACCTCTTTTTCTTTTTTGTTGTTATTCACCCCGGCAATCCAGCTTGTTGCTGCTGGTCTCACCGCGGACTGCGAATTCCAACTCGCACTCTCCGGGAGCCGCTCCTGGCTCCCTGTCCCACACCATCGAGAGGGGTGGGCAGTAGGTAAGGGCGCACATATTAGTTTTATCTGAAACTATCGGCAACTTCAGTACTGACCGCTACCAACCGGTCAGCAAATGCGTTTTTCCGGCAGTGGACGCCAGCGGTACCAGAAGTCCGCCAGTATCTCCCGCCAGTAAATCTGCGTACGCAGCAGCGCGCCGGCGCTGGGTAACCATAGCAGGATTCCGCTCTGCCCCCTGGGCAACAGCTCTCCGGGACTGCCCACCGGCATCTGCTGTACCTGCAAGCCGGCACGGGCAAACACTTCTGCCGCTCGCGGCATATGCCACCAGTGGGTTACCAGGATGACGCTTTCGACTCCGGAATCGTGCAAAAGTGCCGCCGAATCAGCGGCGTTTTCTGCCGTTGTCCGGCTGCAATTGTCACGCCAAGTTACCGGCCGCGAGAAAAGTTTTTCCAGAACCTCAGCCATCAAGCCGGCTTCAGAGGTCTTTTCATCCCGGTAAACCCGACCGCCGGACACCAGGAGCGGCAGGTCCCTGGGTGCATTGGTAACAGCCCAGACCACGCGCTCCATGCTGGTAACGGATAGGCGTTCGCCTCCCGTCAGAGCATCCCGGTAGCGGCCGCCGCCGAGGATCACCACCGCCGAGGGCTTCACCGTCGGTTCCACCGGGCTCCGGGATACCAGCTGCTGTCCCAGCCAGCCGGAAAAAGCGGGGGTCGCGCAGACCCACAGCGCGAGGACGCAGAGCATAGCCAGTGGCAATGACAGCTTGGCGACAGGTGAGGATGCAGGGAAAAAGTACAACAGCAGCGCCACCACCAGCCCCACGAGCGGGGCGAAAGGCGGCATCAGCAGTGAACTCAGGGCGGTATGCAGTTCCATATCGACCGGCAATCGTCCTTGGATAAGGTTTATATGAGGTTTCCGGGGATCAGGGATCGCTCAGGCCACCGGTGATCTGGCGAAAACAGCCGTAACCGCAGCGGTGGCAGGGGGTGATCTGGCTGTTGGCGGGCGGCAGTGCGCGATAGCCGCAGCCGAGGCACTGGAGTTCCACCCCCTCCCCCACGGTTTCCCCCGCCAGTGCCCAGGGCTGGCCGCGCTTGATACAGCGCATCAGGTTTGGCCAGGCGGTCTCGGTGGGGTCGGCGGCGTCCAGCAGCCAGTCACCGGTGCGCTCTTCCAGGGTCTGCAGCTCGCCACCCAGCCCGCGCAGGTAATCGGCGGCCCGGTGCAGGTCATCTTTCAACCAGGCCTTCAAGAAGGCGGTCCGGTTTGCGGACAGCTCTTCCACCGCGAGTTCACCCTCCACCAGCTTTTCCAGATCCTGGCGAATACCCGCCGTCAGTTCCTCGTCTTCCAGCATCAGATCGGGATTCAGGTCCTGTGCCGGCCCCTTTCCCCCACCTTTCCCTGTGCCTTTAGGTTCCTTACTCACCCCATCCCTCCTATAATTCGCCGTTTTCCGGCCGAATCGCCGCTGCGGTTGATTGGTCAGAATATCCCAATAGATCGAGTCACAGAGTATAGGTTCCCCACAGATGGAAGAGCAGTACAACCCCTCCGCAGTCGAAGCCGCCGCCCAGGAGCACTGGGAGGCCGAAAAAAGCTTCGAAGTGAAGGAAGACCCCAGCAAGGACAAGTTCTACTGCCTGTCGATGTTCCCCTACCCCAGCGGCAAGCTGCATATGGGGCACGTGCGCAACTACACCATCACCGACGTGATCTCCCGCTACCAGCGCATGCAGGGCAAGAACGTGCTGCATCCCATGGGCTGGGACGCCTTCGGCCTGCCGGCGGAGAACGCCGCGATCCAGAACAAGACCGCGCCGGCCAAGTGGACCTACTCCAATATCGACTACATGAAAGGCCAGCTGAAGGCGCTGGGTTTCGGCTTCGACTGGTCCCGCGAGCTGGCCACCTGCCAGCCGTCCTACTACCGCTGGGAGCAGTGGTTCTTCACCCGCCTGTACAAGAAAGGTCTGGTGTACAAGAAGAACTCCGCGGTGAACTGGTGCCCCCACGACGCCACCGTGCTCGCCAACGAGCAGGTGGAAGACGGCTGCTGCTGGCGCTGCGGCACCACCGTGGAACGCCGCGAGCTGGCGCAGTGGTTCATCAAGATCACCGACTACGCCGAAGAGCTGCTCAAGGACCTGGACCAGCTGCCGGACTGGCCGGAGCAGGTGCGCACCATGCAGCGCAACTGGATCGGCAAGTCCAAGGGTGTGGAACTCGCCTTCGCACTGCCGAACACCATTGCCGGCGTGGACCACTTCGACGTCTACACCACCCGCCCGGACACCCTGATGGGCGTGACCTACGTGTCGCTCGCCGCGGAGCACCCGATCGCGCTGGAACTGGCCGAGAGCAACCCGGAACTGAAAACCTTTATTGCCGAGTGCAAGAAGCAATCCATGTCCGAGGCCGATATGGCCACCATGGACAAGAAAGGCATGGACACCGGCCTCAAGGCCATCCACCCGCTGACCGGTGAAGAAGTGCCGGTGTGGGTCGCCAACTACGTGCTGATGGATTACGGCTCGGGCGCCGTGATGGCGGTGCCCGCCCACGACCAACGCGACTGGGAATTCGCCAAAAAATACGACCTGCCTATCAAGCAGGTAGTGAAGCCCGCGGGCGATGAATCCATCGACCTGGAAAAAGAAGCCTTCACCGACAAAGGCGTGCTGGTCAATTCCGGCGGCTTCGACGGCCTCGACTTCGATGCCGCCTTCAATGCCATCGCCGACGGCCTCGAGGCTGCCGGCAAGGGCCGCGTC
>NZ_CAJXKH010000120.1 GCF_913055755.1 uncultured Microbulbifer sp.
TTCACCGGTGCCAGCACCGCCACGGGCTTGGTAAGAACCGGTGCCCCAGAACCAGAAAACCCCGCAAAAGCGGGGTTTTCCTGGCTGAAAGCGGGCGAAAATCAGGACTCGGCCATTTCCTTCAGCTTCTTCAGCGGGCGAATCTTTACCTGGATGCTCGCAGGTTTGGCCTTGAACATGGTCTCTTCGCCAGTGAACGGGTTGATACCCTTGCGCGCCTTCTTGGCCGGCTTCTTCACAGTGGTGATCTTCATCAGACCCGGCAGCGCAAACTCGCCTACCGCACGCTTCTTTACGTGACCTTCGATCAGATCGGTCAGCTCGTCCAGAACAGACTGAACCTGCTTGCGGGACAGCTCGGTGTTCTCCGCGATCTGGTTCAGGATCTGGGTCTTGGTGTACTTCTCCTTGATTGCAGTCACTTTCTTGGCCTTCGGAGCGGCCTTGGCTGCTGCTTTCTTCGCTGGAGCCTTCTTGGCTGCAGTCTTCTTGGCGGGGGCTTTCTTAGCTGCTGCTTTTTTGCGTGCGGCCATCGTTAGCTTCCTTCTATATAAGTGTTTTTCCAGTGAAAGTGGTTCGGGAGCTCCGGAAAAGGCCCGGATTCCCCAGTACAACAGGGTATTCCCAAGTACTGGACTGAGTATATCCAGTTTTTATCCGCGCGCACCGGGGAAAATTGGAAAAAAAGTGCATTTTTATAGGGTTTTGGCCGGAAATTAGCCTTTTGTCACCCCGGAAAGGGGGCGGGACAGGGCTCGGCCTCCAGTAACTTCTTCCCTCCCGGGTGCTCATGTATAATCTGCGCCCCTTTGGATTCCGTGAGATCTCAGGTAGAAGCCATGCCTATCTACGAATACCAGTGCAAGGCCTGTGGCCACCAGTTGGAAGCCCTGCAGCGTATGAGCGACGCCCCGCTGACAGACTGCCCCGCCTGTAATCAGGCCGGGCTGAGCAAGAAAATTTCCGCAGCCGGATTCCGCCTCAAGGGCGGCGGCTGGTACGAGACCGACTTCAAGACCGGCAGCAAGAAGAACCTTGCCGGTGATGGCGCCAAGCCCAAAAAGGACCAACCGGCATCCGGCAGTTCAAGTTCTGCCGCCGGCGCAACCAAAGCAAGCTGATTCAAATTTACTGACTAAGGGAATAAGACTCCATGCGCACCGACTACTGTGGCGCCCTGCGATCCGCTGATATAGACCGCGAAGTAACCCTGTGTGGCTGGGTAGACCGCCGCCGCGACCACGGTGGAGTGATCTTCATCGACCTGCGCGACCGCGACGGTATCGCCCAGGTGGTATTCGACCCGGACGCCGCGGAGCATTTTACCCTGGCCGACCGCGTGCGCAGCGAATATGTACTTAAGGTTACCGGCCGCGTGCGCGCCCGTGCGCCCGAAGCGGTAAACCCGAATATGGTCACCGGTGAAATTGAGGTCTACGGCCTGCAGCTGGAAATCCTCAACAGCGCCGAGACCCCGCCGTTCCAGCTCGACGAGCACACCGCCGTCGGCGAAGACGTGCGTCTGAAGTACCGCTACCTGGACCTGCGTCGCAACGAAATGCAGCACAACCTGCGTTTCCGCTCCAAGATCACCAACGCCATCCGCAACTACCTGGACGGCGAGGGCTTCCTGGACATCGAAACCCCGATCCTGACCCGCGCCACCCCGGAAGGTGCCCGCGACTACCTGGTGCCGAGCCGCACCCACGGGGGCAAATTCTTTGCCCTGCCGCAGTCGCCGCAGCTGTTCAAGCAGCTGTTGATGGTGTCCGGCTTCGACCGCTACTACCAGATCGCCAAGTGTTTCCGCGACGAAGACCTGCGCGCGGATCGCCAGCCGGAATTCACCCAGATCGATATCGAGACCGCATTCCTCGATGAAAACGCCATCATGTCCATCACCGAGGGCATGATTCGCAAGCTGTTCAAAGAACTGAAGGGGGTGGACCTGGGCGAGTTCCCGCGCATGCCCTACAGCGAAGCCATGGCCAAGTTCGGTTCCGACAAGCCGGACCTGCGGATCCCGCTGGAGCTGGTAGAGATCAAGGACCTGATGACCGAAGTAGACTTTAAAGTCTTCTCCGGTCCGGCCAATGATCCGAAAGGCCGCGTCACCGCGCTGAAGGTACCCGGCGGCAACGACAAGCTGACCCGCAAGCAGATCGACGACTACACCAAGTACGTGTCGATCTATGGCGCCAAGGGCCTGGCCTACATCAAGGTCAACGACAAGGCGGACCTGGAAAACGGTCTGCAGTCCCCCATCGTCAAGTTCCTGCCGAATGACGTGCGCGGAGCCATCCTCGACCGCCTGCAGGCGGAGAACGGCGACCTGATTTTCTTCGGTGCGGACAAGGAAAAAGTGGTATCCGAAGCCCTGGGCGCACTGCGCTGCAAGCTGGGTGAAGATCTCGACCTGTACGTGGCCGAGTGGGCGCCGTTGTGGGTAGTGGACTTCCCGATGTTCGAAGAGAACGATGACGGCAGCCTCACCGCACTGCACCACCCGTTCACCGCGCCTTCCTGCGCGCCGGAAGAACTGGAAAAGAGCCCGCTGGAAGCCCTGTCCCGCGCCTACGACATGGTGCTGAACGGCACCGAGCTGGGCGGTGGCTCCATCCGTATCCACAACCAGGATATGCAGCAGACCGTATTCGGCGTGCTGGGTATCGACGAACAAGAGCAGCGCGAGAAGTTCGGCTTCCTGCTCGACGCCCTCAAGTACGGTGCACCGCCCCACGGTGGCCTGGCTTTCGGCCTCGACCGCCTGGTGATGCTGATGACCGACAGCGACTCCATTCGCGACGTCATCGCCTTCCCGAAAACCCAGAGCGCGGCCTGTGTGATGACCGACGCTCCCGGCGCGGTAGACGCCAAGCAGCTGCGCGAGCTGAGCATTCGCCTGCGCCAGAAAGAAGAGCAGGTTGGTTAATAGATAGGGCTAAGGTTTCCTCATCGTCATTCCGGCGCAGGCCGGGGTGACGGGAATCCATTCAAGCCGTAAATTGGAGTAAGACCGGAGAATTATCGATGGCTGGACACAGTAAATGGGCCAATATCAAACACCGCAAGGCGGCCCAGGATGCCAAGCGGGGCAAGGTATTTACCAAGATCATTCGCGAACTGACCGTCGCCGCCAAGTCCGGCGGCAACCCGGATGACAACCCAACCCTGCGCGCCACCATCGACAAGGCCCTGGGCGCGAACATGAAGCGCGACACCATCGACAAGGCCATCGCGCGCGGCGCCGGCAATGCCGAGGGTGACAACTACGAGGCGGTAACCTATGAAGGTTACGGTGTAGGCGGTGTTGCGGTACTGGTGGAGTGCCTGACCGACAATCGCAACCGCACCGTGGCCGAAGTGCGCCACGCCTTTACCAAGCGCGGCGGCAACCTGGGTACCGATGGCTCCGTAGCCTACCTGTTCTCGCGCAAGGGGCAGATGTATTACGAGCCGGGCGCGGACGAAGATGCACTGATGGAAGCCGCCCTCGAGGCGGGTGCCGAAGACATCGAGACCAATGACGACGGCAGCATCGAGGTCACCACCGAATTCACCGATTACATGTCCGTGAAAGACGCCCTGAGTGAAGCGGGCTTCAAGCCTGACAATGCCGAGATCGCCATGATCCCGTCCACCACCGTGCCCATGGACAAGGACGGTGCGGAGAAGGTAATGGCGCTGGTGGATATGCTGGAAGACCTGGACGATGTGCAGAATGTGTACACCAACGCAGATATTCCGGACGAAGTAATGGAAGAACTGGGCTAACCCCAGCGTACCCATTACAGTCAAATGCCCCGCTCGTCGGGGCATTTTTGTATCCGGGCTTCACCATTGCCGAAGCCGCCCTTGACGCCCCGGCGCGGCCTTGGGACACTTCCCGCAACAATTGTATAAATGTACAGGGGGCTGCTCGCCGTGACCCGAATTCTGGGAATTGACCCCGGCTCGCGCAAGACCGGTTACGGCGTGATCGATGTAGAGCGCTCCAATGCGCGCTATGTGGCCAGCGGCGTGATCCGCCTGCCCGACGGCCCCCTGCCGGAACGCCTCAAACTGATCTTCGATGCCGTCAGCCAGATTGCGCAGCAGTACCAGCCGCAGCAGATGGCGATCGAGAATGTATTCATGTCCAAGAGCGCCGGCTCGGCCCTGAAGTTGGGGCAGGCGAGGGGTGCTGCGATTGTTGCGGCCACCCACGCGGATCTGCCGGTGGCGGAATACGAGGCGCGCAAGGTCAAGCAGGCGGTGGTGGGCAATGGTGGCGCGGACAAGCTGCAGGTGCAGCACATGGTCAAAACCCTGCTGAAACTACCCGCCTCGCCGCAGGAAGATGCCGCAGATGCGTTGGCGGTGGCGCTTTGTCATATGCATACGATGCAGACCTTGATTCAGTCTTCTGCCGGGTCGCGGGCGCGGTTCCGGCGCGGGCGCTTGAGTGTTACTTAGCGAGTCTGGTTTGGGCTGAGGGTTTGCGGGTACCGAGTCTGGTAGTCCGTGGCGGTTTTGCTACCGGGTTCACGGCGTGTCTTGCAAAGCATTACCGGCAACAGCGCCGCCACCGAAATAACACAGTAGGTACCACCGGGCTCCAAGTGAAGGAGCCCCGGAACCCGAATCAAGATCAGGAATAACAATGATCGGAAGACTCACCGGCACCCTGGCCGCAGTACAGCCTCCTCAATTACTGGTAGACGTCCAGGGTGTGGGCTACGAAGTGCTGGCCCCCATGACCACCATTTTCGAGCTGCCCCCGTTGGGTGGAAGCGTGCAGTTGCACACGCACCTGGCAGTGTCGGAAACTTCCCAGCAGCTGTTTGGCTTTATCCGCGAGTCGGACCGGCAGCTGTTCAGAACCCTGATCAAGGTCAACGGCGTCGGCCCCAAAATGGCGCTGGCGATCCTGTCCGGCCTCGACGGTGCTGCGCTGGCGCGCTGTGTGGCAGACGACAATGTCGGCGCCCTGGTCAAAGTGCCGGGCGTGGGCAAGAAAACCGCCGAGCGCCTGATCATCGAATTGCGCGGCAAACTCACCCCGCAGACCGGCGACCTCGGCGATATCCCGTTGATGGCCACCAGTGCCGAACCCAAGATTGACCACGCCGGCGAGGCCGAAAGTGCACTGGCCGCACTGGGTTACAAACCCACAGACGCCAGCAAAATGGTTGCCCGCGCGGCCAAAGAGCAGCCCGACGCCGACAGCGCCACCCTGATTCGCCTCGCCCTCAAAAGCATGGCGCCCGCATGAAATTGAAAAGCCAAATTTGTGAGATCGCCCCGTGATTGAAGCCGACCGCCTGATCGCCCCCGAACCCATCGGCCCCAGCGGGCAGGAAGAGCAGTATGACCGCGCGGTGCGCCCCAAGACCCTGTCCGACTATGTCGGCCAGCCAGTGGTGCGCGAGCAGATGGAAATTTTTATCCAGGCCGCGAAACTGCGCAAAGAGGCCCTCGACCATACCCTGGTATTCGGCCCACCCGGTCTCGGCAAGACCACCCTGGCCAATATTATCGCGGCGGAAATGGGGGTTGCGATCAAGACCACCTCCGGCCCGGTGCTCGAGAAGGCCGGCGACCTCGCCGCGATCATGACCAACCTCGAGCCCGGCGACGTGCTGTTTATCGACGAGATCCACCGCCTCAGCCCCCACGTGGAAGAAGTGCTGTACCCGGCGATGGAGGATTACCAGCTCGATATCATGATCGGCGAAGGCCCCGCGGCCCGCTCGATCAAACTGGACCTGCCGCCGTTTACCCTGGTGGGGGCCACCACCCGCGCGGGCCTGCTGACCTCGCCACTGCGGGACCGCTTCGGTATCGTGCAGCGTCTCGAGTTCTACAACGTGGAAGACCTTACCAGTATCGTTGCGCGCTCCGCGGGCTTGATGGGCGTGGACATGGATGAGGGCGGTGCGCACGAGGTGGCGCGCCGCGCGCGCGGCACCCCGCGGATCGCCAACCGCCTGCTGCGCCGGGTGCGCGACTACGCGGAAGTGAAGAGTGACGGCCACGTGTGTGCCGACACCGCGGACCGCGCGCTGAATATGCTCAACGTGGACGCCAGCGGCTTCGACCAGCTGGACCGCCGCATGCTGCTGACCATGATCGAGAAGTTCGACGGCGGCCCGGTGGGGGTCGACAGCCTCGCCGCTGCGGTGAGCGAAGAGCGGGATACCATCGAGGACGTGCTGGAACCCTACCTGATCCAGCAGGGCTATCTCGCGCGCACCCCCCGGGGCAGAGTGGTGACCGCACTGGCCTACGAACACTTCGGCATTCCCAAGCCTGACCGCACCTGACGGATCGGTCTGCATCCTGTAGCATGTCTCATTTAGCCTCCGGTGCAACCTGTGAAGGTGCACCGGAGGCCATCAACCGCCATCGACAGAATAACCGAGCTGGCGGGCCGAAATTCAGGAATAACGCGTGTCAGAGCCTTTCAGTATTCCCATTCGCGTCTATATCGAGGATACCGACGCTGGCGGAATCGTGTATTACGTCAATTATTTAAAGTATATGGAGCGGGCGCGCACAGAATTGGTCCGGTCCCTCGGCTATGATAAGCCCGCCATGCCGCAGCAGGGGTTGCTGCTGGTGGTGCATTCAGCGGAGGTTCAGTATCGGCGGAGTGCAATACTGGACGATAAATTGCGCGCCAGTGCCGCCGTTGGCAAACTGGGGCGCGCCGCCGTGACCTTTGAACAGAAAATCTGGCGCGGCGATGAAATTATTTGCGAAGGTGTGGTCAAAGTGGCCTGCGTGGATGACGCCAGCCGCAAACCCTGCGCCTTACCTGAAAACATCTATCAAGCATTGAAGGCAGCGAGTCGATAACATGAATGCCGGTGAACAACTTTCTCTCTGGGGCCTGATTTCCAGTGCCAGTCTGCTGGTGCAGCTGGTGATGCTGATGCTCCTGATGGCCTCGGTCATTTCCTGGGTGATGATCATTCAGCGGGGCAGTTACCTGTCCCGGGCGAGAAAGTCCCTGGTCAACTTCGAGCGCCGCTTCTGGTCCGGTTCCGACCTGAACCAGCTGTTCCGCGACGGCAACGCCCGTGCGGAGAAGGGCCGCATGGACGGGGTCGAGTCCATCTTCCGCGCCGGTTTTACCGAATTTACCCGCCTGCGCCAGCAGGGCAAGAGCAGTCCCGCGGCGGTAATGGAGGGCACCGAGCGGGCCATGCGCGTGGCCATGTCCCGGGAGCAGGAAAAGGTGGAAATGAACCTGCCGTTCCTGGCGACCGTCGGCTCCGTCAGCCCCTATATCGGCCTGTTCGGCACCGTGTGGGGGATCATGAACTCCTTCCGCGGCCTGGCCACCATGCACCAGGCCACCATCGCCACCGTGGCGCCCGGTATCAGTGAGGCACTGGTGGCGACCGCCATGGGCCTGTTTGCCGCGATTCCCGCGGTCATGGCCTACAACCGCTACTCCGCCCGCGCGGAATGGCTGCTGTCCAGCTACGAGACTTTCGCCGAAGAGTTCTCCTCCATCCTGCACCGCAAGGTGCACGCCGCCAGCTAACGCCTGTCGCCAGGAAAGAGCGAAACCGAGAGTAGAGCTTAGTAATGAGCAATTTTCGCAAAACGCCCAAGCGCAAGCTGGTCTCCGAGATCAACGTGGTGCCGTACATCGACGTGATGCTGGTGCTGCTGATCGTATTTATGGTGACCGCGCCGCTGCTGATGCAGGGTGTCAAGGTGGACCTGCCGGATGCGCCTTCTGCCCCCATCGATGACACCGACGACGAGCCGCTGATCATTTCCGTGCGCGCCGATGGCACCTATTACCTGAATCTGGGTGATGATGAAAAAGTCGCCAAACCGCTGGCGGAGATCAAGGACACCGTGGCCAAGGTGCTGCGCCAGAAGCCCAAGACCCCGGTACTGGTATGGGGTGACACCGACGCCAAATACGGCCTGATTGTCGGCGCCATGACCCAACTGCAGCAGGCCGGTGCGCCCAGTGTGGGCCTGGTCACCGAGCCGCCGTCGGAATGAGTGGGGTCGCGGACTGATATGAACGGCTCCTACGGCCCGGCTATCGTTATAAGTGTTGCCCTGCACGCGGCGTTGATCGCGGTGTTGACGTTCGGCTGGGAAGCGGAACACAAGCGCGAACTGAAGCCGATGCCCAAGTTTGTGCAGGCCAAGCTGGTGACTTTGGAGTCCAAGGCGCAGAAGAAAACCGCGCCACCCAAGGTGGATCTGATCGAGAAAAAGCGCCGCCAGCAGGAGCTGGAGCGCCAGCGCAAGGCCGAGGCTGAGAAGAAACGCAAGGCCGCGGCAGAGCGCAAGAAAAAGCTCGAGGCAGAGAAAAAGGCCAAGGCAGAAGCCGAGCGCAAGAAGCGTGCGGCGGAAGAGAGGGCGCGCAAGGAAAAAGAGCGCAAGGAGCAGGAGCGCAAAGAGCAGCTTGAGAAGGAGCGCCAGAGCGCCTTTGAGGAGGCCCTCGAGGAAGAAGAGGAGCTGAGCGAGGCGAGTGATGATGCCGCCGCCGTGATGTCCGTTGCCCAGGCGATCCAGCAACGGATTGAAGCCGTGTGGAGCCGCCCTCCCAGCGCCCGCAATGGTATGGTCGTGGAGGTGCAGATCAACTTCGTGCCCACCGGGCGGGTGGTGGCTTCCACCATTACCAAGAGCAGTGGCAATGCCGCTGTGGATAGATCTGTCTCTACCGCGGTCAAGAAAGTAGAGGTGTTCCCCGAGGTGGCCGAAGTGGCCCGTGAGGAACCGTCGCTGTTTGAGCGCCAGATACGAACCACCAAACTGATATTCCGAGTCGAAGGCTTGCGCCAATGATGAAAAAAACAGTCTCTTTGTTCTTTGCCACCCTGATCAGCTGTGTGCTGGCGGTTTCCGCCCAGGCGCAGCTGGTGGTGGAAATTGTCGATGGTAACGACAACCCGACCCCCGTCGCGGTGGTGCCATTCGACTGGTCCGGCAGCGGTGTGTTGTCGGAAGATGTGGCCGCGATTGTGTCTGCGGACCTGCGCCGCAGTGGCCTGATCGCGCCGATTCCGCGCACAGATATGCTGTCGTTCCCGAAAACACCGGAGGAGGTGAGCTTCCGCGACTGGCGAATCCTGGGCGCGGAATACGTGGTGACCGGCCGTATGCAGCCGCAAGCCGGCGGCTATCTGCTGACATTTGACCTCGTCAATATCTTTGGTCAGCACAAAACCTTTACCAAGCAGGTGACCGGCGGTGCCCAGCAGTTGCGGGATATTGCCCACCGCGCGTCTGACGAGATCTTCGAGGCCATAACCGGCATTCGCGGTGCCTTCGGTACCCAGATGGTCTACGTGCAGGAAACCCAGCGCGGCGGCAAGCCGAGCTACGCACTGATTCTTTCGGATATCGACGGCGCTCGCGCCCGCCAGATCCGCCGCTTCAGCGCGCCGGTGATGTCTCCCAGCTGGTCCCCCAATGGCCAGGAGGTGGCTTATGTCTCCTTTGAGACCGGCCGCCCGGCGATCTTCCGCGAGAACCTGCGCACCGGCGCGCGCCAGCAGTTGACCAACTTCAAGGGACTGAATAGCTCCCCCACCTGGTCTCCGGATGGGTCCAAGCTGGCGATGGTGCTGTCGAAAGATGGCAATCCTGAGATCTATGTCCTTGACCTGAACAGCGGTCGTTTCACCCGGTTGACCCGTCACTTCTCCATTGACACCGAGCCGAACTGGATGCCGGACGGCAAATCTCTGGTTTTCACTTCAGATAGGGGAGGTAAGCCACAAATTTATCAATTGACCCTTGCCACGGGTCAAGTCGACCGCTTAACCTTCGATGG
>NZ_CAJXKH010000121.1 GCF_913055755.1 uncultured Microbulbifer sp.
TTACCGAATATTTGGGGAATTAGGCCATACAAGCAGCGGCAGAGCGACTGCCAACGCTGGGCGTTAGGCAATGTCATGTCGAGATTCATAGGTGCATCGAGCCTCTGTATAGCCGCCTCGGCGAATCATATTGCTGAAGGGGCCATTCCAAATGATGAATTGTGCGATCGATTGGCAACCTTCGCGAACAACGTTAAGGGAAGATAGGAGTTTACCCTCACCAAAAACTGGTCAGAGTTTGCGGAGAGTTGCGCACATGCAAGAAAAGCACTGGGGTCAAACCTTATAATTTACACCGATGTGTCAAGTGTAAGTCCCGCCCCTAGTCCTATGCAAAGAATTAATATTAGATAAGGGTTGGCTTCATGAAAATAAAATTGCTATCGGCTATGTTTTTTCTTCTAGGATCAGGCTGTTCGAATGTACCAACTATAGAGCCTGAAAGTTTAGCGGATCACTCGCATTATGTGTGTAACATTAAGTATGAGTATTACGTGTATCACCCTCGAGGCTGCTCCTTCTCGCATGGCGAGGTCGAAGGGAAATCAATGTATAATGCCTCCGCTTCTATTCATCACCCAAGGTGGCCGAAAGATAAAAGAGCGGTTACTGTCGCATATAGAGAAATTTCTGACGATGATTTCCAGCTCACCTTAGTTCTCTGGGATAAAGTTTTGAATATAATTAACCCCAACAGAACAACAGGTGTAATGGTGAGCCCAAACGAAACAAGTATCCTTATTACATTTGTTTCTGGATACGAAAATATCCCTAAAGGTACAACGTTATTTTTTAGCCGAGAAGATCATCATCACTATTTAGAAAGCACTGAGCAATAAGGTCCCGGATCCAGCTAAATTCAGGGTGACCTTCCCCTGCATTTACAGGCAATACAGAACATTTAACCACGAGAACCAACTCTCCAATCAATGTGCGCTAAACCGGGATTCAACAGATGCCTGAACCAAATTTCCGACCCTGTCGCGCACAAGACGCGGATATCGCTGTACCGCTAATCTACAGCTCCGGCCCAGCCGCATTCGACTATGCCTTTTGCGATAACGACGCACAGCAGGCGCGGGACTTTCTTCGCCACGCGTTTGTTCGCGGTGATTCGGAGTTTGGCTACCGCCAGCATACAGCCGCGGTGATCGACGGTGAGGTGGTGGCGGTTGGTGCCTTGCGCAATAGCACACAGAATCTGCGTTTCACTGTTGCGGCCTTCCGCGATATCGTGCGTTTCTATTCACCGCTCGCCGCCGTGCGTACCGTGGCTCGCGGACTGCGCACCGAAATGGTCATCAGCCCGCCCAAGGCCGGAGCGGCGGTGATCTACCACCTCGGCGTGGCGGAGGAGTATCGCGGGCGAGGCATCGGCGGCGCACTGATTGCGGAATTGCTACGGTCCGCCCGGCAGCACAAGTTCCCGGTTGCTGCACTGGACGTGGCCGAAACCAATCCCCGCGCGAAGGACCTGTATCAGCGACTGGGCTTTACTGCGCAGCGCACCAGAAAGTCCACGTTGCAGTCGCCGTTTGGTCGGGTCGTGGATCACACTTATATGGAGCTACCTTTGTGCCTTGAGATAGAAGAATCAACCAACCAACAATAACTCAATAAGGATTGAAATCATGGATCGTATTATTCTTGGAATCGCCACTGTTTTACTTGGGGTTTTTTGCTATTCACTGTGGGACAAGAATCAAGACCTGGAAGAGAGTTACACTAAAGAGATTGAAAAAGGAAGGATTTCGATCAATTCAACGATGCTTTCCGAAGCAACGGAATTCACCTTTATGAAGGTGGAAAACCAATTCACCTACTACATGAAAGAAGAAGATATTGGCCCTCAGAAAGGAAAATGGGAGGCAATTTACACCTGGAAGTATCCTTTTAACTTCGGCTACAAGATCGAAGGCGATTGGAACTGGTGTATTGATGTGAACAATGAAGAAGGAATCGTATCCATTAACGCGCCTGAAATAGTTCAGCTCAACAAATCCGATGCATCCCCTAAAGTCGGCAAGATTTTCAATGGGGGCTTTAAAACGACACAAGTGGCTGCGCAGCAATGGATGGTCAGCCTTGCCAACGAGAAAATGCAGGATACGGCCAAAGCGTACCTGGAAAATGATACCGTTCAGGATTCCGTAAAAAAATCCCTTTCTTCATTTTTCCGCGGAATCTTGAATGACGCACACAAAAATGGAAACCCGATTAACGAAGTTATCGTCAATGTAACCAACACTAACTCCTGTAGCGTATAGGTCATAACTCCCTCCTCCAAAATAAAAGCCCGGCCATAATTTTTTAAACATTTTCAGCTTTTTTGATAGGGGGAGATGATTCTTTATTTTCGCCGAATCATTATATTGCCTGGCCAGCGAAAACTTGGGGTTGTCGCTGGCCAGGCATGTCTACTTCACGAGGTTGTTGCCACCAGTGCGTCATCTTTTTCCGACGCGCGACGGTAGGCTTCGCGCGCCGTGACCCGCTTTGCGTAATCAATGAATTCGATACGCTTTTCAATGGTGCCAAATTGCACGCCCCAGGCGATCTGTGAACCCACGTAGACGTCGGCAGCGGTAAAGCGCTCGCCGGTGATCCAGGTGTGTTGCTTCAACCAGTTCGACAGGTTATCGAGTACCTGGGCGTAGCTGCCATAGCCCACCATTTTCTGTTTCTGTGCATCCGGTTCTACCCCCAGAGTCTTGGAGTCGATAATTGCGGATTCCAGCGGGCCTGCGGCAAAGAACAGCCAGCGGTAATAACTGGCACGCTCTTCGGGCAGTGGAGCCAGGCAGGCTTGCGGGAAGGCTTCCGCAAGGTAGGCGCAGATGGCGGCGCATTCGGTCACTACCTGGCCGCGATGTACGATGGCCGGCACCTTGCCCATCGGGTTGATTCTCAGATAGGCGGGGGCTTTCATGCTGCCGTCGTATTCGAGCACCTCGGTTTCGTATGGCGCGCCCACTTCTTCCAGCATCCAGCGTGCAATGCGTCCGCGGGATTGGGGATTTGTGTAGAGGGTTACTTCATCGCTCATAGCTGCTCTCCGTAGCTGTTTGCTTGTTGGGGAATGGTTGTGATCCGAATGCGCACACTGTAGCTATTAATTAGGCTATATTCCGTCCTAATAAAAGAAGCGGGCTGCAAGTTATGTCGAATCCGACGACGCGGGTACTGGCACTGCTGGAGCTGCTGCAGATCCACGGTAATGCCAGCGGTAGCGAACTGGCACAGATGCTCGGGGTGGACGGCCGCACGCTGCGCCGCTATATCGCGATTCTGGAAGAGATCGGTATTCCACTGACGGCGGAACGCGGGCGCCACGGCGGTTACCGGCTGGTGTCCGGCTACAAGCTGCCGCCGATGATGTTTACCAATGAGGAAACGCTGGCCATTTCTCTCGGCCTGCTGGCGGCGCGCAGCCTCAGTGTGGGCGAAGTCTCTACCGCCGTGGCCAGCGCCCAGGCGAAACTCGAGCGGGTGATGCCGCAGAAGCTGAAACAGCAACTGCGCGCACTCGGCGACAGTGTCACCCTGGACCTGGTACCGAGATCGCCCCCGGACAGCGGCACACTGGCCACCTTGGCCACCCTGGCCGCCGCCACCCAGAGCCGATGCCGCACCGTGTTCGACTACACCAGTGGCAGCAACGGGGCGACCCGGCGCGAGTTCGACCCCTACGGCCTGGTGTTCCGCTACGGCCGCTGGTACGCGGTAGGCCACTGCCACCTGCGCAGCGATCTCCGTACCTTTCGCCTCGACCGTATACAGCAGTTGCGTGCGCTGGATATCCCGTTTCAGCGGCCACAGGACTTTGATGCTGCCGCTTATCTCACCCACAGTTTTTCGGGTATGGAATCCGGTATTGAAGTGGAACTACTGCTGCATACAGACCTTGCGAACGCCAGCGCGGTGCTCGGGGACGAACTGGGCCTGCTTACGCCTAAACAGGGTGCGGTGCTATGGCGTGCGCACACCGGCTGCCTAACGTGGTTCGCGTCGCAGCTGGTGCGACTGCCGTTTGCCTTTGAAATTCTCAGGCCGACGACCCTCAGGGCCGAGTTGCGCCGGCACGCGATGAATCTGCTGGCGATGACCACTGAAAAACAGATAAAAGTGGCACAAGGTTCAGGACATTTGGATATAACCGAAACGTAGCCTAACTGAACACGGCTTTCCCCTGCCTCCTACATATCCATTGCTGCAAGTCCCTCGGCGATACTCACGGGCGCCGCCGGCCGGGCATACATAAACTTCAGGTATTCCTTAAGTCGCGGTGCGCCGTCGAGCAGCCCTGCACCGTTTACCCAATCGAGTGTATATGCCGCATTGAAGTCGGCCACGCTAGGCCGGTCGCCGACGATGTATTCGCGTCCCTGCATATGCTGCTCCAGCACATCCACCATCGCCCGGCAGTCCTGCTTCGCCAGCTCTATATCCTGCGGCAGCCGCTTGTCTTTCGGGTAAATGAAGGTGTGCCGGGCTATGCGCCACAGCGGCTGTTCGATTTCGGTCATAAGGAAGAACATCCAGCGATACATTTGCGCCCGGTCTTCCAGTGACTCCGGAATAAAGCCCGCTTCCGGATGCTTCTCGGCCAGGTAGAGCTGGATCGCGGCGGACTCCGTAAGTACGAGATCGCCATCCACCAGCACGGGGACTTTGCCGGCGGGGTTGAGGGCGAGGAATTCTTTGCTGTGCCCCTCTCCTTTCATGAGATCCACCGGGTGCATTTCATACTCCAGCCCCAGCTCATTCAGCAGCCACATCACGCGCAATATTCGGGTGGGTGGTGTTCCGTATAGTTTGATCATTTTCAGCGCACCTGCATTCTGCTCGATGGGTTAACTACCACCGAACAATAGATTGCCCGGTGGTAGCGGGATTTACGGCGTGGGAATCGGCATGCACTCCATCACTTCCACACAGTCGCCGGGAAAGATGGCGAAGTGTGGGTGATTTTCGAAGAGCTTGGCCGCATCTTCGTGACTTTCTGCTTTTACGATCACATAGCCGGTCATATTGTTGCGCACATCGCTGATACCGCTAGAGTCAATGCGCTTGGTTTTGCCCAGTGGGCCGCCCTCTGCGACGAGGATGTCGCTGTGCTTTTCCATCCAGCCGCCCCAGGCGGCCATGCCCTCCTGTATACGCTGCTGGCGCTGGTCTTCGGACAGGTCTTCCCATCCTTTCATTGAGTCCGGTTCTCCGAGATACATGGCGAGGAAGTTTTTCACGATTTCTCCTTGGGCAACTTGCTTGCTGATATGGATGCTTGTTACTGATTGATTTCCGGTTCCACCAGGCGGGCCAGTGCGGACATGGACTCCTGCCAGCCGAGGTAGCACATCTCCACCGGAATCATGTCCGGTATCCCTTCCTGTACGATGGTGAGCTCGGTACCGCAGGACACGGTCTTCAGAGTGACGGTGACATTCATGGTACCGGGCATATTGGGATCGTCGAATGTATCGATGTAGCAGAGCCGTTCGTTCTCGACGAGCTCGGTGAATTCCCCACCAAATGAATGGCTCTCGCCGGTGGTGAAGTTGGTAAAAGAGGCCTTGTAGGTTCCGCCCACCTTGGGCTCCAGATGCTCGTAGGTGGCGTAGAAACCATCTGGAGGCGACCATTTCGCCATCGCCTGGGGAGTGATGAAGGCGCGATATACACGCTCTGCGGGTGCGCGCAGGACGCGATGCAAACGTACGGTACCGGGCATGGTGCTTTTCCTTTTCTATCAACCGACATTGTGCCGACCTGAATCCTTCCTGTGTGCCGTATAGTGCCCAAATGACCAAACCGCCACTGTGACGCAATACAGATTGTCCCGATGAATTTGGAGACTCTGATTGTCGTTGAGTGTGTTGATGCTAGGTAACATGTACTCAGGCTATTTACCGCGCCAAAGATATGGCATTCTCTGGAAATCGCTCTCAGAAGAAAACGCCAACCAATGATCGATTTTGAAAACAAGGGCCTGTTCAAACTCAAACAGAACCCGAGCTATGCCGAAAAGGTGGCACCGTTGCTGCTCGAGGGGGAGGAAGTACTGGATTCCTTCAAATCCATGCGCGACGGCATCGTGTTTACCAGCAAGCGCATTATCGCGGTGAATGTACAAGGCATCACCGGCAGTAAAAAGGACTTCACGTCCCTGCCCTACAAGAATATCGTCGCCTACTCGGTCGAGACCTCCGGAACCTTCGATATCGACAGCGAGCTGGAGCTGTATTTTTCTGCGCTGGGTCGGGTGCGGTTTGAGTTTAGTGGCAAGTCACGGCTGATGGATATTGCGCACTATATTGCCCGCTACGCACTCTGACGGGAATTTGAGACACCAAAAAATATTTAACGGCCACGCCCAGAGTAAATATGAAAACAATAATAACGATCTCCATGTTCACAGGGATACTGGCGAGCGTATACAGCCTGACCAGTATCGCATCGGCAACAAGACCTGACAGCGATGGTTTTGTAATTGAACAGGAATCTGATATAGCCAAGCCGCAATCCGGGCCACACAAAGGTGGTGGTGAGACCACCGGCTTCCCATTTTTCTCTGATGTGCCAGCCATGGACCTGGTATTCAAGAAGCGGATACTGCACCCGGGATCGGCCATCGGCTATCACGAGCAGCACAAGGATGAGATTTACTATGTAGTCAGCGGCAGTGGTGAACTGACGATGAATGGGGAGAAGTCTGAAGTTGGGCCGGGTACTGCCATTCTCACGCGTCCGGGAAGTTCGCACGGGCTGCGCCAGATCGGCCCGGAAGACCTGGTCATTTTTATTGTTTACCGAAAGCACACAGACTAGAGAAGAGCCAACTTTTCCTGCAGCTGCACGTCGCAGGACTGAAACCAGCATGGATGCCAATCACAAAATGAAAAGCTTTATAAGCATACTTGCCCTGATACTTGCCAGCGCCTCACTCTGCGCCGAGGCGGAAGACGATGAAGCGCCTTTTGATTTCGAGCGCACTGTCTCCATAGTACAGCCGACTGCTAGCGGCCACATCATTTACCAACGTCCCGCCAGCCCCTCGGAGTATGGTGGCAATTTTGACCGCCAGGGCTTTGTGCTGCTCTATCGCGCACTCGAACCATATCTTTACTTGCTACAACTACCAGAGGAAGCCGCACCGGTTCCACAGCAGGAAGGCGCCGAGTGGAAACTCGTATTCGTCAATCCGGAAGCTACCCGACCTTACTTCGTCGGCGACCAATGGCTCGGTGACGGACGATTTCGCATTGCCATGGAGAAGGATGACTACACCCGATTGGCAAGCCTGCTCACTGAGCGACAGCACACCGCCACCAATACCGGCAGCGCGGAAAACTATATCAAACGTATCCAGAAAGGATCCTCACTGGACGAAATTGTGCCATTCCCGGAGTTTGCCGGGGACATTGCCCCCCAACCGATCCCCGATTCAAGCCGGCGAGAAATTGCGCCCACGGCACTGTCGGAATACTCTCCCGCCAAGCCTCTGCCAGCCAGCGAGAACTCCCTCAACTTGGCGCATACAAGAGAAACCAGCGCCAGTGCCGAGTCACTGCAAGCCGGGAAGGACACAACCACCCAGGCCCCTGAAAACACCGCTTTAAAAGAAGCAATTCTGACCGAGCAAAAAAGCGACATCGACAGCCAGCCCAAAAACCCGGGAAAGGACTATACCGACTGGTGGTTGCCACTTCTCGCCACAGCCCTTGCGGTTAATTTTATTGTGCAAGCGCTAAAGAAATCCCGGAAGCCATTGTAGATGCTGATAAAAGTGCATTATCGGCAATTTAACTACAGTAAAGGTTTATTCCGGGGCACACCGGCCCTGCCATGCCACAACAAGAGACCAATATGCCAAACCAGCAGATTTTAGAGATCAAGCGCATTTTCACCACACGACTGGACGTGCTCGACCACCTCCTGTCCGTCGGCGAAAAATTTGTGGAAGATGTCGACGCTCTGGTACAGAAGCGCCTGGCGGATGACATGTTGCCTTTCGGGGCCCAGGTTGTGTTTATGTGCAACCAACCCAGGGGCTTTGCGCAGTGGTGCGCCGGCCAGCCGGTGGATAACCTGAGCCCCGAGGTCGAATCCTTTGCCCAGGCGCGCTCGCACATTACCGACACCCGAAAAATGGTCGAGGGTATCAAGGTGGACGACAGCCAGCTGGATACAGTAAAGCGTATCGGACTCGGCCCCGGTGCCTATTGCGAGTTTTCCGGACACCAGTACGTCAACGATTACCTGATGCCCAACCTGTACTTCCACATCACCACCGTCTACGCCATGCTGCGCCAGATGGGCGCGCCGATTGGCAAAGCGGACTATATGACGTTCCTGCGTCCGCACATCCAGAAAGAGGCGTAAACTGCGCCCAATCGCTTACATCAGGACGAATCGATCATGTCCCTGCTATTTGAAGAAATCGACAGCCAACCCTCGCCGCTGGGTGAAATTTCCCTGCGCCGGCGGCGAATCCCCGCGCTCGGCGACAGAGATATCTATGAAGTAAAGCTTGGCGAAGAGTTCTTGATGTCGAGCATGTTCGTGGAGGCGGAAGAGGCGCTGTCTACACTCGGGCTGGCTGCGGTTCACGGCGACAAGCTCGATGTTGTGGTGGGCGGGCTGGGACTCGGTTATACCGCCGTTGCCGCATTAAAAGATGCGCGCATAGCTGAGCTGCTGGTGGTGGACGCGCTGGATACGGTCATTGGCTGGCACAAAGACGAGCTGGTACCGCTGGGGAAAATCCTCAATGCGGACACCAGAAATCGCTATGTACATGGCAGCTTCTTCGATCTGGCCACAGTGCCCGGCACCGGCTTTGATCCAGAAAATCCAGGAAGGAAGTTCGATGCCATTCTCCTGGATATCGATCACTCCCCGACCGAATACCTGAACGCGGCTAACGCGAGCTTTTACACCACCGAAAACCTGGCGCTTATGGCCGAGCAGCTGAAGCCCAAGGGCGTGTTCGCGATGTGGTCGCAGAATCTTCCGGAGCAGCGCTTCGAGGCTTTGTTAAAGACGGTTTTTGACACGGTGGATTCCCATGTTATTTCTTTCTACAACCCGTTTCTAAGTGGCGACTCCACGAACTCGGTTTATGTCTGCATGAAAGGAGCCGGCTGACCAGCCGGTTCAATAAACCCCTCGGCACGCCTCAACCTGTACGATTTTCGTACTCTTTCCTCGACACCCTGCCCCCAAGCCCTTATAGTGCGCGGCCCGCCGTACGCCTGTGCGCTGGCGGACCTCATCAATACCGCCCACCTGAAAGCCCCCGGGAATACGCTCTTGATCACCACCGCGAACATCACCATGCAGTTTGGTGCCCAGCCGCTGTTTGAAAACATCTCTGCCAAGTTCGGCAACGGCAACCGCTACGGCCTGATCGGGGCCAATGGCTGCGGCAAGTCCACCTTTATGAAGATCCTGAGCGGGGCGCTGGCGCCGACTTCCGGCAATGTGTCCATGGCTCCCGGCACCACCCTGGGCATCCTGAGCCAGGATCAGTTTGCGTTCGAGGAGTACTCGGTAGTCGACGCGGTGATCATGGGTGACACCCGCCTGTGGGAAATCAAGCAGGAGCGCGACCGCATCTACTCGCTGCCGGAAATGAGCGAGGAAGACG
>NZ_CAJXKH010000122.1 GCF_913055755.1 uncultured Microbulbifer sp.
CAGCGGCCATTCCATCGGCAAGGTGGTGCTCAACGTTTAGTAAGGTTCTTGTCGCTTGCCCACCAGCGTAAAAATTCTCGACCCAGTGCCCGCTGTGGCAACGAATGGAAATCTTCCTCAAAACCCTGTTCTTTTTCCATTGCCGTCACCCGCCGGTTCGCGGCCGCAAACCAGTCGGCGGGGTCATTTACACCCTCTGCCAGCGCATCACCATACAGCGCCGCACTGAACCAGGTGCGCTCGGAATCGTCACTGCAACCGAATGAGGTGCGGTCCGCCGCGGCGGAGGTGAACACCACCCGCTCGGGGGATGCCAGCGGGTCTTTCCACTGGCCGGAATAGCACGCGGAAATGATGATCCACTGGTAGCGTGCGTTCAGGGTGTCGAGCCACCGCTTGCCATCCGCCACTGACAGGTAGTTCAGGGGCAGTTGTTGTTCCGCCAGTACCAGGTCGCCGTTGCTGTCACCGTGGCTGACAAGGTGCACCAGCAACAGGTCTTCCTCCGGGTCCATCACCGCGTCCAGCGCCTTGAGGCTTCGCTCCACACTGGTGCGGGTGGCCAGCGGCAGGCTTCCGTCGCTGCCATTGCTCAGGCGGATCTGGCGCTGCGCGATATCGAACACGGTACCGAGGCGGCCGGCAACCCAGTTCACCTCCTTGGTGAACACTCCCTGAGTACCGTCGCCGCCCACCACCAGGGTGTACACGTCGCGCACTCCGGGGCGCTGCGGTGCGAGAGTAGCGAGGGCCGCTTGCAGGCGCTCGGCCTCGCTGTAGAGGCGGGCTTCCACGCTGGTTCTCGCGGTGGTTTCGCTGTTGATCCACGCCTGTTCACTGGGGTAGTACTGGTCGTTAACGAAATAACCGGCTTCCTCCACCGGCTCCCCCCGGGCGCTATTGCGCAGGCGTACGCCCTCGCCGTTGGCCTGCCCGTACTCGAAACTGGCCCGTATCTCGGTGCCATCCGTGCGGGTCAGTATGCCCTTGCCGTGGGGCTGGAAGTCCTGCAGCTCGCCTTCATAGCTGCCGAAGCCGGGCCACACCACGGTGCCCCGCGCGAGGTCGCCGTTGTGGAATTCGCCTTCCCACGCGGTGTCGCCGCAGTCATAGCGGCCCTGGCCGTTGAGGTCGCCCTCGGAAAACTCGCCGGTATAGGTACAGCCATCGCTGTAGACAAATTCCCCCTGTCCGCTCAGGAATCCGTTCTCGAAACCGCCCCGGTAATGGCGACCATCGGGCCAGGTGAGTTCGCCGCGACCGTGGAACAGGCCATCCTGCATCTCGCCCTCGTATACCGAGCCGTCGGGCAGCACAGTGCCGCCGCCGAACGCGGGCTTGCACGCGGTAACCAGCAGGATCAGGAAGGGGAGGGAGAGATGTGCGGCGTGTTTCATGGGGGATACCGGTATTGCTGTATCGGCGAGGTTACCAAATTGCCCGGTCGCTTGTCCGGTCCCTTGCTTGGCCCCTTGCTTGGCCGTTTGCCCGCGGGATATGGCCTCGCTTACAGCGACTTCAGGTAGCCGGTGCCACCCAGCTGCCGCGCCTGCCGGTTGATGGTAAATGCCCGGCCCTGTACATATTCCGAAGGGTACTTCGCAGACATGCGCCTGGGGCTGGGCAGTACCGCGGCCAGCAGACCGGACTGCCAGCGGCTGAGGTACTGCGCGGAAGTGCCGAAGTGACTGCGTGCCGCGGCCTCGGCACCGTATATGCCATCGCCGAACTCCGCGATATTCAGGTAGACCTCCAGGATCCGCTCTTTCGGCCAGAGGATTTCCATCCACAGCGCAAACCAGGCCTCCAGTCCCTTGCGCAGATAACTGCGGCCATTCCACAGAAACAGGTTCTTGGCGGTCTGCTGGGTGATGGTGCTGGCACCGCGGGTGCGCCGGCGGTTTTCGCTCAGGGCCTTTTGCAGTGCGACCAGATCAAAGCCCATATGGTTCGGAAATTTCTGGTCTTCGGCGGCAATCACGGCGATCTGCAGGTTGGGAGAGATATCGTCCAGGGGCCGCCACTGGTGCTTTGCTTCGCGGCTATTGCCAATTTCCCAGGCGAAGATTACCGCGGACGAGGGCGGGTCAATCCAGCGCAGCGCCAGCACCGGCAGTGCGGTTGCGAGCAGGCATATGATGGCGAGCCACAATGCGGGTTTAAGCAGTCGCTGCACTCGGCGGGTCATTGCGCACCTGTTGAGCATGGGTAGTGGAGTGAATTCAAAGTTTGACTGTGGGTGTACTGTGATAGGTTCAGCGCACGAGGGTTCCATCTGTGTAGCGAGAATTCGCGGCGGGGCCATTGTGCCAGTGTGACTGGAGAGATGTTCGCAGTCCTGTCACAACTTTGCCCTAGGCTGGGCGGTCAAGTGATAACAACAGGGAGCTTCGGTGTGACCCAATTTACCCGACGTAATTTTATCAAAGCGGCTCTCGCGGCTACCGGCGGCGTTGCCGTCTCCACTCCGCTGCAGGCCATGACCCGGCCCCAGCTGCCCTCCGAGGTCGCCTTCGCGCACGGCGTGGCCAGCGGCGATCCGCTGCAGGACGCGGTGATCCTGTGGACCCGGGTTACTCCGCGGCAGACTGCCGCGACCACCGGACCGACCAGGGTGACCTGGGAGCTGGCCCGCGATCCTGAATTTACCGACACCATCCGCCGCGGCGGGGCAGAAACCGATCTCGCACGGGATTACACGGTAAAGATCGATGTTCAGGGCCTGCAGCCAAACACCACTTACTATTACCGCTTTGTCGGCGCCAGTGAGCAGAGCCCGGTGGGCCGCACCAAAACATTACCGGAAGCCGGCGTAGAGCAGTTGAAACTCGCGGTATTCTCCTGCTCCAACTACCCGGCGGGTTACTTCAACGTCTACCAGCTGGCGGCGGGCGCCGACGACTGGGATGCGGTGTTGCATCTCGGCGATTACATCTACGAGTACGGCGCCGGCGGTTACGCCACAGAACAGTCTGCCGAGATCGGCCGCGCGCTGCCGGAAGACAACCGCGGTGAACTGCTGTCACTCACCGATTATCGCAGGCGCTATGCGCTGTACCGCAGCGACGCCGGCCTGCAGGCGCTGCACGCCGCCGCGCCGTTTATCGCGGTGTGGGACGACCACGAAATCAGCAACGATACCTGGAAAGCCGGGGCGCAAAACCACAGCGAAGACGAAGGTGACTTCTTCGCCCGCCGCGTCGCCGCGGTACAGGCGTATTACGAATGGCTGCCGATCCGCCCGCCCATGGGCGAGCGCAACCCGCAGATCTACCGCAGTTTCAGCTTCGGCGACCTGCTGGATCTGCACATGCTGGATACCCGCGTGATCGGCCGCGACCAGCAACTGGATTTCGCCAGTTATATCGACAGCGACGGTAACTTCGACGGTGAGGGCTTCACCAGCGCGATGTCGGATCCCTCCCGCTCACTCCTGGGCAAGCCGCAGTTACAGTGGCTGCAGGAAGCCCTGACCGCCTCCAGCGGCCGCTGGCAGATGCTGGGGCAGCAGGTACTGATGGGGCGTATGCACCTGCCGGTGGAAATGATGACCAGTTTCTACCGCGGCGACAGCCAGGATCTCACTGCCGAGCTGATCGGCCTCAAGGCCGCGAGCCTGCAGGGGGAACCGCTCAGTGACAGCCAGCGCGCCCGCCTGCAACAGGTCGTGCCCTACAATCTCGACGCCTGGGATGGCTACGCGGTGGAGCGCGAAGCCCTGTACCGGCACATAAACTCATTGAACAAAAATCTGGTCGTGGTGGCCGGCGATACGCACAACGCCTGGTACAGCCACCTGAAAGATGCCAAGGGGGAAATGGTGGGGCTGGAATTCGCGACCCCCAGCGTTACCTCCCCGGGCATGGAGACCTATCTCAAGCTGAACGAGAAATCCGCAACCGAGCTGGCGGCTGGTATGGCGGTACTGGTGGACGACCTGCAGTACTGCAATCTGCACCAGCGCGGCTATATGGCGCTGACCTTCCGTCGCGATTCGGTGCAGGCAGAATGGATGTACGTGGATAACATCGACAGTACCGAGTTTGCCGAAGTGGCCCGCCACAGTGTCACCCACAGTCTGAGAGGATCTTAATTTTCTCGCACCGACAATCCGCACAATCAAAAAAGCCAGCGCGACACGGAAGTCGCGCTGGCTTTCTATTGGCTTGCCCGACCGGCGTTATCAGAAAGCGCCGAAACGCTTGCTGAATTCCAGGCTCAAGGTGCGCGGCGCGCCTTCGATATAGGTGGGGTAGCCGAAGGAGGCACCGGTATTGCCGGCATCCATGATGTACTCCTCGTCCAGCAGATTGCTGGCGGCGAGGGTCAGCGCCCAGTTGCGATCACTGGCGGCAATGCCTGCGCGCAGGTTGAGCAGATCCACGGCGTCCTCTTCAAACCGGTTGGCGATATCGAAATACACCGAAGAGCGATAGCTCCAGCTGCCGCTGCTGGTGAACAGCAGGCTGCTGTTGATCGGTGTCTCGTAGAGATAACTGACGGCACCGGTCAGCTCCGGTTGCAGGCGGAACTGGTTGCCGGCGTAGCTGCCGTTATTGGAATCGTCGTCGATGCCCGCATCGATATAGGCCATGTTTGCCAGCAATTGCAGATCTTCCGTCGCGCTCCAGCGCAGCTCCGCTTCCAGTCCGGTGTTGGTGGCGGAGCCAGCATTTTCTGTACGCGACTGGCCGCTGTCCTGGTCGATCACGTTTACCTGGAAGTTATCGTAGTTCTGGTAGAAGACCGCCAGTGCGTAATCCAGTGGCGTGCCGGCGAGGCGGCCCTTGATACCCAGCTCGTAGTTGGAGATTTCCTCCGCCGGCACGATGTTCTCGCTGCCGGAAGATATGTCGATCACTTCCGAGCGCTCACCTTTGGAGAGGGTGCCGTACAGATTGACGCTGTCGTTCAGGGTGTACAGCAGATTGAAGCGTGGCAGTAGCGCGGAGTTGTCGGACTCGCCGCGAATAACGTCGCCGCTGGTATTGTGGGCCAGGCCGAAGAACAGGTCGGTCAGTACACCCTGGGAAGCGAGAATCTGGGAAAAAGGCATTTCGCTGGAGTAGCTGGATTCGCGCTCCTCGCGCACCAGCCGCGCACCCACGGTGGCTTCCAGTTGCGGGGTAACCTGGTAGGAAACGTCTGCAAACAGGTTCACGCTGCTGTTGCTGGCCCCGTTGGCGTAATAGCTCTGGTAGGGCAGGGCCGCCAGCGTGCCACCGGTGAGCAGCGCGGTGCTGTCCACATTGCAGCCCGGAATATTGACCGCGGCCAAAGCACCGGCGCAGCTGAGAAAGGTGCCTTCCTCGGTGGCGAAGCCCACGAACTGTTCGGCTTCTTCCTCGAAGTAGCTCGCGCCCACAAAGCCGTTAATACGCTCGCCGCTGAAATTCAGGCGCAGTTCGTGGCTGGCCTGGTCACCACTGGCATCCTCGGAAAAATTCAGCATCTCGAAACCTGTGCCGTCTGCATCGAATGCTTCCAGGGAATCGTAGTCCCGCTGCGCGCCGATATAGGTAAGTGCCAGCTGGTTGTTGATGGTCCAGTCCACCGTCGCATTGAAATCTTTAACGGTGCGGTCCACACCGATATCGTTCATCCCCAGTATGTTGTTGTCGGGTACGCTGAGCGCGGCCTGGTCGGTAAACAGCACAGACTGGTTGACGAAGGCGGTACCCGGATCGCTGGCCTTGTCATGGTTGTAAACCAGATCGATGGTGAGGTCGTCGCTGGGGGTGATGCGCAGACTGGGGCGGAAGGCCTCGCGCTCATAGCCATTCAGGTCTACCTCGCCACTGGAGTTCTCCACGTAACCGGCCCGTTCCCGGGTGGTGAATGCCAGCCGGCCCTGCAGTATCTTGTTGCCACCGGTCACCATGCCTTCGAGCTTGCGCATATCGTAATTGCCGGCACCCACCGTCAGCGACGAGGCAAAATCCTGCTGTGGTTTTGCGGTGATAAAGCTCATGGCACCGATGGAAGCGGCAGTGCCAAACAGGGTTGCCTGCGGGCCCTTCACCACTTCGACGCGCTCCATGTCGTATACCTCGAAATAGGACGCGCGGGAGCGGGATACATCGGTACCGTTCAGGTAAACCGAAACCCGTGCCGCACCCGGGGCGCTACCATCATCGGAGGTGATCCCGCGGATTACGTAGCCGTTGTTGTTCACACTCTGTTGCTGCACCACCAGACCGGGTATCAGGTCGGACAGGCTGTCGAAGCGGTCGATACCGAGTTCATTCAGGGTATCGCTATCCATGCTGCTGATGGTCATCGGTACATCCACGATAGCCTGCTCGCGCTTTTGCGCGGTGACAATCACCTCTTCCAGTTGCGTCTGTTGTTGTGCCTGAGCCTGCAGCGCAAAAGCAGAAATGACACAGGCCAGGGTGGACAGAGGGAAGTTCCGTTTCAAAATCCGGTTCATGGTAACTCCAGCATTTATTGTCAAAAAATACGCGCTGGATACTAGACGGCGATTAATACGATGGCGTGACCAATCAGTGACAAATCGTTTTGATGGCGATGTGGATGCGGTGGCTGCATCGGCACAATGGTGGTTGGTGGTTGGTGGTTGGTGGAGGGGAGTATGACGGAGGGCGCCCGAGAGGATTAGCTTCGCCCTGCGGGCTCGCTGCTCTCCGGCGCTTTGCGCCTGCGAGTCGAACCTGGGAATTCCGCGAAGCCCTCGGGCTTGGGGTGATAAATGAGAGAGGTCGCCCGAGAGGATTAGCTCCCTGCGGTCGCTGGTCTCCGGCGCTGCGCGCCTCCGGCTCGAACCTGGGAATTGGTCGAAGCCCTCGGGCTTGGGACGATATATGAAAAAGGCCACCCGTTGGGTGGCCTTTTTCATATATGGCCCGCCCGAGAGGATTCGAACCTCTGACCTTTGCCTCCGGAGGGCAACGCTCTATCCAGCTGAGCTACGGGCGGTTGACACTGACCTTGGCGGTCAAATCTGCGCCAAATCAACGGGTTACACAACCCCGGCGCGGACGCGGATTATACAGAAGGGCGGTGACAGGGCAAAGGGAATTGGGCCGTATCCGGATTCTTATGCTGTGCGATTGGTGCGCGGGCCTTCGCAGGGGCGGGCGGTATGCTTATAATGCGCGGCTGACTGGTAGAGGTATGTGGCGAACACGCCGGAATCTACGGGCCACTTGGGCCTTTAGGGGGAATGGATGAAAGTTGTATTGAATTTTGTAGCGGCACTGGCCGTGGTGGCTGGTGCGGCGGTAGCCGTGGCCCAGTCTGCCGATGAACAGATCGCCGAACGCATCGCGCCGGTAGGTGAGACCTGCATGAAGGGCGACGAGTGCGCGGCGGCGGCGCCTGCGGCAGCGGCTTCTTCCGGTGGTGCCCGCAGCGGTAGTGACGTTTACAGTGGCCACTGTGCCGCCTGTCACGGTACCGGCGCGGCCGGTGCACCCAAGTTCGGCGATGCTGGTGCCTGGGGCCCGCGGATCGACAAGGGCATGGACACCCTGTACACCCACGCGCTCAACGGCTTCAACGCGATGCCGGCGAAGGGCCTGTGTATGACCTGCTCCGATGACGAGGTCAAGGCTGCTGTCGACCATATGGTAGAGGGGTCCAAGTAAGCGACCGCTTGCTCTGGAAAGAAAAAAGGCCGCTCATTGAGCGGCCTTTTTTGTGGCTGTTCACTTGTTGGCACGGCGTTAGCCATTCGGGCCATCCATGGCCCTCACCCTTCGGGCAGCCTCCGGCTGTGCAAAACGGCAATCCTGCCGTTTAGTCGAACATGCTCAACAGCGACCCCAGGGTCTCCGCGCCCTTCGCCTGGTTCTGTTCCGGCGTGGCCTTGCCGAAGCCTTCAAATACACAGTCCTCCTCCGGCAGTTCTTCGAGGAAGCGGCTGGGGGTGGTGTCCTGGTTCTCGCCGAACATTTTGCGTTTGCCGGCCAGGGTCATGGTGAGGGTCTTCTGCGCGCGGGTGATACCCACGTACGTGAGGCGGCGCTCTTCCTCGATGTTGTCGTCCTCGATGCTGTTGCGGTGGGGCAGCAGGTTTTCTTCCATGCCGATCATGAACACATGGGGGAACTCCAGGCCCTTGGCCGCGTGCAGGGTCATCAGGCTGACCTTGTCGGTGGCCTCTTCCTCTTCCTGGCGGTCGAGCATGTCGCGCAGGATCAGCTTGGAAATCGCCTGTTCCAGGCGCACGTCCTGCTCCAGTTCGTCGTCGGTGCCCTCCATGGTTTTCATCAGGCTGTCGAGCAGCCAGTAGACGTTCTCCATGCGCTTCTCGGCCACCTTCTCGCTACTGGCGTTCTGGGAGAGCCAGCCGGCGTAGTCGATATCCTCGAGCATTTCCCGCAGCGCGGACTCCGGGCTGTTGTCGCGGCAGTTCCTGGCCACGCCTTCCAGCCAGTGGGCGAAGCGGTCGAGGCGTTCGTAGCCGGCTTCGGTAATGTGTTCCCTGAAGCCGATTTCGCTGCAGGCGCGCAACATCGAGATCTCGCGGCCCTTGGCATAGTTGCCCAGGGCCTCCAGGCTGCTGGTGCCGATCTGGCGGCGCGGGGTGTTGATGATACGCAGGAAGGCGTTGTCGTCATCCGGGTTCACAAGCAAACGCAGGTAGGCCATCACGTCCTTGATCTCCGCGCGGGCGAAGAAGCTGGTACCGCCGGACATCTGGTAGGGAATCTGGTTTTCCTGCAGCTTCATTTCAATGAGGCGCGCCTGGTGGTTGCCGCGGTAGAGTACCGCGAAGTCCATGAACTTGGCGCCGCGACGGGCCTTCTGCAGGAAGATTTCGTTGGCGACCCGCTCCGCTTCCTCGTTCTCGTTGGTGACCTTGAGCACGCGGATTTCGTCGCCAAGGCCGCGGTCGGACCACAGCGCCTTGTCGAACTCGTGGGGGTTGTGGGCGATCAGGTGGTTGGCCACCTTGAGGATGCGGCTGGTGGAGCGGTAGTTCTGCTCCAGTTTGATCAGGCGCAGGTTGGGATAGTCCTGCTTCAGCTGGCTCATGTTTTCCGGGCGCGCACCGCGCCAGGCGTAGATCGACTGGTCGTCGTCGCCCACCACAGTGAGGCCGCCGCCGCTGCCCACCAGCATTTTCACCAGCAGGTACTGGGAGCTGTTGGTGTCCTGGTATTCATCCACCAGCAGGTAGCGAATTTTACTTTGCCACTTCATTCGCGCCTGTTCGTTGTGTTTTAACAGCAGCGTGGGCAGCAGGATAAGATCATCAAAATCCAGAGCGTTATAGGCTTTTAAGTGGTTTTGATACTGCCGGTACGCCTCGGCGAATTCTTTTTCACCGGTACTGGTTACCTGACGTAATAACTGATCGGGCAGTAATAAATCGTTTTTCCAGTTCGAGATGCAGCTTTGTAGCAAAGAGAGCTGGTCTTTATCGCCATCTAAGGTGTCTTCGGTGAGGTCAGTTAACAGCGCCAGCGAATCTTTATCGTCAAACAGTGAAAAGCCGGGTTTTAAGCCCAAATCTTTCACATGCGATTTGATGATGTTCAGCCCCAGGGTGTGAAAGGTAGAGACTTTCAGGCCCCGCGCTTCTTTTTTCCCCAAGGTTTGCGC
>NZ_CAJXKH010000123.1 GCF_913055755.1 uncultured Microbulbifer sp.
CGCTCGGCCGCAGAGGCGACCTTGTCACGGCCGATATCGACGGCGTGATGAATGATCTGCCGCTGCAGATTGGTCAAATCAACCTGATCCGGGTCGGCCAGCACCACTTGGCCAACGCCCGCGGCGGCAAGGTACAACGCGACCGGCGAGCCCAAGCCGCCGACCCCAACGATCAGAACCCGACTGTCCAGCAGCCGTTGCTGACCGTCGATATCGATCTGTGGCAGCAGTATCTGCCGGCTGTAACGCAGCAGTTGCTGGTCATCCACGCCATTGCCCTCCGGTTACCCGTTGCTGGCCACCGAGATCACGCCAGCTCTGAACCTGCTCAAACCCACGCGTGCCCAGCAGCTCGGCGACAGCGTCGGCCTGCTGCCAGCCGTGCTCCACCAGCAGCAGGCCGTCGGCGGCGAGGTAGGAGCGCGCCTGCGCGGCGATCTGGCGGATATCCGCGAGTCCCTGTTCGTCGGCCACCAGTGCCGAGCGCGGCTCGAAGCGCACGTCCCCCTCGCGCAGATGGGGGTCCTGGGCGTCGATATACGGGGGGTTGCTGACGATGACGTCGAAGTGCTGTGGCGGCACCCCGTCGAACCAGTCACTTTGCCGTACCTGCACATTGGCAAGCCCCAGCTGCTGGCGGTTTTCCTCCGCCAGCGCCACCGCCGCGGGCATCTTGTCCACTGCCAGCAGTTGCCAGTGTGGCTTTTCGGTGGCCAGCGCCAGGGCGATGGCGCCGGTGCCGGTGCCCAGGTCCAGTGCGCGCAGCGATTCCTGCGGCCGCAGTTCCAGCACCGCTTCCACCAGTACTTCGGTATCCGGGCGCGGTATCAGGGTGGAGCGATTGACCTTGAGTGGCAGCGACCAGAACTCCCGGTTGCCGGTCAGGTGGGCGACAGGCTCGCCGGCAATGCGACGCTCGAACAGGCGGTCGAACGCGGCCTGCTGCTCCGGTTCCAGTTCGTGTTCCGGCCAGGTGTACAGCCAGGCGCGGGATTTCCCCAGCAGGTGGCACAGCAGCACTTCGAGGTCGAGCCGCGGGCTGTCGCTTTCCGTGAGTTCCGCCGCCCGCAGCAGGTTTTCCTTTACGCTGGCCACGGCGGTTTACTGCTGCCCCAGTGCCGCCAGCTGGTCGGCCTGGTATTCGGTGCGCAGCGGGTCGATCACCTCTTCCAGTGCGCCCTGCATCACTTCGTCCAGTTTGTACAGCGTCAGGCCGATACGGTGATCGGTCACCCGGCCCTGGGGGAAGTTGTAGGTACGGATGCGTTCGGAGCGGTCGCCGCTGCCCACCAGGTTGCGGCGCGCATCGGAAATTTCCTGGGCGGCGGCGGATTCCTGGGCGCTGTTGAGCTTGGCCTGCAGCAATGCCATGGCCTTGGCGCGGTTCTTGTGCTGAGAGCGCTCGTCCTGGCACTCCACCACAATCCCGGTGGGAATGTGGGTCAGGCGCACCGCGGAATCGGTCTTGTTGACGTGCTGACCGCCGGCGCCGGAGGCGCGGTAAGTATCGGTGCGCAGGTCCGCCTTGTTGATTTCGATGGCGTCGCGCTCGTCCGGCTCCGGCATCACCGCCACGGTACAGGCGGAGGTGTGGATTCGGCCCTGGGATTCGGTTTCCGGAACCCGCTGTACCCGGTGGGCACCGGATTCAAATTTGAGTTTGGCGTAGACATCTTCGCCCGCGACACGGGTGATGATTTCCTTGTAACCACCGTGTTCACCGGGGTTTTCGCTGATCACCTCGATGCGCCAGCCCTGTTTCTCGGCGTAGCGGGAATACATGCGGAACAGGTCGCCGGAAAAAATCGCGGCCTCGTCACCACCGGTGCCGGCGCGGATTTCCAGGTAGACATTCTTGCGATCGTTGGGGTCGCGGGGCAGCAGCAGCGTTTGCAGTTCGTTTTCAAGCGGCTCCAGCTGGGCTTCCGCCTCGCGCAGTTCTTCCTGCGCCATTTCACGCATTTCCGCGTCGCTTTCGCCGAGCATTTCCCGGGCGGCTTCCATGTCGTCCTGCAGCGCCCGGAAGCGGCCGTAGCATTTGACCACTTCTTCCAGCTCGGAAAACTCCCGCGACAGATCGCGGAACTTGCCCTGGTCACTGATGATTTCCGCATCACCTAACAGTGCGGAAACCTCCTCGTGGCGCTCCACAAGGTTTTCGAGTTTCTGTTGAACCGAAGCTTTCATTACTTGAGTTTCTTGTTGTCCGGCGACGCTGCCGGACTTGGGGATAGGAATTCTTCTTCCGGCGCCAGGCCGATGATTTCCCGCGCTATGCGCAGGCGCTCGAGATCGCCCTCGGCGGTTGCCTGGCGCAGTGCCACCGTGGGCGCGTGAATCAGTTTGTTGGTCAGGCCGCGGGCCAGCTGCTCCAGCAGCTGCTCCGGATCTCCGCCGGCGCGCAACTGGATCAGTGCCTTTTCCAGCTCTTCCTTGCTCACCGATTGCGACTGTTGCCGGTAGCTGCGGATGGAATCCACCGCACGCAGACTGCGCTGTTCACGCATAAAGCCGTGGGCGGCCTCGTCCACAATCACATGGGCCGATTCCGCCGCCTTCTCCCGCAACCGCCTGCCCTCGTCGATCACCCCGCGCAGGTCATCCACGGTGTAGAGATAGACGTCGTCGAGCTTCGCCACCTGCGGCTCGATATCCCGCGGCACCGCGATGTCCACCATAAATACCGGGCGGTGGCGGCGCTGCTTGAGCGCGCTCTCCACCGCGCCCTTGCCCAGGATCGGCAGCTGACTGGCGGTGGAGCTGATCACGATGTCGGCCCGCGGCAGGTACTCGGGAATGTCCGCCAGCAAGATGGCCTCGGCGCCGAAGGTTTCCGCCAGCTGTTGCGCCCGGTGCAAGGTGCGATTGGCGACAATGAGCTTTTTCACCCCTTTGTCGAGCAGGTGGCGGGCCACCAGTTCGATGGTTTCACCGGCGCCGATCAGCAGCGCGGTCTGCTCCCGCAGGTCGGTAAAGATGCGCGAGGCCAGGGACACCGCGGCAAATGCCACGGAAACCGGGTTCTCGCCGATGGCGGTTTCGGTGCGCACGCGCTTCGCCACCGAAAATACCTGCTGGAACACGTTGTGCAGGGTCGACCCCACACTGCCCGCCTCCCGCGCCACCGCATAGGCGGACTTCATCTGCCCGAGGATCTGCGGTTCACCGAGAACCAGCGAGTCGAGCCCACAGGCCACCTGCATCATGTGCCGCACCGCGGATTCGTCCAGGTAGTGGTAGTGGCA
The DNA here is from genome assembly GCF_913055755.1 of uncultured Microbulbifer sp. Classification (GTDB taxonomy): domain Bacteria; phylum Pseudomonadota; class Gammaproteobacteria; order Pseudomonadales; family Cellvibrionaceae; genus Microbulbifer. Next base: position 3,246 of record NZ_CAJXKH010000123.1, read on the forward strand.
GCCGCTCAGCTGTTCCAGCGGCACCTGGTGATATTGCGCAACCCATTGCAGTACCGCCTCCGGCGAAGCGTCCGCGTAGATTTCCGTGCGATTGCAGGTGGACAGGATGGCGAGTTCCGGGCTGTGCAGGGCCGCGCGGGCCTCCGCCAGGGCGCTGGGCATCACTTCGGGCGCAAATGCGACCCGCTCCCGCACCTCTACTGGCGCGCTGTCGTGATTGATTCCCAAAGCGAGGATTGGCATTCGGTACCCGTTCAGTGTGTTCTTGGTGGCGCCACGGGGCAATGGCGACGCCACCGGCGGCAAAAAGGGCGCATATTGTCCCGGGCGGCTGCCGGCCATGCAAGCGGTGAAAATCTATGCCCCTGATTGATCGGGAATACAGACGCCGGAGCGCCCCCGCTGTCCGTGGGGTCAGTGTAAATTGGTGCAGACTTTTCACCGCCTCCCCACCCGGGGCAAACGGCTCCGGAAATCGCAACTAGAATTATACGGCGATAACCCGGAAAAATACGCCATCCAGCGCCACCCCAACCGCCCCGGGCATGGGAATCCCCAGCAGCCGCGGGCAAAGACGCCAGCCTCTGGGGGCAACTTGCCCGCCAGACAGCGCGGAAGGGATACAGGCGCGAACGTACGGACACGTTTCTATGCATCCCAGATTTATGCGCAAGCTCCCGCTAGCCCGGGAACTCACCACCATCACTCACGCCACCTCCCCGACCCGACCTGGGCGAGGTGCGAGAATCGGCAAAACCGCGACCAACCTGCTGCTACCCGCGTGCCTGGCACTGCTTGCAGCCTGCGTGCAGCAACCGGCAATCGACAGCGCCAGCGGCGAAGCCGATGCAACCCCGACAGAGGCAGACGAGGTCAGCGTAGCCCTGCCCCAGGAGCCCACCAGCGCCGGCGGAGACCAGTCCCGGTCAGGGGACAGCGCCCGGGAGAGCCACACCCCCTTCCCGATCGAAACCTTCTATACCCTGCTGGTCGCCGAGGTCGCGGGGAACCGGGAGCAGTATGACCTGGCCCTGGCCAACTACTACTTCCAGGCGGAGCGCACCCAGGATGCGGGAGTCGCCGCACGCGCCACCCGCATTGCCCGCTTCCTCAATGCGCGCCGCGCCGCGCTGCGCTCCGCGCGCCTGTGGGTGGAGCTGGAACCGGACAACCCCGAGGCGCAACTGGCGGCCACCGCAGAACTGACCCTGGCCGGAGAAGTGCACAAGGCGCTGGAGCACGCCGAGCGGGCCATGGCCCTGGGGGGCGACGCGCCCCTGCAATCCGTTGCCGCCACCGCGGTATCCAGTGACGACATGGCCGCCGAGGTACTGCCGGACTTCCAGCGCATGTCACAAAAATACCCCCGCAACCATGAGGCCTCGCTGGCACTGGCAATGGTACTGCGCGCCAACAAGCAACTGGACCAAGCCCTGAAAATCACCCGCCTGGTGCAGGAACAGGACCCCGCGCTGCTCGACGCCCCCCTGCTGGAGTCCCACATCCTGATCGACATGGAACGCCAGGACGAGGCCCGCGCGCTCCTGGAAAACCTGGTTGACCTGTACCCGCGGGAAAGCCGCCTGCGCCTGCAATACGCCCGCCTGCTGATACGTGAAGATCTGGACCTGGCACAGCAGCAATTCGCGGAACTGGTCAAGCAGCGCCCGAACGACGCCAACCTGATTCTGTCCCTGGCCCTGATCCAGTATGAAACCGATCAGTTTGACGCCGCCAAGCCGCTGCTGGAAAAACTCCTCGCCCTGGAGGAGCACGAATCCGCAGCGCATTTCTATCTCGGCGGTATCGCCGCGCAACAGAACCGGGCGCAGGATGCGGTTGTCCACTATCGCCTGGTGCGCCCCGGCAGCGACTACGTGCAGGCCATCGCCCAGGGCACCAACCTGCTGGCGGCCAGTGGAGACTTCAAGGAAGTCGGCATCTGGTTCGATGAACTCCGCCAGCGCCACCCCACCCAGCAGGAGCAGTTCTACCTGATGCAGGCGGAACTGCTCAGCAAACACAACCAGCTGCGCGAAGCCCGCGACGTTCTCACTGCCGCACTCGCCAGTGAAGATGCCAGCAGCCGTGTGATCTATGCCCACGCCATGGCCAGCGAACAGCTGGGCGACCTTGAGAATTTTGAACTGGGTTTGCGCAAGCTGTTGTCCCGCGATCCGGATAATGCGAACCTGCTCAACACACTGGGCTACAAACTGTTGTCGTACGACGACCGCCTGAATGAAGCCATGGTGTTGATCGACAAGGCGTTGAGCCTCAGCCCCGATGATCCGGCGATTATCGACAGTATGGGCTGGGCGCATTTCCGCCTGGGCAACTACAGCGAAGCGGTTGAGTATCTGCAACGGGCACTGGAATTGCTGGACGATCACGAAATTGCCGCACACCTGGGGGAGGCCCTGTGGGCAATCGGACAGCACCAGCAGGCCATGCAGATTTGGGAAGCCGGGCTGAAGAGCAACCCGGAAAGCAAAATAATTCCTGCCGCCATGCAGCGACTGCAGGATCAACAACGACTGGAACAGCATGTTACCGAAAGCTGAACTTTTCTCCGCACCGCGACTTAACCAGTACCGCAAACGGCTGGGCGCATTTGCAGCGGCGCTGTCGCTGCTCGCAATCGGTGCCTGCAGCACCCAGCAACAGCAACCGCCGGCGCCCGAGCCCGCAACCACAACTGCGCAGCCCCAGTCCGCAGCGGCACTGCTGCGCTGGGAAGCGAACGGCAAACTCGGCGTGCGCTCGCCCCGCGAGAACGGCAGCGCCAATATGACCTGGCAGCAGGCCAACAGCAATTACCGCATTCACCTCAGCGGCCCCCTCGGTGCCGGCGCCACCCTGATCAGCGGCTCCCCTACCGGCGTCAGCCTGCAGCGGGGCAGCGACCCCGCGGTATTTGCCGCCGACCCCAGCGAGCTTACCGAACAGATCATGGGCTGGCCGCTACCGGTCGGCGAAATGTTTTACTGGGTACGGGGTTTACCGGCTCCTGGCGCGGTGGCCGGCAAGCAGACCAACGCCCAGGGACTGCTACAGAGCCTGACCCAGGCCGGCTGGCAACTGCGGTTCAGCGACTACCAGAAAGTTGGCGCTTACCTTCTACCCACCCGCATCAAGGCGGCCACCAATCAGGCCGCGGGCCCGGTAAACGTAACGCTTGTCATCAAGGAATGGCTGCCCAAGTAAGCAAGCCTTAGCCGCCCTCGCGGTCTGCTGATAAACTCCCGCTTTTGTTTCAGCAGACCGCCGCCCCATGCCCAACCTGCAGCTTTCCGCCCCCGCCAAACTGAACCTGATCCTGCGTATCCTGGGTAAGCGCGAAGACGGTTACCACGAATTGCAGACGGTGTTTCAGCTGCTGGACTTCGGTGACACCCTCTCCTTTGCCCTGCGCGACGACGACCGCATCCTGGTCGAGTGCCCGGGCCTCTCGGTCCCGATGGAGGAGAACCTGATCTATCGCGCCGCCACACTGCTGCGGAAAAGCACCAGTGGTCGCCAGGGCGTACACATCAAACTGGACAAGGTGCTGCCAATGGGCGGCGGTATTGGCGGCGGCAGCAGCGATGCGGCAACTGCACTGCTGGGCCTCAACCACCTGTGGCGCTGTGGACTTTCCCAGGACCAGCTGGCGGAACTGGGACGGCAACTGGGCGCGGATATCCCGGTATTCGTGCGCGGTCACTCCGCGTGGGCGGAGGGCGTGGGAGAGAAGCTGACTCCGGTGTGCATCGACCCCCAGTGGTATTTGGTGCTGTTCCCACCCTGCCATATCAGCACTGCGGCACTCTTTTCCGATCCGCGTTTGACAAGAGATTCCGCCGCAATTACATTAGCGGCCCTTCGCGACAGGCGGCTGGATAAACACTGGCTCGGCGAGCACGCCGGCAACGATTTTCAGCCACTTGTAGAAAGCCTCTACCCCGAGGTGCGGCAAGCCCGAGAGTGGCTGGCGCAGTTTGGCCTGGCACAACTGACAGGAACCGGTGCATGTGTATTTGCCGGTTTTGCGTCGGAAGCCGCAGCACGAGAAGTGTTTGCACAAAGGCCCGCAGGGTTGGATGGCTTTGTTGCCGCGGGTGTCGATGAATCACCTGCACACAGGCAGCTCGCGAAATTTGCAGCCAGCGTCTAAATTGATCAGCTGCAACATTGCTGGGGTGTAGCCAAGCGGTAAGGCAGCGGGTTTTGATCCCGTCATGCGTAGGTTCGAATCCTACCACCCCAGCCATATTTTCAGGTTGGCAGTGAGTCTGGCGAAAGCAGCGCACTCTGACAGGTTCGAGCCGAAGCTGGCGCAGCCAGCGGAGACCAGCGAGCCGCAGGCGAAGCTAATCCTACCACCCCAGCCACTCTTTAAGTTTTCATCAATTCATCCCTGAATTGACGAAAAGACGCTTAACGCGGCACATATCCGCGCTAAGCTCCCGACAAATCAGCTGCGCTGATTTGCGGGCGGGCCATCCTTGGCCTGCTTCGGAGCACTCGGTAGCCACCGAGTAAATACCGGGCGAAAAACCCACGCCTTTAAAACCTTGCACCAATGGTCGCCCAATGAAACGGCATCACTCTATCCTGCAAGCAGTTCTCGCTCCAAAAACCACCTGAATTTCACTACTATCTTCTACTCCCAACGAAAAAGGTACTCGCAGTGGCTGACTTAATGGTCTTCACCGGCAACGCAAACCCGGAACTGGCACAAAAGATTGTTGAGCATATGGCGATACCGCTCGGGGAGGCGGTGGTCAAGCGTTTCTCCGACGGTGAGATCGCAGTGGAAATCACCGACAACGTGCGCGGCCGCGACGTTTTCGTGGTGCAGTCCACCTGCCAGCCCACCAACCGCAACCTGATGGAGCTGATCCTGCTGGTAGACGGTCTGCGCCGCGCCTCTGCCGGCCGCATTACCGCGGTGGTGCCCTACTTCGGCTACGCCCGCCAGGATCGCCGGGTGCGCTCCCAGCGTGTACCCATTTCCGCCAAGGTGGTTGCCGATATGATGGTGAGCGTGGGAATCGACCGGGTTCTGACCGTCGACCTGCACGCGGAGCAGATCCAGGGCTTCTTTGATGTGCCGGTAGACAACGTATACGGCTCCTCTGTTCTGCTGGACGATATCGAGCGCCAGAATTACGAGGATCTGGTGGTGGTTTCTCCGGATATCGGTGGTGTGGTGCGCGCCCGCGCGGTGGCGAAGAGCCTGGACTGCGACCTGGCGATCATCGACAAGCGCCGCCCTGCAGCCAATGTGGCCGAGGTAATGAATATCATCGGTGAGGTAAACGACCGCACCTGCCTGTTGGTAGACGACATGGTGGATACCGCCGGCACCCTGTGTAACGCGGCCAACGCACTGAAAGAACACGGCGCCAAGAAAGTGATCGCCTACTGTACCCACCCGGTTCTGTCCGGCAAGGCGATCGACAACCTGAATAATTCGGTGCTGGATGAACTGGTGGTCACCGACTCCATCCCGCTGGGCGACAAGATGGAGAAGGCACCGAAGATCCGCCAGCTGACCCTGTCTGCGATGCTGGCCGAATCCATGCGCCGCATCAGCAACGAAGAATCCCTGTCGGCGATGTTCCGCTCCTGATCCGGGATTACTGATAACCCGGTGGCGGCATGGTACCGGGCATCCGTTTTCAGAACCGCTGTGTATACATCCCTGTACGCTGCGTCGGCGACGTCCCTGTCGCCGACGCTTCTGAAAACGGATGCCCGGCACCCTGCCTTCACACCCAGAACACACCTCCGTAGCC
>NZ_CAJXKH010000124.1 GCF_913055755.1 uncultured Microbulbifer sp.
TTGGAACCGCGCATACCCAGCTTGTCCAGCTTCTGCGCCTGCGAGAACCCCTTGAAACCGCGCTCAACGATAAACGCCGTAATGCCACCAGAACTGATGCCCGGTTCCGTGCGCGCATAGATCACATAAGTGTGCGCGTCCGGACCATTGGTGATCCACATCTTGTTGCCGTTCAGGATAAAGCGGTCACCCTTCTTCTCCGCCTTCAGCTGCAGGCTCACCACATCGGAACCGGAATTCGGCTCACTCATCGCCAGCGCGCCGATATGCTCACCGGAGCACAGCTTCGGCAGATACTTCGCCTTCTGCTCTGGCGTGCCGTTCTTGCGGATCTGGTTCACACACAGGTTGGAGTGGGCGCCGTAGGACAGGCCAACGGACGCGGACGCGCGGGAGATCTCCTCCATCGCCACCGCGTGGGCCAGGTAGCCCATATTCGAGCCGCCGTATTCCTCTTCCACGGTCATGCCCAGCAGGCCCAGCTCGCCGAACTTCTTCCACATATCGGCCGGGAACAGATTGTCCTCATCGATCTGCGCCGCGCGCGGGGCCAGTTCCGCCTGACAGAACTTGTAGACCATATCCCGCAGCATATCGATGTCTTCACCGAGGTCGAAGTTCAGGGTTGGGTAAGGAGTATTCATGGGCTGCTCCGCAGTGAATCAGTCAGAGATGGTTTGTAACCGGGTTCAGTTTGAGTGTTCTTTCAGTGCCGCCTCAGTGCGGGCGGTGGCATCGTCCAGCTGGGCGAGCATCTTCTCGATATCCCGCTGTTGCTGACGCAGCTGCTGGCGCTTGGCGTCGATACGGTCGAGCAGGCGCTTGAGCTGGTCCACATTGCCGTGGGCCGGGTCGTACATGTCGATGATCTCCCGGCTCTCATCGAGGGAGAAACCGAGGCGCTTACCGCGCAGGATCAGCTTCAGGCGCACCCGGTCTTCCGGCGTGTAGACCCGTGTCTGCCCGCGGCGCTGGGGGGTCAGCAGCCCCTTGTCTTCATAGAAGCGGATGGTCCGGGTGGTAATTCCGAATTCCTGGGCCAGCTCGGAGATGCTGTAGCTGTCGACGGTAGTATTGCTCATGGGCCATTCCTCAGAAGTGCCTGAAGGATAGTTGACGTTTACGTTAACGTAAACGTCAATCTGGGCCAAAATGTGACTGAGTAGTGTGGTTTGGGTCAGGAGGGCACAAGGACAGATATAAAAACGGCCCGCAATCAGCTGATCGCGGGCCTGAGGGCGTTACCGGTGGAATCAGTTGTCCAGGCGAGAGTAGATGTACTGCTGCGGGTCGAATTTGGCCGCCATCCCCGCGGCCATAAAGTCCTCGATGGCAGCGACGGTTCTCGGCGCTGCCGCCGATAGCAGGATGGCGCCGCGCGCCGTGATCTGTACATTGTCCTCGATGCGCACGCCGATGCCGTCGTATTTGTCCAGCGCCTTCGAAATGCGCTCCTGGGCTTCCTCGTCCAGTTCCTTGTAGGTGTCGGACTTCTCCACCACATTGCGGCGGATATAGATACCAGGCTCGATAGCGATCACCATGCCCGTGCGCAGCTTGCCATAGCGATCCAGGGTGTCGTGCACGTCCAGCCCGATGGAATGGCCATAGCCGTGCCAGTTATACATATACACCTGTTCATCGCTCTTTTCCGTAATCAGGCCCAGAGCCAGCAGCGCGTCCGCCTGTACATCGAGAATCGTGCGCTCAATGTCGGCGATGTCGCGTCCCCGGCGGGCAATGCTGATTGCCTTGTCCGACGCGGTGAGTGCGGCTTCATAGATCTCCTTCTGGGCAGCGGAAAAAGTACCGCTGACGGGGAAGGTGCGCGTGACATCCGCCGTGTAGTGCTCGACTTCGGCGCCGATATCCACCAGGAACAGCCCGTCCTTGTCGATCCGCTCGTGGGGATGGGCGTAGTGCAGGACGGAAGTGTTGTTGCCCGAAGCGGTAATCGCGGGGAAGCCCCAGTGGGCGCCGTTGCTGGCAAACAGGTAATCGATGGTGGCGCGCACCTGGTACTCGTATTCCGCCACCGGGGCGTTGAGCATGGCCGCCTTGTGCCCCTCGACGGTAATGTCGATCGCCCGTTTCAGTACCGTCAGCTCCGCCTCGGACTTGATTTCGCGCTGGCTGCTGATTACCGGTGAAATGTTGGCTACCTGCAGATCGGGGAAGCGGGCCGTGAATTTTTCCGCGAACGCCACCTCCCGCGGGCGCTTGATCTCGCCCAGCCCGCGGCGATTGCCCAGGGGTAGCCACAGGGTGGCCCGGCCATCGCGGACGGCATGGATCAGCTGTGGATATTCCGGCTTTTCAAAGGCGTATTTGCGGCCCTTGGTTATCTGGGTGTTGTAGCCCTTGAGCAGTAGATTGAGGAAACCCTCGAAATCCTTGCCGGAGTGGATGTTTTCGATCCCGGTGGCGGCTTTCAGCGTGTCTTCGTCGGGCAGCTTTCCGTGCCACTTCTCATACATGGGGTCATCGAGCTGGTGAAACAGGTGCGCGTGGCTGTCACGCCCGTTCTTGATCAGGACCAGGCGCATGTCCGCCGAGTTGAGTCCGGTGAGATAGAGCAGGTTGTGGTCCTGGCGGAACGGCCAGTCTACGTCGTCGTTTCTTACCTTGGCCTCTTCCGATAGCAGTACCAGAACAGCGTTCTCGCCCATGGCGTCGAATATCCGCGCACGGCGTTCGCGGAATTCATCGACGGAGAAATAGGTGGAAGCCGTGGCTTCGGTATCCGGGTCCTCGGCGTAAGCCGGCTCAGGAAGCAGCGCGGGTGCGATGGCGAAAGCCAAAACCCCGAGCAGGTGTTGGAATGTTTTCATGGATGCATCCGTTATTGTTAGTGATTTTTTGCATTGCGACAGGTGTCAAATTGCCCGCGCCACCAGGGTGGCGCGGGCTCGGTTCGAACCGATAGCTCGGCTTAGTCCGATTCCACGGTATTGGTGGCGAGCAGCGAGGCTTTGTCTACAGCCTCTTTCAGCCCGGGGACAAATTCCGCGCCGTGGACTACCTGAATGCTGGAATTGGAAAGATCATCCCCAATCGGTTCGTATCGCCCGCCGAGGCAGTCTGCGAGAAAAGACTCGGAGGCGGAAAAGAACGAGAGCCGGTTTTCAGGTTTCTGGAAGCCATGGCCCTCGTCGGGATAAAGAATGTAGGTAACCGGTAGCTTGTTTTCCTGCATGGCCGCTACGATCTGGTCTGACTCCGCCTGTTTTACCCGCGGGTCATTGGCCCCCTGACCAATTAACAGGGGCTTGGTGATTCTATCGGCAAAGTTCAGTGGCGAACGCTCTTCGAGAAGTTTTCTTCCGGCTTCGGTTTCCGGGTTCCCGACGGCTGCGTGTAGCACTTTTTTGAAGCCTTCCCAGTAGGGCGGCACGGATTCAAGCAGTGTGCCCAGGTTTGACGGACCGACAATATCCACTCCACAGGCGAAAGTGTCAGGGGTGAATGTGAGGCCGACGAGCGTCGCATAGCCACCGTAACTGCCGCCCATGATGGCTACCTTGTCTTTGGTAGTAACCCTGTTGTCGATTGCCCACTCCACTGCGTCCAGCAGGTCGTTATGCATGGCCCCGGCCCACTCGCCATTACTGGCATTGACGAAGTCCTTGCCGAACCCGGTGGACCCGCGGTAGTTGACCTGCAATACCGCATAACCGCGGTTCGCCAGCCAGCGTGCGGTCGGATCATCGGCGAATGTATCGCGGCTCCAGGGGCCACCGTGCACCAGCAATACCATTGGCAGGGGAGCGTCGACCTTGCCGTTTTTGTCGGCCTCAACCGGCAATGTGAGATAGGAAATCAGATCGAGCCCATCTCTGGAAGTGATGGTCTGAGGGTAAACCTTCGGTAACGGCAGATCGTTGAGGGCGGGTTTGGCATTAAACAGGGTGTCCAGTTTGCCGGTTTCTGGATCAAATACCTGGTAGACGTCAGATGCGGAATCCCTGGCGGTAAATACCAGCCAGCGCGAGCCGTCGAGAGTCGGACCTTTGATCTCTACGTCGCCTTCCGCCAGCTTCTGGATTGGTTCGATGGCACCTTTGGCCTGTTCGTCGAGTGGGATCCAATTACTTTTATGGAGGTTGACGGAGTACGCCATTGGCGTGTGGGTGGCGGGGTGCATGATGACGCTGGAGATATCGGCAATATCCGACTCTGCCAGCACAGTCAGTTTGCCGGATTCGATGTCCAGGTGTGTCAAAGCGGCCTTGTCTCTGCCCCGGCTGTCTTGCAGGTATATGCCGCGATTGCTTTTATCGAACCCAAGAATCGAAGTGGTTAATGCATCTTCACCGGGAATTTCAAAAAGCTCAATCCAGTTTTGCTCGATGAGCTGGGAAACGGTAAACCCTCCCGCTTTGGTCGGACTGAGTCCGAGCCTTACCCGCAGATCATTGTCCAATACGAAATCGGCGAAGCCGCTATTTTCAACCAGCAGCGTCCGCTCTCCGTTATTCAGGTCAACTAAATAGGGGTCGTGCCAACGGGAGTCCCGGTTGTTGATGGCAACCACTGCGCGCCCGGGATAGTCAGCACTTTGCGCGAGAAGCCTGGCGGATATTTCTTCGAAAGGTGTCAGGTCGGTAGTTTTGTCGCTCTCCAGGTCGACGCTGTACAGGTGCCAGTTTTCATCGCCGTTGTTGTCGCGGATATACAGCAGGTGCTGGCTGTCCATGCCCCAGAAATGTTGTCGGATGCCGCGGCCGGTATCTTTGGTCACCGCCGTGGCGGCCTTGAATTCGCCTACCGGGGCAACCCAAACGTTCATAACGCCATTGAGTGGCGCAAGAAAGCTCATCTTTTCGCCGTCCGGGCTCAGGCGGCCCTGCCAGCGTTCCGGATTGCCAAACAGCAGCTCTCTGTCGATAAGAGGCGTGCTGTGTTCAATTGCGGAAATATCGCTTTCTTTTTGTGGGGAGGCTTCTTTTTTGGGAGCGCAGGCTGCGATCAAACCTGCGATTGCGAATACACCAATAACTCTCCATTTTCTGTTCATAGCCAGATTCCTTTGGATGAGGGTGGTTAATTGGGTACTTCAGTGCAACATCGCTGCCAGCATTACACAGGAGCGGGATGGATAGAATGGGGAATTAGGGGGAATAAGGCACAGCGGCGGATGCCGCTGTGCGGAGAGGTGTGTTTTTGCGCCGTTTAGCGATTACTTGGCAGCATTTCGGTCGCCAGGTACTCGCGGTAGTAGGCGCTCGCCAGCAGCTGCTTGGCCTCCTCGATATCCGGTGCGAAGTAGCGGTCCTTGTCGTAGAAGGGTACGCGCTCGCGCAGGGCGGCCTTGGCGTTTTCCAGTTTCTCGGTGGTCTTCAGCGGGGCGCGGAAGTCCAGGCCCTGGCAGGCGGCCAGCAGTTCCACCGCGAGAATGCCGCAGGTGTTGTCGGCCATATCTCGCAGGCGGCGGCCGGCGAAGGTGGCCATGGATACATGGTCTTCCTGGTTGGCAGAAGTCGGCAGCGAGTCGACGCTGGCCGGGTGGGCGAAGGTCTTGTTCTCGCTCGCGAGTGCGGCGGAAGTGACCTGCGCGATCATAAAGCCGGAGTTGACCCCGCCGTTGTCCACCAGGAACGGCGGCAGGCCGGACAGGTTGGAATCGATCAGCAGCGCCATGCGGCGCTCGGACAGGGAGCCGATTTCCGCAATTGCCAATGCCAGGTTGTCGGCCACCATCGCCACCGGTTCCGCATGGAAGTTGCCGCCGGAGATAATGTCGGAGTTCTGCGGATTTTCGCTGTCGGTAAACACCAGGGGGTTGTCGGAAACTCCGTTGGCTTCCGCCAGCAGCACTTCCGACGCAAAGCGGATCTGCTGCAGGCAGGCGCCCATGACCTGGGGCTGGCAGCGGAGGCTGTAGGGGTCCTGCACTTTTTCACAGTCCAGGTGTGATTCACCGATTTCGCTGCCGTCACCCAGCAGGTCGCGGTAGCTCGCCGCCACGTCGCGCTGGGCCTGCTGGCCGCGGGCCATATGGATGCGATCGTCGAACGGGCGGCGCGAGCCCTTGGCGGCTTCCAGGGTCAGGGAGCCGGTCACCACCGCACCGGCGAACATATCTTCCGCGGAGAAGAGGCCCTGCAGGGCAAAGGCGGTGGATGCCTGGGTGCCGTTCAGCAGTGCCAGACCTTCCTTCGGTGCCAGCACCAGCGGGCGCATTTCCGCAAAGCGCAGTCCGTCGGCGGCAGGCTTGCGCTCGCCGTTGATAAAGCATTCACCTTCGCCGAGAAGAACCACACTCATGTGCGCCAGCGGCGCCAGGTCACCGGAGGCGCCCACGGAACCTTTTTCCGGAATCGCCGGATAGACGCCGGCGTTGACCAGCTGGATCAGTGCCTCAATCACTTCCAGGCGGATGCCGGAGAAACCGCGGGCGAGGGAGTTTATCTTCAGTACCATCAGCAGGCGCACGGTATCTTCGCTCATGAAGTCGCCGGTGCCGGCGGCATGAGACAGCACGATGGCGCGCTGCAGGGTTTCCAGGTCTTTCTTTTCAATACGGGTATTCGCCAGCAGGCCGAAACCGGTGTTGATGCCGTACACGGTGCGGCCCTGTTCCAGCACGTCGGCCACGGTTTTGGCGGAGGCGGCGATCGCCGGGTGCGCGTCTTTGTTCAGGCTCAGTTGCACCGGCTCGCGGGCGACGCGGCGCAGTTGTTCCAGGCTCAGTTGGCCGGGGGTGATTTCCAGTTGGTACATAAATTTTTTCACCGATATAAATTTTTTACTCTGTCGTCATACCGGCGCAGGCCGGTATCCAGAATCATGGTGCTGAGCGTTCAGCTCGCTTAGCCGCTGGATCCCGGGTCGAGCCCGGGATGACGCTGTAACAAGGTGGCTTGCCGGGAATTAATCCTTCAGCATGGGCAGATCCAGACCCTGCTCCTTCGCGCATTTTTTGGCGATGTCATAGCCCGCATCCGCGTGGCGCATGACGCCGGTGGCCGGGTCGTTCCACAGCACGCGTTCGATACGTTTTTTCGCCGCGTCGGTGCCGTCGCACACGATCACCACACCACTGTGCTGGGAGAAGCCCATGCCGACGCCGCCGCCGTGGTGCAGGGACACCCAGGTGGCGCCGGAAGCGGTGTTCAGCAGCGCGTTCAGCAGCGGCCAGTCGGAGACCGCATCACTGCCGTCGAGCATGGATTCGGTTTCGCGGTTGGGGCTGGCCACGGAGCCGGAGTCGAGGTGGTCGCGGCCGATCACCACCGGCGCTTCCAGTTCGCCGCTCGCTACCATTTCGTTGAACGCCAGCGCCAGGCGCGCGCGGTCTTTCAGGCCGACCCAGCAGATACGCGCGGGCAGTCCCTGGAACTGGATGCGCTCGCGGGCCATGTCCAGCCAGTTGTGCAGTTGCGGGTTGTCCGGAATCAGTTCCTTCACTTTCGCATCGGTTTTGTAGATGTCTTCCGGGTTGCCGGATAGTGCCGCCCAGCGGAAGGGACCGACGCCTTCGCAGAACAGTGGGCGGATATACGCGGGTACAAAGCCCGGGAAGTCGAAGGCATTTTTAACACCCTCTTCGAAGGCCATCTGGCGAATGTTGTTGCCGTAGTCCAGGGTGGCGGCGCCGCGCTCCTGCAGGTCGAGCATGGCCTGGACCTGGATCGCCATGGATTTCTTGGCTTCCTTCACTACCAGGGCTTCGTCGGCTTTGCGCATCTCGGCCGCCTGCTGCATGGTCCAGCCCTTTGGCAGGTAACCGTTCAGCGGATCGTGGGCGGAGGTCTGGTCGGTGACGCAGTCGGGCAGGATGCCGCGCTCGACGATTTCCGGGAATACATCGGCGGCGTTGCCGAGCAGGCCGACGGAGATGGCTTCGCCCTTTTCCATCGCGTCGTTGATCATCGCCAGGGCTTCGTCGAGGCTGGTGGCTTTTTTGTCCACGTAGCCGGTGCGCAGGCGGAAGTCGATGCGGGTTTCATCGCACTCGACGGCGATCATGCAGAAGCCGGCCATGGTGGCGGCCAGCGGCTGGGCGCCGCCCATGCCGCCGAGGCCGCCGGTCAGTACCCACTTGCCCTTGGCGACGCCATCAAAATGCTTGCGCGCAACCGCGGCGAAGGTTTCGTAGGTGCCCTGCACGATGCCCTGGGAGCCGATGTAGATCCAGGAGCCGGCGGTCATCTGGCCGTACATGGCCAGGCCTTTTTTATCCAGCTCGTTGAAGTGTTCCCAGTTGGCCCAGTGGGGGACGAGGTTGGAGTTGGCGATCAATACGCGGGGGGCGTCGACGTGGGTTTTGAATACGCCGACGGGTTTGCCGGATTGGACCAGCAGGGTTTCGTCGTCTTCCAGGCGCTGCAGGACTTCGACGATTTTGTCGTAGCACTCCCAGTCCCGCGCGGCACGGCCGATGCCACCGTACACCACGAGATCTTCCGGACGCTCGGCCACGTCCGGATGGAGGTTGTTCATCAGCATGCGCAGCGGCGCTTCGGTAAGCCAGCTTTTTGCATTCAGCTTGGTGCCGGTAGGTGCGGCAATCTTGCGGCTGGGATCGTGACGTTTATCAGTCATGGTTGCCTCGTGTATTTCCAAATTCTTTGGATAAATTGATTCGGATTTTTGGTTGGGCTTTTGGCCCGGATTTCTAAATTTGGTTTTGTGGTTAATGTTGGGCACGCTTCGCTTTGCCCAACCTACTTACTTGCGCTGGATCAAGTCCCGTAGGTTGGGCAAAGGAGCGCAGCGACGTGCCCAACACCCGTAGGAGCCTGCTCGCAGGCGAACAGCTCCGGGCTTTCACCGACACATCAAAACTCAAAACCGCAACTGCGCACCCAATCGATACCGATTCCCCGGATGCACCAGCCGCGCAAAACTCACCGTACCCGCACTGCTTTTCGTGCGTCGCCAGATCTGTAAGCAGGCGCTGCCCGCTTTGATTTCCAGTGCACCGCCAACCGCATCATCCGCGCCAATCGCCTCGACGGTGGTATCCACCTCGGTCAGCGGCGCCACGCGGGTCAGGTATTCGTTGGGGGTGGCCGTGCTGAA
>NZ_CAJXKH010000125.1 GCF_913055755.1 uncultured Microbulbifer sp.
CCGCCACAAAACTTTCTTAGCGAGACCTCGTGCTTTATCCCCCCTGCTTCACTTGCTGATCGAGTAAAGGTTTTATTAAATCCATCGGCAGCGGGAACACAATCGTGGAATTCTGCTCTCCCGCAATATCGATCAGCGTCTGCATATACCGCAGGGTAATCGCATTGGAGTTTTTGGAAAGCTGGTCCGCCGCCTCGGTGAGTTTCATCGCCGCCTGGGCCTCGCCCTCCGCGTGAATCACCTTCGCCCGCCGCGAGCGTTCCGCTTCCGCCTGCCGCGCAATCGCGCGGATCATGCTCTCGTCCAGGTCAATGTGTTTGATCTCCACATTGGTAACCTTTACACCCCAGCGGTCGGTCTGCTCGTCGAGAATCTTCTGGATATCCACATTCAGCTTGTCGCGCTCCGACAGCATCTCATCCAGCTCGTGCTTGCCCAAAACCGAACGCAACGTCGTCTGCGAAAGCTGGCTCACCGCCTCGTTGTAATTTTCCACATTGATAATCGCGGACTGCGGATCGACCACCCGGTAGTAGACCACCGCATTCACCTTCACCGACACATTGTCCCGGCTGATCACATCCTGGGTGGGGACATCCATCACCACCGTGCGCAGGTCTACCCGCTCCATCGTCTGGATCACCGGAATGATGATGATCAACCCCGGCCCCTTGACCGCCTGGAAGCGCCCCAGAAAAAACACCACCGCGCGCTCGTATTCCCGCAGTACCCGGATGGCATACATCACCAGCAGGACCACCGCCAGTAACAGCAAACTCCCGAAATAACTGATCATCGTTTTTCTCCGCTCCTTGAATTCGAACCTTGCGGCGAGGGCCGTCTAGTCCGGCTCCACTTTCAGCTGCAAGCCTTCCTCGGCAATCACCCGCACAACCTGCCCCTCCGACAGAGCCGTGTCGCAACTGCTCCGCCAGATTTCACCGTCGATTTTTACCAACAGTTCCGGCGTCACATCCATTACCACCGCAGTGCGCCCGATCAGGGCCTTGTCGCTGGCAATCTTTGGCTTGCGCAGGCTGTGGCCTACCGCATACAGCAATCCCAGCAGGCCCAGGCCACTCACAGCCGCAATGGAACCGATCAGGCCCCGGGAAACCTGCATGCCCGGCACATCGCTGTCGATCAACATTACCGAACCGATCACCAGTGCGACAACCCCGCCGATACCCAGCGCACCGAAACTGGGTACAAAAAACTCCGCTGCGATCAACAGCGCACCGACCACAATCAGCGCCAGCCCGGCATAATTGATCGGCAGCACCTGCAGCGCGTAGAGCCCCAGCAGCAGGCAGATAACACCAACAATGCCGGGCACCATAGCGCCGGGGCTGTAGCCTTCAAAAATAAGCCCGTAAATGCCGATCAGCAGCAGGATGTAGGCGACTTGGGGATTGGTGATGATGGACAGCAGTTCGTTGCGCCAGTCCGGGCTGTACTCCACGACCGGGAGGGTAGCGGTTGCCTCGGCGATTTTCTCGCTGCCGGATACCAGCACAACTTCGCGGCCAGCCACCTGCTGCAACAGGGATTCGCGATTGTCCGCGACGATATCAATCACGTTTTGTTCCAACGCTTCCGAGGCGGTGAGGGTGGCGGCTTCGCGCACCGCTTTCTCTGCCCAGTCGGCATTGCGGTGATGGCGTTTGGCCAGGCCGCGAATGTAGGCCACGGAATCGTTAATCACCTTGCGTTCCATGGTGGTTTTGGGGGCGGGTGCGGCACTGTCCTCACCGTCCTTTTTCCCGTCACCTGGTTCGCCGTTTTGCTCTGACTGCGGCTTTTCCGTTGACGGCTGGTCTGCAGGTGAATTGTCTGCGGGTGAATTGCCCGGTGGAGGCTGCTGTCCCGGCATGCCGCCAATCTGCACCGGCGTAGCCGCCCCCAGGGTGGTGGACGGGGTCATGGCGGCAATGTGGCTGGCATAAAGGATGTAGGTACCGGCACTGGCGGCGCGCGCACCGGCCGGGGTCACATAGGTGATATAGGGGATATCGGACCCGAGTATGTGCTGGATGATATCCCGCGTCGCCGCATCCAGTCCGCCCGGAGTATCCATACGCACGATAAACAGTTGCGCGCCCTTTTCCCGGGCTTCCTCACTGGTACGGATCAGGTAATCGGTGGTCGCCGGGCCAATGGCACCGGAAATGGTGAGTTCGGCGATATGCGGCTCACTGGCGGCAAGATCGGAATCCTGGGCGACAGCCACCGAGGAAATAAAATACGCCAGCATCAGCAGCAGGCAGGCGAGAACTCCTTTCGACAACCGCTTGATCATGATGGTTATCCCGGGCGCGAAAGCTGGAGAATGGAAACATCAGCGTAACAGAATAGACCACGGGCGGAGGGAATCCGGCGCCCGATGTATGCGTCATCGCATCGCGGCGCCGGTGTACTTCGTCAGATAAGTTCTGGGGGATACAGCCCTTGCGTTTGCGTCAGCTGGCGGCCAGGTAGCGCCGCGCAAATTTCGGATCCATTTGCTCCAGGTCCACCACCACCAGGCCATCTACCGAGTCGCAGAAATCCGGGTCGATATTGAAGGCGTGGAAGCTGGTGCCGCCGGGTACGGTTACCGCGGTGTACTTTTTGAAAAGCGGTGGCAGCACTGCACCCTCTTCTTTCAGCACCTGCTTCAGCTGCAACATATCCCCGTGGGCATCGCCGGTCAGGGCCGGCAGGTCCGCGCGCTCTTCAACAAACGGCAGGCGCGCGTTGCCCATGGGGTTGTCGGTGGCGAAATGGTGCAGGAAGTAGCGCACGATCACGGACTTGGCGCGGCGGGAGAAATTACCCGGCATGGATACCGGGCCGAACAGGTAGCGGCGATTGTTGCGCAGAATCCACTGGCCGATACCACACCACAGCAGGTCGAGGCCACGGCTGCGCCAGTAGTCGGGCAACAGGAAGCTGCGCCCGAGTTCCGCGGAGCCCGGCAGGCACTGCTCCGGGGAGCGGGAGTAATTGAACAGGGTGGTGCTGTAGATTTTGTCCGCAGTGAGCCCGTCGGTATTCACCAGGCGATAGGCCCCCGCCACCTGCTGGCGCTCCCGATCCCACAGCAACAGGTGATCGTAGTAGGCATCGAAGGCATCCCAGTCGCGGCTGTTGCCGGTGCCCTCGCCCACTGCGCGAAAGGCAATTTCCCGCAGGCGCGAGAGCTCGCGCATTACCGGGCAATCCGCCTGCTGCCGGTACAGCTTCACGCTGAACTCGCCCTGCTCCACCAGGGTTTCACAGCCTGCCAGCACGGCCGCCACGTCTGCAGCGGGCTCTGCTGCGGCGATGGGCTCCGGTGCCAGCGGGGTCGGGTTCTTGTGCAGGCGGTAAACCTGTTTTTTCCACAGTTTTGCCTGCGCCCGCGGCGCCATCGGCCAGTCGCGGAAATGTTCCGGTGCCACCGGAGTGCCGATGCGGATATCGATACCCCGGCGTACCTGTTTGAACATTTCCCGGATCAGCCACAGGGTCGACAGCGGCTTGTTGACCATCGACAGGCCATACCACCAGAGGGAGTTGCGACCGCGCACCTGTACCGGCAGGATCGGCGCGCCGGTCTTGTCGGCAAAGCGGATAAAGCCCGGGTTCCAGCGCCCGTCGCGCACACCCTGGGGTGTCAGGCGGGAAACTTCCCCCGCGGGGAATACGATAATCGCACCGCCTGCGCCCAGGTGGCTGTAGATACCTTCCACATCACTGCGCTTGGTGCGGCCGTTGAAGTTGTCCACCGGCAGCAGATAGCCGCGCAGGGGTTCGATATTCCACAACAACTGGCTGGCCACCGCTTTTACATCCCGGCGCACCCGCGCCACCATGTCGATCAGTGCCAGGCCATCCAGGCTACCCAGCGGATGATTGGACACAATCACCAACGGACCGCTGGCGGGAATGCGCTCCAGCTCGGCGGGGTTGATGTCGTAGTGAAAATCAAACGAGCGAAATACCTGGCGAATAAAATCCAGCCCGCCCAGGTGGGGGAAATCGCGCCCGAACTGCTGGAGCTGCTGTTCGCAGCAGATTTTTTTCACTGTCGCCGATACCAGCCTGCGGGTTGGGCTGGTGGGCGCGGCACTGTACCAGGGGTTTTTCTGCAGGAGATTTTCCAGCTGAATCATGCTGCCACCGCCTCCGTCATGATGCGTGCAATTTTCGGGGTCCGGTGCCAGTGCAGTATGTCCATGGCGCCGCTGTGGTCCTCCACCACCGCGGTCATGGAATCCACCCAGTCGCCGCAGTTGGCGTAGGTGACCGCACTGTCGGCCGCGGCGCTGTGGCGAATGCCGGCGCGGTGAATATGTCCGCAGATGACACCGTCAAAGCCGCGGCGCCCGGTCTCGCGGATCGCCACCTCTTCAAACCTGTTCATCATCCTGCGCGCGGCGTTCACGCGGTTTTTCACATGATTGGCCAGGGACCACCAGGGCTTGTCGAAACGGCTGCGCCAGTAGTTGATCCAGCGATTGAAGCGCAGCATCAGGTAGTAGCTCTGATCACCGATGTGGTAGCTGACGGGGTTGATCTCGATGTGGTGTTCAAACTGGTCGCCGTGAGTCACCCAGTAGCGCTTGCCGTCAGCGGCGGTGTGGGTCCACTCGCGCTCCACGCGGATATTGCCGAGGCGCTTGCCGGCCCAGCTGCGCATGGGCGCATCGTGGTTGCCCGGTACATAGATGACCTCGGGGGTGCGACTGCTCAGTTCCGACAGCATTCCCAGCAGCAGGGTGGACGCCTGACACCAGCTGCCCTTGCCCTGAGACAGTGCCTTCATATCGAAGATATCGCCAACCAGATATACGGTATCGGCGGAATTCTGCGCCAGGAAGTCCGCCAGCCTCTGCGGCTCGCTGTCCCGGCTGCCGAGGTGAACATCGGAAATCCACAGTGCGCGATATCGATTACTCATTTGGCAAGTCCCGTCATTGGTTTGGGAAACTTTGCTTGAGTTTTTTTACAGGTCCGCGGCTGTTTGTTGAAAGTTATGTTTCACGGGCGCAGGACGCGCCGGGAATGGGAAAAGTAAGGGTAAGAAATTGCGAAAGGCAGCGAGGTAGGGAAACAGAATTCCCGAAAACGTGTTGGTACCACAGGCTAGTGCCTGACCCGCTGGATCTGCTCGAAGCGCGAAACACTGCCCAGGTAGTCCTGCCAGCTGTTCTCCAGGTCCGCGGTCTGGTATTTACGGTACTTCTCCCGGTCCAGCCAGTACACGGTGGTGCGTGCGCGGCGCAGGTCGATCAGCGGCAGGCCGTCGATCGCCGCCGCACCGCTGTTGAACACCGAGCCCGCGCGGGAATTCTGGATCATGTCGCTGACGATGGTGAGGTTTACATTTTCCGCCACCGGGTCGATGCGGTTGAGCGCTGCCACATCGGACAGCGCCTCATAGATCGGTGACACCGGCTGCTCGCCGGAGGCAACCGCTGACGCTATGGCCTGATCCAGCGGCTGCTCAAAGCGCTCCCGGTACAGTGCCTGCACGAACTGCCGGTTTGCGGTCAGTGCATTCACCTGTTCTCCGGAGCGGGGCTTGCACAGGTCGATCACCGGGTCAGAGAGGCCGTTGTAGTGATCGTCCAGTACAAAGATCGAGAAGCGGTCGTTCACCGCCGCCGATTCCAGCAGCCCGGAGAGGTGGGTTTTCAGGAAGTGGCTCTGGTGCGCAGACAGGGTATCGGAGGCGTCAATGACCACCAGGTGATGGGCAAATCTGGGCAGCTGTGGGTTGCACAGGGTGACTTCATCGTAGCCGCGCTCCGGCGCGCGCATCACGTGCACCGCGATGATCACCAGCGCGATCAGCACGACGACACCCACGGCGAAGATCGCGATTCCCTTCTTGTCTTCCGACGACAGGCTCTTACGCACCCTGCGCATCAGTTTACCTCCCTGACATATTCCCTTGCGCTCCCGCGTTATACCCGTCGCAGGCCGTGATCGATTTCCAGCTTGTCCACCAGTGCCGCCAGCGACTCTTTCACCGTTTCACAGCGATCGTTGACCAGGGTTATCCCCTCGTCGTAGGCCCGATCCAGCTCCGCCATCAGCGATTCGTAAATCTCCAAGTCGCGCTTGTGCTGCTCCAGGCCGACGGTGTTGAGACTCGGCAGCTTATCCAGCTCGAAGCGCAGCAGCTCGCCAAAATAGGCTGCGCGCCGGTTCATCATCCGCGCGGAGTAAGACTGGTAATAGCGGATCAGTTCGTCCAGCAGCCCCTGCGCCTTGATGATGTCTTCCTGGTACTGGCGATCGATTTCCTCGCTGCGCTCGATACTGGCCTTGAACTGGATAAACTGGCTGCGAATGGTCTTGACCTTGTCCGCCAGCTCTTCCTGAATTTCTTCCGCCACCTCGTTGATGCTGTCGATCGCCTGCTCGTGGCCCGCGCTCCAGGCGTCCTGCAGCGCGCGCACCCGCCGGGTAATCGCGGTAAATCCCGGGTAGCGATCTTCCACCACGAAAAACTTCGCGGCGAGCAGAATCAGCGCAATGCCGCTCACCACCACCATGATCCAGGAATTGAAGTCGCGGATTCCCAGCGGCTCCGCCTGCAGACTCGCCATCGCCAGCCGGGACGCGGTAAACGGGTCCTGCTCCAGCGCTTCCCGGTAGTGCCCCACGCCGAGCACAAAGGTCACCGCCGTCGCCATCACCCCCAGCAACAACACCATCGACAGCCCCTTGCGCAGATAATTGCTGTGAAAGCAGTTGCGCAGGAAAAAGGCCATAAAGGCAGCAAAGCCGAGGTTCACCAGGGAAATGATAAAGGCCTGGAAAAAGCCGCCGATCAGGCCCAGGTCGCTGCCCTTGGACAGGAAAAAGGCATTGAGCAGGGTTTCCAGAATGACGATAAAGAACACCACGGAGTAGTGCAGGATCTTCGATTCCCGGTACACCGCCTCGCGGGTGATGCCGTTGCGGTGTTTGAAAATTTCGAGATCCATGCGCAGCGCAGAATAATCCTGCGCGTCGCGTTTCAGGCCACTGACCAGGTTGGCCAGCCGGCTGCCGACCCTTTTCTCGATCAGCGGCTCGGCGTACCTGACTTCGTGGTAGAGCTGGCGGATATCCACCTCGCCCCGGGCCTCTACCTCTTCGTCCAGTTCCGCCTGGCGGTTTTCGTGGACCTTGCCGATGATTTCCCGCACCACGTATGAGCGCAGGCTTTCCTCGCTCTCGGTATGGCTGCGGCGATCGAGCTCCGGGATACCCGCTTTGACGTCGCGCTCCACGCGCTGTTCAATCTTGAGGGCAGAAATGGCGACTTTGGTGGCCGGTATTGTGGTCATGACTTCACCTAAAAACTTCCACTACATTTTAGGTTTGCTGTCTGAGCGACATTTTCGGGAAACGCGACCGCAACAACCGCGGTAACATGCATTCCCTTTTTTCAGAATAGCCCGCCAACTACGACCGTGACGCCGATGCGACAAACCGTTGCCAATTTGTAGGTTCTGGCGACAATTCACGACGTATTTGCCGCCCGGTCGGGATGCAGCACCGCGTTTGTGCCGAATTGCGGGCAATAAAAAACGGGCCATTGGGCCCGTTTTGAATCTGTGCAGAATTTTCCGGCTTGCAATTAATCGCTGTCACTGGGGTGGCGCATGGGGGCAGGAAATGGAAACTGCGCCACCTTGTCTCCTTTCACCTCGACAATCTTGCCGGTGCCTTCTTTCTCCACTTCGTCGATGCGCACGATACTGTGCATGGGAATATAGGAGCGCTTCACCGAGGCGAACTCGGTCTTCAGCTTCTCTTCGCTGGGGTCCACAACCAGCTGCGATTTTTCACCGAACACGAATTCCTCTACCTCGATAAAGCCGTACATCTCGCTCTGGTAGATGGCGCGGGCATACAGCTCGTACACCTGGTTCTGGTTGTGGAAAATCACTTTGTAGATCGGGTTAGCCATAGATCTCTCTGGAAAGGGGCAAAACGAACAGGCCTGAACTGGAATGCCCGTGAATTCTAGCGTCGCAGTAGTGATTCCGCGGGCCCGGCCGCGAAAAGCGCGGAAGAGTAGCACCGGTGCCCGAAAATTGCACTAGGGCCATTCCCTCGCCTGGCCTTCCCCGTCTATGCAGCCCCAGAAGTGGCCGGTATAATGCCCCACCCTTGAAATTGACCAGTTTTTAACCAGGCGCACCATGTCCTCCGAGAAGTCTCCCGAACTGTCCGAAAAACCGGTGAAAAAGCTTTTCATCAAGACCCACGGCTGTCAGATGAACGAGTACGACTCCGCCCGTATGCGGGACCTGTTGGGTGAATCCCACCAGATGGTCCCCACGGATGACCCTGAGGATGCGGACGTGCTGCTGGTGAACACCTGTTCTATCCGCGAGAAGGCACAGGAAAAATTGTTCCACCAGCTGGGCCGCTGGAAGCACCTGAAGGAAAAGAATCCCGAGCTGGTGATTGGCGTCGGCGGCTGCGTGGCGAGCCAGGAAGGTGAGGCCATCGCCAAGCGCGCGCCTTACGTGGACCTGGTATTCGGTCCCCAGACCCTGCACCGCCTGCCGGAAATGATGGAAACCAAGAAGCAGCAGAACGGCGCTATCGTGGTGGACGTGTCCTTTCCGGAAATCGAAAAGTTCGACCGCCTGCCGCAGCCGGAAGCGGACGGCGTAAGCGCGTTTGTCTCCATTATGGAGGGCTGCTCCAAGTACTGTACCTTCTGCGTGGTGCCCTATACCCGCGGTGAGGAGGTCAGTCGCCCGGTGGCGGATGTGCTGGAGGAAGTCGCCCACCTGGCGGACCAGGAGGTGCGCGAGGTGAACCTGCTGGGCCAGAACGTGAACGCCTACCGGGCCCCCGGTGAAGACGGCCAGATCGTCGATTTCGCCGAGCTGATCACCTATGTTGCCGCCATCGACGGTATCGACCGCATCCGCTACACCACCTCCCACCCGGTGGAGTTCTCCGATGCGCTGA
>NZ_CAJXKH010000126.1 GCF_913055755.1 uncultured Microbulbifer sp.
CAGAGCTACAGCCAGTACCTGCCCATGCGCCACTCGGTGGTGTTTGGCGGGGTGAAGATCAATCCGCAGATGATGCGCCTGCGCGGTGGTGCGGACATTCTGGTGGCCACCCCGGGCCGCCTGCTTGACCTGTACAACCAGCGCGCAATCAAGTTCGATCGCCTCGAGGC
The DNA here is from genome assembly GCF_913055755.1 of uncultured Microbulbifer sp. Lineage (GTDB taxonomy): Bacteria > Pseudomonadota > Gammaproteobacteria > Pseudomonadales > Cellvibrionaceae > Microbulbifer. The sequence goes on from NZ_CAJXKH010000126.1 coordinate 171, forward strand.
ACTGGTGCTGGATGAAGCGGACCGCATGCTGGACATGGGCTTTATCCACGACATCAAGAAAATCCTGCGAGTGCTGCCGGCGAAGCGCCAGAACCTGCTGTTCTCCGCCACCTTCTCCCCGGAAATCCGCGCGCTGGCCAAGGGCCTGGTGAACGACCCGGTAGAGATTGATGTAAGCCCGCGCAACAGCACCACCAAGACCGTGCGTCAGAAACTGCACCCGGTGGACAAGTCCCGCAAGGCGTCCCTGCTGTGTCACCTGATCAAGGAGAACGGCTGGCACCAGGCGCTGGTATTCAGCCGCACCAAGCACGGTGCCAACCGCCTGGCGAAACAGCTGGAGCAGAGCCGGATTCCGGCGGCGGCTATTCACGGCAACAAGAGCCAGAATGCGCGCACCAAAGCCCTGGCGGACTTCAAGTCCGGCAAGGTGCAGATCCTGGTGGCCACGGATATTGCCGCGCGCGGCATCGATATCGACCAGCTGCCGCAGGTGGTGAACTTCGACCTGCCGAATGTGCCGGAGGATTACGTGCACCGTATCGGCCGTACCGGCCGTGCCGGCGCCAGCGGTCAGGCAGTTTCACTGGTATCCGCGGACGAAATCAAACAGCTGCGGGATATCGAGAAGCTGATCCAGAAGCCGATCGAGCGCGAGGAAATCAACGGTTTTGAACCGGATCACCAACTTCCAGAATCCGGTGGCAAGATCGGTAAAGGTTCCCAGGTACGCCGTGGTGGTGCCAAGCCAGCGGCCAGGAATGGTAGCGGGAACAGGAGCGGCAACCGCAGTGGAAATGGCGGTGGTCAATCGGCGGGGCGCGGCAACGGTCGCGGAGGCAACAACAAGGACGGCAATCGCAATGGCGCGCCCTCGGGCAACAATAACGGTAGTCGTCGGCGCCGCCGGCCGCAGCGCCAGAGTGAGACCGCGTAATACGCGCACTTGCATCAGCAACAAAAAAGGCGATCACTGATCGCCTTTTTTGTTGCTGTCAGTTTTTCTGCTGACTGGCCAGATAGTCCAGCGTCAGCTGGGTGATCGCCCTGGTGCCGACTTTGAGCGCACTCTCGTCGACGTAAAAACGTGGCGAGTGATTGCTGGCCGCGCTGGCGGGATCGGTGCCCTTCGGGGTTACCCCGAGGAAATAGTAAAAACCGGGAATTTCATTGGCAAAGAATGAAAAATCCTCGGCACCGGTCACCTTCGGCACCACCACGACCTTGTTGTCGCCGGCCGCGGCCTTGAGTGCCGGAATGGCGGCTTCGGTGAGTTCGGGGTTGTTGCTGGTTACCGGGTAACCCTCGAGAATTTCCACTTTCGCCCTGGCGCCGCTGCTCTCGGCAATTTTTTCCGCGGTCACCTTCAGGCGCTTGAAAATTTCCTGGCGGTTTTCCATATCAAAATTGCGGATGGTGCCGTTCAGGTAAACGCTATCCGGAATAATATTGTTGCGCACACCGCCGTCGATCACGCCGAAGGAGACCACCGCGGGCTCCTTGGTGATGTCGACCTGGCGGCTGACCAGTGTCTGGGTCCCCATAATGATCTGTGCCGCGGCGGTGATCGGGTCTACCCCGCCCCAGGGGCGGGAGCCGTGGGTCTGGCGCCCCTTCACATTGATGCGGAATTCATCGGAGCTCGCCATCAGCGGGCCGGAGCGATAGCCGATCACGCCGCTGGGCAGACTGGAGCTCACGTGCTGGCCGAACGCCACCGCGGGTTTGTATTTCTTGAACAGCCCCTCTTTCAGCATCAGCTCGGCGCCGCCTTCCTCGCCGTCCGGGGCTCCCTCCTCTGCAGGCTGGAAGATGAACAGTACGTTGCCGGCCAGCTCGTCGCGCATTGCCGACAGCACCTGGGCGGCGCCCATCAGCATCGCCACATGGGTATCGTGGCCGCAGGCGTGCATTACGCCCACTTCCTCGCCGTTGTATTGGGTTTTGGCTCTGGAGGCGAATGAAACTTCCACCTCTTCGGTTACTGGCAGGGCATCCATATCGGCGCGCAGGGCAACCGTGGGGCCGGGTTTGCCGCCCTTGAGCAGGCCGATCACCCCGGTGTGGGCCACGCCGGTTTCCACTTCGATGCCCAGGGACTTCAGGTGCGCAGTGATGTACTTGGCGGTTTCAAATTCGCGGTTGCCCAGCTCCGGGTTCTGGTGGATATGGCGGCGCCATTCGATGACCTTGGGTTCGGTCTGCGCCAGCAGGCTGTTGGGGTCTGTGGCGCTGGCTGTGACGGAGGCTGTAGCGGCGATGGCCAGTGACAGGGACAGCAGAGATTTTTTCACGGCGATTTCCTGTTTTTGCGGTCGGTTGTTGTTATGGTTTGAAGTCGTCCACCAGCAGCGGTTTGCGCTGGGTTCAGGAGCAATTTTTCTTTGAATCTCCAGGCAGGATAACCCCATGACCAGTCCGATCATAGAGCGTTTGCAGGCGCAGCTGCAGGCGGGCAAGGATTCACCGCTGCTGCGCTTTGGCCTCGGAAGTGCGCTGTTCAATGACAAGGCCTATGGCGAGGCTGCGGAACACCTGCGGGAGTGTGTCAAGCAAATGCCGGACCATTCGGCGGCCTGGAAGTTGTTGGGGCGCAGTGAAATGGCGCTTGGCAATGACAGTGCGGCAGTGCACGCATTCGAGCGTGGTCTCGCGGTGGCGCGGGAAAAGGGAGATGTACAGGTGGAGCGGGAAATCGGCGTGTTTATGAAAAAGCTGGCGAAGAAATCTGGTTGAAGCGCATGCTTTCCCCCGCAGAGGAAAGCATGCGTGCACCGCAGTCAGTCCTTGCGGGCGATGTTGCTTTTCACCCGTTCGGCGAAGTCCGCAACCCCCTGTTCGGTGCGCTCCACCTTGCGGATGGTGCCATCTTCGTTGAAGTGCAGGTATTCCGCGGTGGAATAGCGCTGGCGTTTCTCGCAGCTGGACACCGGCGACTTCAGCCAGCGGTGGTAGAACAGGATCCACTGCCCCTTGTATTCCACAATGGAGTGGTGGTTGTTGCTCTGGTTTTCCTCGTCCATGAATACCCCCTGGTACTCCCAGGGGCCCACCGGTGAATCGGACATGTAATAGCTCAGTGCGCGGTTGTTCTCCGGCATGGTGAAGTAGTATTTGTCCCCGCGCTTGAACACCCAGGGGCCTTCCATCTTGGGCTCGTAACCGCCCATATCCATTTTCTGGAAATCCCCCTTGATGCTGCGCATATCGTCGGCCATTTCCACCACGTAATAATCGAAACCGGTACCGTGGAAGTACAGGTAGGCCTTGCCGTCATCGTCTACGAACAGGGCGGGGTCGTTGGCGTAGGGTTCGCGCCACAGGGGACCGCCGATCGCGTCCTTGAACGGGCCGGTTGGCGAGTCGCTGACGGCGACACCGATGCCCATCCACTTGGTGCTCTTCTCCGGGTTGACCCGGTCTTTGTGGCCGTTGCCGGCGGGGAATACCAGGTAGTATTTGCCGTTCTTGTAGGCGGCGTCCGGAGCCCAGGCGTAGTTGTCGGCCCAGCTGAGGTCGTCTACCGACAATACCGCGCCGTGGTCCTCCCAATTCACCAGGTCATCCGATGAGAACACGTGCCAGTTCTTCATCCAGAAGTCTTCCTGGCACTCCTCGTCGTGGGAGGTGTAGAGGTACATCTTGCCGTCTTGCCACACGTGGCCGGAGGGATCGGCGGTTTTGATGTCGCTGCCGAAGTCCAGCGGGTTCTGCGCCTGGGCGGCGGTGGCGCCCAGCAGCAGTGAAAACAGGGCGGCGCTAAGTTTTTTGTTATGCACGGGGTTACTCCTTCATCGCGGAAGGGGGAACCCTTCCTGCCTGACCTTTTATTTATTTGGCCTGTCCGATTCTACAGGATGGCAACCAAAAGGAAACCGCACCGGGTGGTGCGGTTTATGGAGGCATTGGCGGGGTGGCTGGGGTGCGAGATGGTGTGCGAGGTGGTCAGAATTTGTAGCCGAGGCCCACGGAATAGACCCAGGGGTCCACGTCAACATCGGTGGTGATACGCACCCAGTTGCTGTTCTGGTCGCGGAAGCTGATTTTCGCTTCGGTGTCGATATCCAGGTACCAGACCGCGGCGTTGAACAGCCAGCTGCTGTTTTGGCCGAACAGGATGTCGATCCCCACTTCGCCGGCCAGCCCCCAGGAGTCGTCCACATCCAGGTCTGCCCGGCTCACCGCGCCGAGTACATCCTCGAAGTAGCCCTGGGCCACGGTGCTGACGTCCTCATCCATAAAGGTGGTGAAGTTGACGCCAAAGCCCACATAGGGCTGTACCCAGGATTCCTTGCACACCGGGAACCACTGTACCGTGAGGGTCGGGGGCAGCTGTTCGAGGCTGCCGAGGGGCACCCGGCCGAGGGCTGGGTTGTCGATGGGTTCCACAGGGTCCGGCAGCCCGCCCACGTCCAGGTCGTGTTCGAACGGCAGTGCCGCCAGCAGGCCCAGGCCGAAATGGTCGGCAAACAGCCAGGTGGCAGTGATGGTGGCGCTGTCACCGTCGTCCACATATACCTGGGTATCCGGCAGTCGCACGCTGCCGTCGATCTGCAGCCAGTCGGAGTCATCCTCCGGCTGTACCCAGCCGTAGCCGAGGCGGACGATAATGTTTCCCTGTTCGTAATCCGCCAGGCACTGCGGGGCGCCCAGGGCGGTTGCCAATAGCGCGACGGCCAGGCTGACTGCTTTCATTTCAGATCGCTCCTTGAACTGCTAAAACGTAAAACGCAACAATTCCAGTCTAGTCGCGGGGGCGGCCGTGAAAATTCATTGCGTTTAACCGGGCGACAGGCCTTTATGAATCTGATGTGTCATAATAAATGTGATCACAAAATGGATCGGTGGAATCAGTGAATCCTGGTCTGCCCAGACTAACAATGCCCTGATAGACGAAGTGGTGGTGCCAATAATGAAGATCGGTGTTCTGAAGACGGACGATGTGCGCGAGCAGTTGGTTGGCGAATTCGGCGAGTACCCGGAAATGTTTGCCGAGCTGTTGCGTCGCGAGGACCCCTCGCTGGAGTTTGTGACCTATGAGGTACAGCACGGCCACTACCCGGAGGATATCGATGAGGTGGATGCCTATCTGATTACCGGCAGCAAGACCGGGGTGTACGACGCGCAGCCGTGGATTGCGCCGCTGATGGATTTTGTGCGCGAGCTGCACCGCCGCGAGAAGCCGACCCTGGGAATCTGTTTCGGTCACCAGCTGATTGCCCATGCCCTGGGTGGTGAGACGCGCAAATCGGAGAAGGGCTGGGGGGTTGGCGTGCACAGTTACGAGATCCAGGAGACCCCGGGGTGGATGGTGGAGCCGTTGGAATCGTTCAGCCTGCTGGTGAGCCACCAGGACCAGGTGATGACGCCGGCGCCGGGCACCAGGGTGATTGCCTCCAGTGATTTTTGCCCCTACGCGCTGTTACAGGTTGGTGAGCACATGCTTACCATGCAGGCGCACCCGGAATTTACCAAGCCGTACTCGCAAGGATTGATGGAGCTGCGCAAAGAGGTCTTCGGCGAAGACATGGTGGAAAAGGGCAAGGACTCCCTGCAGAACGATATTCACACCAGTGCGGTGGCGCGCTGGATGTTGGCGTTTTTGAAGAGTGCCGCGTAGCGAGCGAGGCCTGGAAAAGCCGGGACTGGCGCCTTAATCGAATACCTGCAGGTATTTGCTATCGCCGTAGTAGTGGAATTCTTCCAGTGCGCTGTAGGCGAGTTTGATGACATGGTCGTCGTCACTGTTGAATGCGCGGTTTTGGATGTCCGCCTGTTTTTGTGAAATATGCCTATTTTCTGCAGGTGCAACTGGCTGGATGATTTTCGGCCCGGTGCTCAGGTAGGCAATCACCAGTCCCTGCCAGAAGTAGCGCAGGGCAACTTCTCTGTCTCTGCAATAGGGCAGGATCAGGCGCAGTGCGTGGCAGCCGGTGACGCCGTGTAACAGTGTGAAATCTTTGCTGCCGAGGTAGGCGGTGAGCGCGACACTGGCAATGTCTTCCAGGCTCAGCTGTTGCGGCTGAATCGGTGTGTCCATCCAGCCCGGTTGGCCGGTAACGGCGTGCATGTGATCGGCGATGTTGCCCGGTGCCAAGGGGATGTCGCTAAATTGTTTGGCCAGTGCGGCAATCACTTCTGCCGCCGGACGCGGGGTTCTCTGGGAGCTGGCGCTGAGGGTGTGGTAGTCGAGGTTCCAGTAGGCCAGTCCCATGGCCACCTCTTCCAGGTGGCGGGCGTCGATGCCGTAGGCGGTGCGGATGAGTCCGTGAAATGCGGCGGTGGCGATACTGGGCAGCAGTGACGGCAGTTCCCGCCGCAGGCACTCGGCGATGCCGTGCTGTTTCAGTTGCCGCTCGTAATAGTGCAGGGCGCTGGGAAACAGGTCGTCGCGGTTGCGACACAGGTCGACATCTTTCAGTTCCTCCACCGGGCTTCCCGGGCGCAGTTGCAGGTGGGGTTCGGAGCGGTCAAAGGCGTGTTGCAGCCGCTCCGGGCCTGCGCCCATTTTGTCCAGCGCGATCAGCACCATCGGCAGGTGGTTGGCGAGGCGGTCGCCGTAGTGCACGTGGTAGCGGCCAGCGGTTTCCAGCAGCTGCGCGCAATCCCGGGTAATGCTCATTCAACCTCCTGTGAATGCTGAACTCATTCGACGGTTACCTTATCCCCCAAGTGTATGGTCTGCGGTTTCTGCCCGCCAAATGCCGGCGCCAGGTTCATGCCGAAGTAGATCTGCCCGTCCTCCCAGCGCCGGTACTGCGCCAGGGTGCGCAGGGGCTCTTTGTGGGCGCGGCCGGTAAAGGGGTGCAGGCCGGGTATGGCACAGCGGGCGCAGGGGTGGGTGCAGTCCAGTACCAGGGGGCCGTCGTGGGTGTGCACGGTGAGGGTCTTCCACTGGTCTTCGGCAAAGGGCTCGCCGCCGCTCACCACCAGGTTGGGACGGAAGCGCAGCATGGAGACGGGGTCGCTGAGGCGACTGTTGAGGTCGTCCAGGGATTCCTGGCTGATGATCAGCAGCGGCGCGGCATCGGCGAAACCTACCTGGCGGTCCTGGCGCGGGGCCTGCAGCGGGCGCCGGAATTCGTCGCCCATGGCTACCAGTCGCACCGGGGACTGCAGCTGCTCACTGAGCCAGTGGGCGGCGTCGTCGCCCGCATCCCGGGCCTGCACGTCGTCGTCCCATACCCGCACGGTATTCACTTGCGCCTCGGTGCCGGGCTGGCGGATCTCGATCCTTTCCCCTTCGGGGTTTTCCAGGCGCACGCCGTCGGTGATAACGGTTGCCTTGAGCTGGGCCATGGCCCGCAGGCGGCGCTGGGTGACAAACTGGTTGTCCGCGTCCACCAGCATCCAGCGGCGGTCGTTGACGGCGCCGAATTGATCCAGTGGCAGGGATTTGCTTTTGTGCCCCTGCAGGGATTTGACCGGGAAATGGTAGAGCGCGGAAATATGCACGGCCTGCTCCTCTGGCATGATGCGGTTGCTGCAAGAGTAATCGGAACTGCGTCAACAAAAAAGGCGGCCCGCAGGCCGCCAATCTTCATTCTGTGAGACTAAATGAAGCTGAGAGGAAATCAGGGTTCGGAGGGCTTGCCGAATTCCGGGAAGCCTTCGTCGTTCCAGCGGATTACCTTGACGAAGGTGTGGCGGTTGGGATCCCACAGGGGGTCGCCGACGATTTCGGTGTAGGTGCGCGCGTGGAATACGAGGATGTCTTCACTGCCGTCTTCGGAGACGGTGAAGCTGTTGTGGCCGGGGCCGTAGATGCCGCGTTCGTAGTCGCTTTCCAGTACCGGTTTGGGGGACTTTTCCCAGCTCGCCGGGTCGAGTACATCTGCGTTTTCATCCGCCCACAGCAGGCCCATGCAGTAGTTGTGGTTGGTGGCGCTGGCGGAGTAGCCGATAAAGATGCGGCCGTTTTTCTTGATCACTGCGGGGCCCTCGTTGACCAGGAAGCCGATCACTTCCCAGTCGTATTCCGGCTTGGTCAGCAGTACCGGTTCGCCGACGATGGAGGTGGGGGTGTCCATCTCGGCGATGTACAGGTTGGAGTTGCCGGCAATGCCCGGGCCTTTCTGGGCCCACAGGTAGTAGTGTTTGCCCTTGTGCTCGAATACGGTGGCGTCGAGGCAGAAGGTGTCGATGCCGGAATCTACCTGGCTCAGTTCCCACTCCGCGTCCAGCGGGTTGGCGCCGGTGGTGATCAGCGCGTACATGCGGTGCTGGAACAGGTCGTGCTTGATTTCGCGGGACGGCGCTGCGGCGAAGTAGATGGCCCAGGTGGGCGCCTGGCCTTCGATGTGCAGGTGATGAATTTCCGGTGCCCAGATCAGGTCGGAGTAGGGGCCGGTTTCCGGCTTGGTCCACACGGTGACCTTTTCGGCGTCGGCAAGACCGGCAATGGTTTCGCTGCGGCGGAGTTCGAGGCGGTCGTACTGGGGAACAGACGCGATAAAGTAGTAATAGCCATCGCTGTGCTTGTAAATAAACGGGTCGGCGCGCTGTTCGATCAGCGGTTTTACCAGCGGCTCTGC
>NZ_CAJXKH010000127.1 GCF_913055755.1 uncultured Microbulbifer sp.
AAGTGCGGGTAACACTGACCACCCATGTCGCCAATACCGTGGATACCAACGCGGGAGACACCTTCAATAACAGTGCCACGGTCAATTTCGACGGTGGCAGTGAACAGACAAGCGCGCCCTCGCAAGACCTGCTGATCGTCGAGCCGCTGGTCAGCGTGGACAAATCCGTAACGCCGGATACCGCCGCGGGGGTGGGTGACCTGCTGACCTATACCGTCGTTCTCGCTGCGCAGGACGGAGTGAATTACTCCACTGCCTATGACCTGCAGCTGGTGGACACCCTGAGCGCGGGACTGGAATATGTGCCCGGCACCGCCGAGGTGAATGGCGTTCCCAGTGAGCCGACCATCACCGGCTCGCCGCAGGTGTTGAGCTGGCCGGCCTGGGACCTGGCCAAAGGCGACCAGGCAGACGTGGTTTATCAGGTGCAGGTGCAGGATGAAGTGGGCCCGGGACAACCCCTGGTCAACGTTGCCACGGCCACCTGGACCAGCCTCAGCGGTGACGACAGCAACGAGCGCGATGGCAGTGGTGGCCTGAACGACTACATTGCTTCCGATACCACCAACGTGGGTGCGCTGGACAACACTACCCTGGCCAAGGCGTGGGTTACCGACACTTTCGGTACTGCGGACCAGAACCTGCGGGTAGGGGACCGGGTGGATTTTGTCCTGACGGTTGGCCTGCAGAAGGGCACCCACAGCGACCTCGAACTGGTGGACAGCCTGCCGCTCGGGATGGTGTTCGAGCGCGTGGTCAGCGCCAGCGAATTTGGTGTTTCCGTACCCGCCGATCCTGTCGTAACCGGCGACGGCATCAACAGCGCGCAGACACTGACCTGGAGCTGGCCGACACTCACCAACCCCACGGGCAGCAGCAGCGATGAAGTGCAGATCGTCTACCGCGCGCGGGTGCAGAAGGATGTGTTCAACCAGCTGCCGGTGACCCAGCAACTGCTCAACACCGCCACGCTCGACTACACCGTGGTTGGCCTGCCGGCACCGGGCAAAACCGCCGAAGCAACACCGAATCTGGTGCAGCCCGACCTGGCGATTGCCAAATCCGTTGCCACTGCCGACGGTGACAGTGTCATTGTCGCCGGTGAACCGGTGACTTATACGGTGGCAGTTACCAACACCGGCGCCGCGCCGGCCTATGACCTGGTGGTGCGCGATACGCTGCCGCCGGGCATGCGCAACAACGGCGGGCCCACTACCGTTTCCGTGGCCCTCGGTGCGAGCAGTCTCGCTACCGTTACCCCCACCTATGACGCTGCCAGCGGTATTGCACTGTGGGATTTCAACAGCGGCGGTGCCGATACCTATACCATCCCGCCGGGCGACACGCTGACACTAGTGTATACGGTGAGCGCAGACCCGGATCTCGCCGCGGGCCTGACCCTGGATAACAGTGCCGAGGCTTACCGCTACTACTCCTTCGACGATGAAGCGGTACCGGCAGGGGCTGTGGTGAGTGATCGCCAGCAATACGGCCCAGGCACGCCGGCCATCGCCACCCTGACCGCTGCCGGTCCCGGCGCGCTCGCCAAGGTGCCGGCCCAGACCGCGGTGGCCATTGGCGACCAGCTTGTTTACACCATTACCGTGCCGGAAGTTCCCGCGGATGTTGCGCTGCAGGATGTGCGTATCCACGATAACCTGGTGGCAACCGGTGTCGACCTGGGTTTCGTTTCCGCCACGCTCGACGGCACCCCGCTTACCAACACCGGTACGGCGACTGACCTGGTGCTGGAAAACAGCAGCGGTGGTATCGATATTCCTGCGGGCACCCAGGTGGAAGTACTGGTTACCGTAGAAGTGCTGAATACGGACAACAACTTCAACCGCACCGAGCCGTTTGTTAACCACGCCTGGTACGACTACAGCAACGGTGTGGCGCGCCTGGGCGACGACGCCACTACTGGCGCCGATGCAGAAGCCGTGACCATCGTGCACCCGGAACTGGTGGTGGAGAAAACCGGCCCGGCAACCATGCGTGTGGGCACTCCGGCCAACTTTACCCTTGATGTTCTCAACAGCGGCGACAGCAGTGCGTGGAATGTCACCCTGAGCGACTGGTTGCCAAACCCGGTTCCCGGCGGCCTATGTGATATCCAGCCGCAGATCCAGTCCGCGGAGATCCGCAAGGCGGACGGCAGCACGGTTATCGGTCTCAGTGCGGCGGATTTCGCGGTGAGTTTCACGGCCGGTGAGCCGACCTGTGAGTTCACCGCCACACTGCAGAGTGATGATGCGCTGGAAGCGGGCGACCGGCTGCTGCTCACTTATGCGGTGTCGCTGGACGAGGACAATATCCACGGGAGCACCTTGACCAATATCGCTGGCGCCACCCAGTGGTACAGTGCCGCGTCCAGCGCCGCGGAACGTTTCGCCTACCAGCGCACGCTGACCGACGGTACGCCCGGTGTGATCGATCACCAGGACACCCACGAATTTCTCGTGGAAGCCGCGATTCTGGAAACCCGCAAAACCGTCTTCAATGTCACCACTGGCGAGTCCGGCGCGACCGCAAGCCCCGGTGACCGCCTGCGCTACACCGTCGAAATTCAGAACACCAGTGACGTGCCGCTGAATGATTTTGGTATGCGGGATGAACTGGATCGCCTGAACAGCCTGCCGATGTTCGAGGCGGCGACCCTGGGTGATGTCACCGCACCTGCTGGCGCCACTGCCAGCGTGGTGGGTGATGGCGGCACGCACGCCACCGGCCTGTTGCAGGTGAGCAATCTTTCCATTGCCGCCGCCGGCGAGACCGGTGACACCCTGACGATTGTCTTCGAGGCGACCCTCACGCAGGTGATCACCAGCGGCACCGTTGTGCTCAACCAGGCGCAACTGACGCTGAGCGATGTGGTATTCGGCCTCAGTGACGATCCGCAGGTTGGGGGTACCGAAGATCCCACCGAAACCCTGATCAGCTCGACACCGCTGTTCAAGGTAGAGAAAACTTCCGCAGACCTCACCGGGGATGCCGCTTTACTGCAGCCGGGCGATACCCTGCGTTACACCCTCACGGTCGAAAATATCGGTGGCGAAGACAGTGTGCAGACGCAGCTGCGCGACCAGATCCCGGCCAATACCACCTACGTTGCCAACTCCACCACCCTCAATGGCGGCAGCGTGGCGGATGTAAACAACACTTCGCCCCTTGTCGCGGGTATGGCCATCAACACTGCCGGGCTGGCACCCGGTGAAATCAATGCCCTGAGCGGCGATGTGGCGGTGGTGACTTTCGATGTGACCATCAACGACGTCAATGAAGGTACGGTAATCGCCAACCAGGGCTTTGTGGTGGCAGATGGTGCGGGCAGCGGTCCGGTTGCCGAAACCCCCTCGGACGATCCCGCCACTGAAACCCCGGACGATCCGACGATCGATATCGTCGGTGATGTGGCCTCGCTGCTGGTACAGAAAACCGTGGCAATCCAGCAGGACAGCCTCTCCATCGGACTCGTTGATCCGGGCGATACCCTGCGTTACACGATTGTCGTGCGCAATATCGGTGGCCTGGATGCTACCGAAGCCGAGCTGGTGGACCTGATTCCCACCAATACCACCTACGTGCCCGCAAGCACCACGCTCAACGGTATTGCGGTGGGCGATAACGGCGGTGGTGAAGCACAGATCGCAACCGGCCTGCCGATCTCTTCCGGTGACCTGACCCCACCGTTGCCCGGTGCCGTCGAGGGCGTCATCACCGCGGGCCAGACCGCCACCATCGAGTTCGATGTCACGGTCAATGCGGATACCCCCGCGGGCACGGTGATCAGCAACCAGGGCAGTGTTGCCACCCTTGAGGTGGCGCAGACCCTGACCGACGCCGACGGCAATCCGGGCAATGGTGCGCAGCCCACGGAGATTGTGGTGGGCGACGCGCAGCAGCTTGCCATCGTCAAGGAAGTGGCGGTGGTCGAGGGCGCGGCCGAGGCGGGTTCCACCCTCGAATACCTGGTGCGCATTACCAATATCAGCTCCGTTGCGGCGAGCAATGTGGTGATCACTGACGATCTGCTGCTGGCCGGTGAGGGGGTACTCACCTACGTCGCCGACTCCGCAATGCTGAATGGCCAGACCGCGGGAGTCAGTGTCAACGGATCGCTGATCACTGCGGATTACGCCGCGACCTACGGTGACCTGCCCCCGGGCGAATCCGCGACTCTGCGCTTCCAGGCGAAGCTGGGCATGGATCTGGAAATCGGTTTCCGCGTGGTGAATACCGCACGGGTGGAGTGGAATGATCCGGCGCAGAACAAGGAGGCCAGTGCCGCGATTGATGTGGGCGGCACCCCGGGTATCGCCAACCTGGCGGGTTACCTGTGGCACGACATCAATTTCAGTGAGGCGCAGGATGCCGATGAGCCGCTGCTGGCCAACTGGAGCATTGCCCTGTACCTGAACGGTGATCTGCAGGAAACCGTGCAGAGTGACGAAAACGGGTTCTTCCAGTTCGATGGCCTGATGCCCAACGCCACCGCTGGTGGCACCGGTTACGAACTGCGCTTCCTGGCACCGAACGCCGGCGCCAGTACCGCTTCCCTGGGCAACGCCAGCTCGGATTACACCAATGGGCCACAGCGGATCAGCGAGATTTTTGTCGCTTCCGGTGTAAACCCGCAGAACCTCAATCTGCCGATCACACCCAACGGTGTCATCTTTGACTCGGTGCGGCGCGCGCCGGTATCCGGGGCCATGGTGTCCATGCTGCTGGCGCAGAGCGGAGTGGAAGTACCCGAGTCCTGTTTTGAGGATCCGGCACAGCAGGGGCAAATCACACTGCCCGGCGGCTTCTACAAGTTCGATCTCAATTTCAGTGGCGCGGGCTGTCCGGCCAATGCGGATTACCTGATCCGGGTGGAGTTGCCCGGTGACAGTTATGTGGTTGGGGAATCCGCGATTATTCCGCCGCAAACCAATGTGGACACGGCCGGGTTCGATGTCGCTGCCTGTCTCGGCAGCGGTGGCGATGCGGTTGCGGCGACGCCGGAACACTGTGAGGCCCAGGCGTCGGCATTCCTGCCGCCGCTGGATATCGATGCCAACAGTCCGGAAACCGACTACTACCTGCGTCTGACCCTGGATGACAACCGGATTCCCGGTGAAAGCCAGCTGTTCAACAACCACATTGCGGTTGATCCGGTACTGGACGGCGCCCTGACCATTACCAAGAAGGCCGCGCTGTTGAATGTGACCCGCAGCCAGTTGGTGCCCTATACCATCACCTTCAGCAACACCATGGGCGTACCGCTGACGGATCTGCGCCTGGTGGACTTCTTCCCCGCGGGCTTCAAATACATTGCCGGTTCCGCGCGCATGGATGGCCAGGTACTGGAACCTGAAATGAATGGACTCGAGCTCAGCTGGTCCGGCCTGCGCGTCGAGCCAGAGCAGACCCGCGCGGTGAAACTGTTGCTGGTAGCGGGCTCCGGTGTCGGTGAGGGCGAGTACGTCAACCGCGCGCGGGTTTTCAACGGGCTGTCCGGCCAGGACCTGTCTGGCGAGGCCTCGGCGACGGTGCGCGTGGTGCCGGACCCGACCTTCGACTGTACCGACGTGATCGGCAAGGTGTACGACGACAAGAATCTGAACGGTTACCAGGATCAGGGCGAGGGCGGTGTGCCCGGGGCGCGGGTGGTCACGGCCACCGGTCTCAAGGCCACCACCGATGCTCACGGGCGTTTCCACATTACCTGTGCGGCGGTGCCCAATCCGGATCGCGGTTCCAACTTCGTGTTGAAACTGGACGACCGCAGCCTGCCCAGCGGCTTCCGCCTGACCACGGAAAACCCGCGGGTGCAGCGCGCCACCCGAGGCAAGATGCTGGAGTTCAACTTCGGCACCAGCCTGCATCGGGTTGTGCGCCTCGACCTGGCCGAGGCGGTGTTCGAGCCGGGTACCACCGAGCTGCGGCCACAGTGGCATTCACGCACCGAGCTGCTGCTGGAGAAACTCCAGGAAGCGCCGTCCGTACTGCGCCTGTCCTACCTTGCGGAAAACGAAGATCCGTCACTGGTAGACGCGCGCCTGCAGGCGATCAAGGCGCAGGTCGCCAACGACTGGGCGGCACTGGATTGCTGTTACAAGCTCAGTATCGAAACCGAAATATTCTGGCGCAGAGGAGCCCCGCCCAGCCGCGGTGGACTGCTCGACGGCCTTAAACGCAGTGTTGATCGTGCGCTTGGCAGTGACGATCAGGGAGGATTCCAGTGATGTTCCGTCCTTCTAAATATTCGCGCATTGTGCTGCTGGCGGTATTGGCCAGCACGCCGGTAGTGGCGCAGGAAACCGAAACGGAAAATCCGCAGGCCGGCGCGGGAGACACTTCCTGGTGGCAGAAAATTCCGGGGCTGTCGCCTGAAATAGAGAGCGTTGCGGACTACAGTGAAAAGCCCCTGGGCAACAACACCGAATCCACCCTGATTCCCGCCGTGGGTCAGCTGTGGGTGCAGGATGCGGAATCCTTTATCGATCCGGAAGAGCCGGTGGTGGAGAGCAATGTGCTGCCGCCGCTGGTATACCGGGAAGTGGACGACGAGATCGATCCGGCACTGGTGGAAGAGCTTCGGGAAAAACTGGCGGCACTGGAAAACGCCCACGAACTGCAGCTGATTTTCACCGCACATACCGATAGCGATCCCCTGTCCGAAGAGCAGCTGTCCGGGTACGCGGATAAAACCGCGTTTACCGCGGCCCGCGCCAGGCAGGTGGCGGAATATTTCCAGACCGCTCTGGAGCTGTCCGAAGACGCCGTCGTTTTCGAGGGCCGCGGCGACAGCGAACCACTGACGGAAAATATTACCCGGCAGGGGCGCGAACTGAACCGTCGCGTCGACGTGCAGCTGCGCTATTTCGAGCTGGACGAACAGGCCCGCGCCGCCCAGCGCCGCGCCCAGGCGATGCAGCTAAACCGGGTCAAGGTCTGCCGTCAGGAAACCGTGTGTAAGCTGCGCTACACCGCGGGCACCGACCAGCGCGCGCGCCTGAAAAACCTGGTTACCCCGCTGCGCCTGCAGCCGGGACAGGTGGACCTGCCACAGGCATTCGTGCGCCGTATCAGCGAGGTGCGCAACACCCTGCTGGACAAGCCCAACCTGACCATTCACTTCGTCGGCCACACCGACGGCAAGCCGTTGCCGGAAGGCCCGGCGGAACTGTATGACGACCAGATGGCGCTGTCGCGCGCGGAAGCGCGGCGGGTGGCGCTGGCGGTCGCAGACCAGCTGAACCTGCCGGGCTATATGGTGACCAGCAGTGGCAAGGGAGCCAGCCAGCCCATCGCCGCCAATGACACCGCCAAGGGCCGCGCCCTGAACCGCCGGGTGGAAGTGGAATTCTGGTACGACGACCTGCTGGAAACCGCCGCCGATGGCGTGCAGGCGTGCCCGGAGTCCGCCGCCGCGGAAACCATCACCATTACCCACGAATCCCCCACCGGTGCGATTCCGCCGATCTTTATCCGCGGCGGTGAGCCCGAAGTCAGCGCCGCGCAGCTGGCACAGATGCAGCGGGTGATGGACGAGGTGGCCGGCAAGAAAGGCGTGCGCCTGAGCTTTGTCGGCTACAGCGATAACGAGCGCATGGAGCGCCGCGAAGCCATGGTCTACGGCGACGACGTGGGCCTTTCCCGCGCGCGCGCCAGGAAAACCATGGAGCTGGTACAACAGAAGCTCGGCCTCACCGATGAAGAAGTGGCGTTTGAAGGCCGCGGCTATGTGGAATCCCCGGATGTGGTGCAGACCGGGTTTATCCACATGGACGGCGCCCGGGTGGAAGTACAGGTGTTGTACGACGAACTCGCGGTACTCGCGGAAAGCGACCGCCTGGAGATCGAACGCCTGCAGCGCGAGGCCGAGGCGCACAACCCCTACGCCCTGAACCTGATGCGCATCACCGTGGACGGTGCACCGGAATACGATCCCTATAAAAATTCCGCGGACCTGCAACGCTGCACCGACGTCGCCCTGGAACAGGCCAATATCCAGTTCCGTTTCGACAACCAGGCCATGCAGCCGCGCCTGAACGTCACTGCATTCCCGAGTACCCTCCGCTACACCGACAATCCGGACACGGAGCTGGCGGAAAGCCGGGTGCAGTTCAAGCGCTACACCAACTACCCGTCCTACATCACCCGCGCGGAAGTGCGGATTTTCGAGGAAGAGCAGTCCCTGCGCGATGCGCCGCTGGCGGTTGTCACCCTCGACCAGAACGGTGAGGGCAGCTGGGACGCGGATTTTGATTCCTTCCAGGCACCGCTGAAAAAACTGCAATATGTGTTGCGGGTGTACGACTGGAAACAGCGCTTCGACGAAACCCGCCCGCAGACATTGTGGATTGTGGATAACTTCGAGCCGCAGCTACAGCAAGCCACCACCGAAAATGAACTGCTGGTGGGCTACGGTGAAAACCGCCTGGCGGAACAGAATATTCCGGTGAGCGGCAATGCGGTGCTGGTCAACGGCGAGCAGATCCCGCCGAATCACAGTGTGTGGCTGGCGGGCCGCGAAATTCCGGTGGGCAGCGACGGCAAGTTTGTCGCGGAAGAAATTTTTGCCAAGGGCCTGCACACCGTGGAAGTGGCGGTGC
>NZ_CAJXKH010000128.1 GCF_913055755.1 uncultured Microbulbifer sp.
CCGTTCGAGGCTCCGGCCATTTTCGCCTGCAAGCAGGCTCCTACGACCAACGCCGTAGGTTGGGCAAAGCGCAGCGTGCCCAACAACCCCGATCCGGGGAATAAAATGGCCGCCGGGGCCGCGTCCCGGCAGCCTACACTATCGAATGCAGTAAGGACCCGAACCGTGAGCGACACTGACTTCACCCAAGCGGTCAAATGGAACAGCGACGGTCTGGTGCCTGCCATTGCCCAGGATTTCAAAACCGGCCGGGTATTGATGATGGCCTGGATGAACGCCGAGTCCCTGCGTCTCACCGCCGCAGAGGGCCGCGCGGTTTACTGGTCCCGCTCCCGCGGCAAACTGTGGCGCAAGGGCGAGACCTCCGGCCACGTACAGCAGGTGCGGGAAATCCGTCTCGACTGCGATGGCGACACCCTGGTACTGGTAGTTGAGCAACTGGGCGGCATCGCCTGCCACACCGGGCGCACCAGCTGTTTTTACCGGGTGCTGACAGACGGTGAATGGCAGACCAACCAGCCGGTAATTGCCGACCCCAAAGAAATCTACCGAGCGGACGGATGACCTTTCTACATGAGTGACATGCTGACACAACTGGACCGGGTGCTGCGCCTGCGCATGCAGCAGGGAGATGGGGATTCGTCTTATGTCGCCTCCCTGCACCACAAGGGCCTGAACAAGATTCTGGAGAAGGTGGGCGAAGAGGCCACCGAGCTGGTCATCGCCGCCAAGGATGCGGAAGGCAGGGACCTGGAGTCTGCGGAGCACCGTGCACTGATTGGTGAAACCGCGGATCTCTGGTTTCATTCGCTGGTGATGCTGGCGCATCTGGGAACCGATTCCCGCGCGGTACTCGACGAGCTGGGGCGTCGCTTCGGCCTGTCCGGGCTGGACGAGAAGGCCGCGCGACAGAAAAGCTGATTTAATCGGCACTGTAATTTAACAGGGCGCCAGCCGGTATCGGCGCCAGGCATTGAGAATTATCAGGAGCATCTCATGGGCATTAGCTGGCAACAATTACTCATTCTGCTGGTCATCGTACTGCTGATCTTCGGCACCAAGCGTCTGCGCAACCTCGGCGGCGACCTGGGCGGCGCAATCAAGGGCTTCAAGAAAGCCATGAAGGATGAGGACAAGAACAAGCCGGGCGAGGAAGAGGACAAGGATCCGGAGCTGCTGGGCAAGGACGAGCAGGTCAAGCCGCAGCAGAAAGAATCCGCTGAAGATAAGCAGTCTCAGGACAAGTAACCGCCTGGCGGTTCACAGGGTGAGCGCAACACGTGTTTGATATCGGCTTTTTTGAACTGCTGCTGGTGGGTATCGTCGGTCTGGTGGTGATCGGGCCCGAGCGGCTGCCCGACGCCGTGCGCACCTCGGTGCGCTGGTGGAACCAGATCAAGAACACGCTCTCCAGTGCCAAGGATGAACTGGAGCGGGAAGTGGGCGCGGACGAGATTCGCCGCGAGCTGCACAACGAGCGTGTGTTGAAGGAATTGCGCGAGAGCCAGGAGGAAATGGAGCGCAACTTCAAGCAGGCGGAGCAGAAGTTCGAGGAGGACCTGAAAAAGGTCCGCGCACAGGCGGAGCAGCAGGTGGATGTTGAAGCCGACCAGCGCCGCAATGCCGCCGATTACCTGCCGGAAGAGGATCAGCCGGAAAAGCTCGCCGACGACTACCTGCCGGAGGAAGACGAGGACGATTCCGATCTGGAAGATCCGGAATACCCGGAACACCTGCACGACCACGGAGATCCGGAGTTCAACCCGCATCACCCGAACCATTTCAGTTACGAGGAAGATCTTGTGGAAGATGGTGAAGGCGACTCCGGCAAGCAAAGTAACTTGTCGGAATCCGACTCTGGCGAAGCGGAAGACAAGCGCCCATGAGTAACCAAGCCTCCATGAATGAAAAGGCCCAGCCGTTTGTCGAGCACCTGATCGAGCTGCGCGACCGCCTGCTGAAAACCCTGCTGGTGGTGGTTGCGATTTTTGCCTGTATGGTGCCCTTCGCCAACGAAATCTACGATTTTGTCGCCGACCCGCTGCAGGCGCGCCTGACCGAGGGTGCGGGAATGATCGCCACGGAAGTGACCTCCCCCTTCCTGACCCCGTTCAAGACCACCTTCGTACTGGCATTTTTCGTTTCCATCCCCTTCGTGCTGTTCCAGTTTTGGGCCTTTATCGCCCCGGGGCTGTATCGCAACGAAAAGCGGCTGATCGCGCCGCTGATGATTTCCAGCGTGTTCCTGTTTTACGCGGGTATGGCCTTTGCGTACTTCGTGGTCTTCCCGATTATCTTCGAATTCTTTATCAGCTCCGCGGATGCGGACATCAAGGTACTGCCGGATATCCGCATGTATCTCGATCTGGCGCTCAAGCTGTTTTTCGCCTTCGGCTTTGCCTTCGAGATCCCCATCGCCACCGTGGTGCTGATCTGGAGCGGTGCCGTCACCGCCAGGGACCTCGCCAAAAAACGCCCCTACGTCATCGTCGCGTGCTTTGCCCTGGGCATGCTGTTGACCCCGCCGGATGTGATTTCCCAGACCCTGCTGGCCGTACCCATGTGGTTGCTGTTCGAGGTGGGGATTCTGTGCGGACGCTGGATCAAGCGCGGCAACAAGGAAGAGGAACCGGAGCGGGACTGACGGGCGCTCGCGCAGACGTCTGTTTCCCGTATTGCCGTGCCGCCGGTGACCGGTGGCGCGGGTCAATTCCCTCCCGAGCGTTGCTCAGCCGAGGATTGCAGCTAAGCTGATGAATCCGAGCGCGGCAAATGCCAGCAGAAAAAGTTCGCGGAATTTGCGCCAGTGCGGCAACAGCATCAGCAGCGCAATCGGCGGCAGAATAATCGCCACGATACCGTGTACGGTGGACTGGGCAAATCCCACCCGCACCAGATAAACCCACAGCACGGCGCTGAGTACCAGGGCAAACACGAGACTGACGGCGGCGACAGGCAGCATGGACGAATACCGGAATACTTTCCTTCCGCAGATAAAGTTAGCTGCTGTCGCGCGGACCTGTGGGATATGGCGCGTTTGCCTACTGCTTTCACTCTGCAGCCTGCTGAGCGCCTGCGAAACCGTGCACTTCTATTCCCAGGCGGCCGCCGGCCAGCTGAAAATCCTCGCCGGGCGCAAGTCCATCGATCGCCTGGTGCAGGACGAGCACACCGCCCCAAAACTGAAAACCCAGCTGCAGTGGGTGCAGTCGATCCGCGCCTATGCGCACGCTGAATTACACCTGCCGGTGGGCAGCGCCTACAGTGATTTCACCAAACTGGATGACGAATACCCCCTGTGGAACCTGATCGCGGCGCCGGAGTTTTCCCTGTCGCCGAAACGCTGGTGTTATCCCATAGCGGGCTGCGCCAGCTATCGCGGTTACTTCGACAAGGCAGATGCGCAGGTGCAGGCCGGGCGACTGCGGGCGGAAGGCTATGACGTCTACCTGGGACCGGTGCCCGCCTACAGCACCCTGGGGTGGTTCGACGATCCGATACTGTCGAGCTTCGTGGACTGGAAGCCGGACCGCCTCGCCGCGCTGCTGTTTCACGAGCTGGCACACCGCAGGGTGTATATCTCCGGCGATACCCGCTTCAACGAAAGTTTTGCCACCGCGGTTTCACAGATTGCGCTGCCGGAGTGGCGCCGCCGCCAGGGCATGCCGAAGCCCAAGGTGGCAAGCGTCGAGCAGGCGCGCCGTATCAACGGCCTGATGGTCAGTGCGCGCAAACGGCTGCAGACACTGTACAAGTCGGATGTCAGTGATGAACAAAAGCGCGCTGAGAAGGCGCAAACCCTGCAGCGGCTGCGTTACTGCTATCGCAAATTGTCCGAGGGCTGGCAGCAGGACAAGCGCTTCGCGACCATGATCGAGAAGACCAACAACGCCACCCTGGCGCTGGTCAGCGAATACCAGTCCCGGGTGCCGGCTTTTGTACAACTGTACAAGGACAGCGGCAGTGACTGGGAGCGTTTCTACCAGGCGGTGGAGCAGCTGGGCGACCTGCCGAAGGCGCAGCGCAAGGAGAGGCTGGAAGCGCTGAACAAGCGCGCTCAGACTTCCAGCAAAAAGGTTACCGGGCCATCGTTGCAGAGCGATACCTGCATGTCTGCGGCAAACTGACCGCAGGCCACGCCGGGCAGTTTCAGTCGCGCCTGCTCGACGAAGTACGTGTACAGTTCTTCCGCCTGCTGCGGGCTGGCACCGCGGCTGAAACTGGGGCGCAGCCCCCTCGCGGTATCCGCTACCAGGGTGAACTGGCTGACCACCAGCAGGCCGCCGCCCGCCTGCTGCACATTGCGGTTCATCTTGCCCTGATCATCGCCGAATATGCGGTAGTGCAGCACCTTGTGCAGCAGCTTGTCGGCCAGTTCGCGGGTGTCGGTCGCCTCTACCCCCAGCAACAGCAGGATCCCGTGATCGATGGCGCCCACGGTCTCGCCACCCACTTCAACCCGTGCGTGGCTTACCCGCTGTATCAGTCCTTTCATCGAAAACCTCTTCTAAACTTGGCGCAGCCCGGTAGCTCACGGGCGCAGAATGCCCTAGATTAGCGCAATGAAAACGATGAAAAAACCGGACCAGTTGCAATGAAAAAAGCCCTCCTGGCACTGGCCGCTGGCATTGCAGCCAGCGCCGCGGCCCTGGCCGCCACGCAGTATCCCGCTACCCCCACCGTCGACCAGCAGGACGACTATTTCGGCACCCGGGTCAGTGACCCCTACCGCTGGCTGGAAAACCTGGACTCCCGGGACGTAAAGCAGTGGGTGGAAGCACAGAATGATTATGCACTGCCGAAACTCAAGGCCCTGCCCGGCTGGCAGAAAATCAATGATCGCCTGACCGAGCTGTGGCAGTACGAACGCTATGGCGTGCCCTACAAAAAGGCGGGCCAGGTATTCTACGAATACAACGACGGCAGCTGGGACCAGAGCGTTTTCTACAGCACCGGCGACATTCGCAAGGAAGGCGGCGTGGTACTCGACCCGCGTACCCTGAGCAAGGACGGTACCGTCGCCGCCCGGCGCTATGCCGTGAGTCCCAACGGCCGCTATCTGGCCTATGGTACCTCCGACGGCGGTACCGACTGGACCGACTACCATGTGCGCGACCTGAAAACCCGGCGCCAGCTTCCGGACCGGCTGCGCGGCATCAAATTCAGCGGTGCCAGCTGGGCCAAGGATGAATCCGGCTTTTACTACAGCCGTTATCCGTTTAACAAGGATGGCAGCGCCGACGACAGCAAACAGGTGTCTGTCTATTTTCACAAAATCGGCGACCCCCAGAACAGGGACCAGCTGGTATACGAGATTAGTGATCACGCCACCCGCAACCCGGAAGCCCAGGTCAGTGACGATGGCGACTATCTGATTTTCGGGATTTTCGATGGCTACGACAGCAATGGCATCTATTACCGGGATCTGAAAAACAAACAAGCCGGGGTAGTCAAACTGCTGGATGACTGGGATGCGCTCTACACCTACCTGGGGAACAGCGGCAGGACCTTCTATTTCGAGACCAACGCCGACGCCACCAACGGCCGCATTATTGCCGTTGATCTCGACAAGCCGGAAAAATCCAACTGGAAAACCCTGGTGCCGGAAACCCGAAACGCGCTGCAGAGTGCGAGCCTGATTGGTGGGCGTTTCGTGCTGCACTACCTGCAGGATGCAAAATCCAAAGTGGTGGTGACGGATCTCGATGGCAAGCAACAGTACGAACTGGAGCTGCCGGGTATGGGTACCGTGGAAGGCTTTTACGGCGAGCCCGATGATCCGGAAACCTACTACTCCTTCAGTAACTTCCTCACCCCGCCCAGCATATACAAGCTGGACGTTGCCAGTGGAAAAACTGAAAAAGTCAAAGCGCCGGATTACCCCGCTGATTTTTCCGAATACACCATCAGCCAGGAGTTCCTGAAGAGCAAGGACGGCACCAGGGTGCCGATGTTTCTGGTGCATAAAAAGGGCATCAAGCACGACGGCAGCAACCCGACGCTGCTGTATGGCTATGGCGGCTTCAACGCCGCGCAGCTTCCGCGTTTCTATACCCGTTTCGCCGGCTGGCTGGACATGGGCGGCACCTTTGCCATGGTCAACCTGCGCGGTGGCAGCGAATACGGTGGTGACTGGCACAAGGCGGGCACCAAGTTGCAGAAGCAGAATGTGTTCGATGATTTTATTGCCGCCGCGGAGTGGCTGATCGACAACAAAGTAACCACACCGGAAAAACTCGCCATTATGGGGCGCTCCAACGGCGGCCTGCTGGTCGGCGCGACCGAAGTACAGCGCCCGGAGCTGTTTGCTGCGGCACTGCCGATTGTGGGGGTGCTGGATATGCTGCGCTATCACACCGCCTCGGCCAACGCGCGCCAGTGGTCAAGCGATTATGGCCTGTCCGAGAACAAGGACGAGTTCGCGGCGCTGCATGCCTACTCACCGGTGCACAACACCCGCAAGGGCACCTGTTATCCCGCAACCCTGATTACCACCGCCGACCGCGACGACCGGGTCGTGCCCTGGCACAGCTACAAGTTTGCCGCCGCTCTGCAGCGGGACCAGGGTTGTGACAAGCCCATCTATCTCGCGGTGGAGACTCGCGCGGGGCACGGTGCCGGCAAGCCGGTGTGGATGCAGGTGGAAGACTTTACCAATCAATACGCATTCCTCGCGGCGCGATTGGGCATGCAATTGAAATAAACTGTTTGGCGCCCCTTGCCGGGCCCGAAACTCACTGCAAGAAAATAATTTTATGCGCGCATTTGTCACCGGCGGTACCGGCTTTCTCGGAGCCAATCTGATCGAACAGTTATTGCGGGATGGATGGCAGGTGACCGCCATGCATAGGGCCGGGTCGGATACGTCGCTGTTGCAGCAGTTGGACGTCGAGCTGGTGCAGGCCTCTCTGGAAGATCCCGATGCCCTGCTTTCGGCCCTGCCGCACAACCTGGATGCGGTGTTCCACATGGCCGCGAATACCAGCATGTGGCGCGGCGGCAACGCACGGCAGTGGCGGGACAATGTAGAGGGATCGGCGAATATGGCGCGCGCGGCGCGGGAGCACTTTGCCGCGCAGGCAAAACCGGGACGCATGATCGTAACCAGCTCGATATCCGCCTATGGCTACCATGGCAACACCATCACCGAGGACAGCCCGCAACTGGCGGACGACCCGCGCCACCACTACCTGTACAGCAAAAAGCGCGCGGAACTCGCGGTGCGGGAAGAAATTGGCCGCGGCCTGGACGCGGTATTTCTGAACCCCTGTGGCATTGTCGGCAAGTACGACAGGTCCAGCTGGGCGCAGACGTTTTTCCTGCTCGCGGAGGACCGTCTTCCCGGGGTGCCGCCGGGATCCGGCTCCTTCTGTCACGCGGGAGAAGTGGCCAGGGCACACATCAGTGCTTTCCACAAAGGCCGCAGCGGTGAGAACTATATCCTCGCCGGTACCGACGCCAGTTTCCTGGACTTTTTCAGCCAGATAGCGGAACTGGTGGGCAAGCCGGCTCCCCGGCGCACCACACCCGCGTTGGCCATCCGTGCGGTGGCTGGCGTCAACGACCTTCTCTCCCGGTTTACTGGACGCGAGCCCGCGATCACCCCGGAGAAAGCGGCGATGATTACCCGGCGGGTGTGCGCAAGTTCCGGCAGGGCGCACCGCGAACTGGATTACCGGGCAGAAGTGGCACTGCGAGATATGCTGCGGGAGTCACGGGACTGGCTGGTGCAGGAGGGGCTGTTGGTTCTGCCGGGCCTCGGCGAAGCCGGAGATACGGCATGAACCGGAGAAATATCGTTTTTATCCTGGTGTTGACCCTGCTGATCCTGCGCATCATCGATCACTACTTTTTCTCCGTTGCCGCCTAGGCGCTACTCGCTTTTCTTTTCCCTCCACTTGTTGATGTCACAAGTTTGCCGGCGGGTGCGATGCAATGTAATCGCAGTTGCCCTATGCTAGCCCGGTTGCATGATCGCCAAGGCTGCGACCGTTCACTGGTCACGAAAAGGAGAAAATAGATGGAACACCTGAGGGAACAACTCGAAGCCCTGTGGCCCATGGTCATTTCCGTGGGGCTGAATATCCTCTGGGCATTGCTGGCGCTGGTGGTGACCTGGCTGGCGGCCAAGCTGGTCAGCCGCGCGGTGAACCGGCTGACCGAACGGGGTGTCGATGAAACCCTGGTGCCGGTACTGGAAACCCTCGCGGTGTGGGGTACCTATATCGTTGGCGGCCTGGTGGTGCTGGATATTTTTGGTGCCAACACCACCAGCCTGGTTGCCCTGCTGGGTGCCGCCGGTATCGCCGTAGGTCTGGCCCTGAAAGATACATTGCAGAGTATTGCCGCCGGCTTTGTGCTGCTGGGGCTGCGCCCCTTCCGGGTGGGCGAGACCATCCAGTTCGGCAGCACCATCGGCACCGTGCGCAAGGTGGGTTTGTTCACCACCGAGCTGGATACGCCCGACGGGCTGCGCATATCCGCGCCCAATGACAAGGTCTGGGGGGAAACCCTCACCAACTTCACCCGCAATGCCTCCCGTCGT
>NZ_CAJXKH010000129.1 GCF_913055755.1 uncultured Microbulbifer sp.
AACTGTATCCTGATGGGCCGCGCGGAAGCGCTTGCCATGAAGCACGGTCCCAAGGACAGCTTCTTCGACGGTATCGGTAACGGTCTGGGTTACAGTGTCATCCTGATTGGCCTCGCGGTCGTTCGTGAACTCTTCGGCGCTGGCAAGCTGATGGGCATCGAAATCCTGTCTACCGTGAACAACGGTGGCTGGTACGTGCCCAACGGTATGCTGCTGCTGCCGCCGAGCGCTTTCTTCCTGATCGGTCTGTTCATCTGGGCAATCCGTACCTGGAAGCCGGCGCAGGTGGAAGAGGACGAGTTCAAGATTACGTCCAACTCTAAAGTGCCGCTGGCGCAACAGGAGGCCTGATAGATGGAACATTTTATTTCTCTGATCATCCGCGCCGTTTTCGTAGAAAACATGGCGCTGGCCTTCTTCCTCGGGATGTGTACCTTCCTCGCGGTTTCCAAGAAGGTCGAAGCGGCGGTTGGCCTTGGCGTTGCGGTTATCGTGGTGCTGACCATTACCGTTCCGGTTAACAACCTGATTTACACCTACCTGCTGAAAGACGGCGCGCTGGCCTGGGCCGGCTACCCGGACGTGGACCTGAGCTTCCTCGGCCTGCTGTCTTACATCGGCGTAATTGCAGCACTGGTACAGATCCTGGAAATGTTCCTGGATAAATATGTACCGGCGCTCTACAACGCCCTGGGTGTGTTCCTGCCGCTGATTACCGTGAACTGCGCCATCATGGGTGCGTCACTGTTCATGGTGGAGCGCGAATACAATTTTGGTGAAAGTGTTGCCTACGGCTTCGGCGCCGGCCTCGGCTGGGCACTGGCGATTACCGCACTGGCCGGTATCCGCGAGCGCATGAAGTACAGCGATGTACCGGAAGGCCTGAAAGGCCTGGGTATCACCTTCATTACCGTTGGTCTCATGTCGCTGGGCTTCATGTCCTTCGGCGGCATCGATATCTAAGCGGGGAGGTCGAATAACATGGAATTAACGGATATTTATTTCGGCGTAGGCATGTTCACCGTGATCGTGCTGGCGCTGGTGGCAATCATTCTGGTTGCCCGCTCGCGCCTGGTGAACACCGGCGACGTCAACATCCTGGTCAACGGTGAGAAAACCCTCACCGTGCCGGCTGGTGGCAAGCTGCTGCAGACCCTGGCTGCCAACAACCTGTTCCTGGCCTCTGCCTGTGGCGGTGGCGGTAGCTGCGCCCAGTGCGTGTGCAAGGTGATGGAAGGCGGTGGCGATATGCTGCCGACCGAAGCTGCGCACTTCACCCCGCGTGAAGCGAAGCAGGGCAAGCGTCTGTCCTGTCAGGTTGCAGTAAAGCAGGACATGAAGATCGAAGTGCCGGAAGAGGTGTTCGGTGTGAAGCAGTGGGAATGCACTGTGGAATCCAACCCCAACGTGGCCACCTTCATTAAAGAGCTGACCCTGAAACTGCCGGAAGGCGAGAACGTCGACTTCCGCGCGGGTGGTTACGTCCAGCTGGAAGCGCCGCCCCACCACGTGAAATTCTCCGATTTCGATATCGACGAAGAGTACCGTGGCGACTGGGAACACTTCGGCTTCTTCAAGCTGGAGTCCAAGGTTACCGAACCGGTGGTGCGCGCTTACTCCATGGCCAACTACCCGGAAGAGAAGGGCGTTGTTAAGTTCAACATCCGTATCGCTACTCCGCCGCCGCGCACCGAGGGTATTCCCCCGGGCCAGATGTCTTCCTACGTCTTCAACCTGAAGCCGGGCGACAAGATGCGCGTGTACGGTCCCTTCGGTGAGTTCTTCGCCAAGGAAACCGACAACGAGATGGTCTTCATCGGTGGTGGTGCCGGTATGGCGCCGATGCGCTCGCACATCTTCGACCAGCTGAAGCGTCTGCACAGCACCCGCAAGATCAGCTTCTGGTACGGTGCGCGCTCCCTGCGCGAGATGTTCTACGAGGACGACTACAACGGCCTGCAGGACGAGTTCGACAACTTCAAGTGGCACATCGCCCTGTCGGATCCGCAGCCGGAAGATAACTGGACCGGTTACACCGGCTTCATCCACAACGTAGTGTACGAAAACTACCTGAAGGACCACCCGGCGCCGGAAGACTGTGAGTACTACATGTGTGGGCCGCCCATGATGAACGCGGCGGTGATCAACATGCTGAAAGACCTGGGCGTAGAGGATGAGAACATCCTGCTCGACGATTTCGGCGGCTGATAGTCGTATGCATCGTTCTGGTATAACAACCACAAAAACAGGGCCGCAGCTTTCGGCCCTGTTTTTGTTTGTAAACAAGGGGATTGCCAGTATTGCCCTGGCATTGCTGGCGCTGGTGCTCGCGTCCTGTGTCGACAGCAGCCGCGACTGGAAGCTGACTGGACCGACCATGGGCACCAGCTACCACATCACCGTGGTGCAGGTACCGGCCGGTATCGAGAAGGCGATCCTGCAGTCGGCGATCGACGCGGAACTCGAGGCGGTCAACCAGGAGATGTCCACCTACATCCCGGATTCCGAACTGATGCGTTTCAACGGCGCGGCGGTCGGCGAGGCGGTGGAGGTGTCTGAGCATCTTGCGGATGTGATCGCGCGCGCCCTGTCCATCCATCAGCGCAGCCACGGTGCCTTCGATGTCACCGTCGGCCCGCTGGTCAATCTGTGGGGCTTTGGTCCCAAGCCGGAGCCGCAGGCGGTGCCGGATGATGCCCAGATCGCACAGTTGCAGCAGGTGCTTGGCTCCGATGCACTCACGCTCGAAGGGCTTACGCTGAGCAAGAGCCGACCGGTGGCTATCGACCTGTCCGCTATCGCCAAGGGGCACGGTGTTGACCGGGTTGCCCGGTTGCTGGAATCAAAGGGGATCGACAACTACCTGGTGGAAGTGGGTGGCGAGCTGCGTACCGCAGGCGTTAACCCCCAGGGCAATCCGTGGCGTATCGGCATCGAACGCCCGACCGCGGGCCAGGTGGTGCAGAAGCCGATCCAGGTCAGTGGCAAGGCGGTGGCGACGTCCGGAGACTATCGCAATTACTATGAGCGCGATGGCAAGCGCTACGCGCACACCATTGATCCCAGGAGCGGCCGCCCGGTCGAGCACAAACTGGCATCGGTAACGGTGATTGCGGATAACTGTGCCGAGGCCGATGGCCTGGCAACAGCGCTCAATGTGATGGGCGCGGATGCTGCGTTAAAATTGGCAGAGGAAGAAGGCCTCGCCGTGTTTCTGCTGGTAAAAGCGGATGACGGCTTCGAAGAGCGCTACAGCGCGGCCTTTCGTCCCTATCTTGAAAGTCAGGGGAGGTAACCGTGGCTATTTATATTCTCGCATTTGTGATTCTGGTGCTGATTGTGACCGGCATGGCGCTGGGGGCAATCGTCCAGAACAAACCGCTGAAAGGCTCCTGTGGTGGCCTGAACAAGATTGGCATGAAAAGAGATTGCGATATCTGCGGCGGAGATGACCAGGAGTGTGAAAAGGAGCAGGAGCGCCAGCGCAAGATTGCGCAGGCTAAGGCTGCGTCCGAATCCGATCTGGCTTACGATGCGACCAAACGCCGGGTTTGAGTCCCGATTCGTCGCGCGCAAGCCCGCATGATGCAATAACAATCAAATAACCAAGACTGAAGTTCGATGGCAGAATCCAAGTACGATCTGGTGGTAATCGGCTCCGGCCCGGCCGGTGAAGCAGCGGCCATGAGTGCCGCAAAGAAAGGGATGCGCGTTGCGGTAATCGAGCGCACCCCGGCAGTTGGTGGCAACTGTACCCACAAGGGGACCATTCCATCCAAGGCGCTGCGCCACTCGGTAAAACAGCTGATGCGCTACAACACCCAGAGCGTTTTCCGCGCACTGGGTGAGCCGCGCCGGCTGACTTTCCCGCAGGTAATGCGCACGGTGAACAAGGTCATTTCCTATCAGGTGGAAATGCACACCAGTTTTTACGCGCGCAACCGCGTCGACCTGATCGTCGGCGATGCCAAGTTCCGGGATGCCGACAGTGTGGTCGTGCAGCTGATGGACGGCGCGCGGGAAATCGTAACCGCAGACAAGTTTGTGATCGCCACCGGCTCGCGCCCGTATCGCCCCGCGGATGTGGACTTCAACCACGAGCGCATTTATGACAGCGATACCATCCTGGATATGGAGCACACGCCGCAGGCCATCATCATCTACGGCGCCGGTGTGATCGGCTGTGAATACGCATCGATTTTTGCCGGGCTCGGGATCAAGGTAGACCTGATCAACAGCCGCGGACACCTGCTGGAATTCCTCGACGACGAAATCTCCGATGCCCTGAGCTATCACCTGCGGGATATGGGCGTCACCGTGCGTCACCGCGAGGAATACGCCAAGGTAACCGGTACCGATCGCGGTGTGGTGATGGAAATGCAATCCGGCAAGCGCATTTCTGCAGATGCCCTGCTGTGGTGTAACGGCCGCTCCGGTAACACCGGCAGCCTGGGGCTGGAGAATGTCGGCCTCGAGGCCAACCACCGCGGACAGCTGGCGGTGGACGAACACTACTGCAGCTCGGTGGAAAATATTTACGCGGTGGGCGACGTGATCGGCTGGCCGAGCCTGGCCAGCGCTTCCTACGACCAGGGCAGGGCAGTGGCATCTGCCATTGCCGGGCGCGGCCACCGGGTAATCGAGGATGCTCCCACCGGCATTTACACGCTGCCGGAGATTTCTTCGGTGGGTAAAACGGAAACCGAGCTCACCAATGCCAAGGTGCCCTATGAAGTGGGCCGTGCACTGTTCAAGCACACCGCGCGGGCACAGATTTCCGGCGAGCGCGTGGGCATGCTGAAAATCCTGTTCCATATCGAAACCCGGGAAATTCTCGGCATTCACTGCTTCGGTGCCGAGGCGGCGGAGATCGTGCATATCGGCCAGGCGATCATGAAACAGCCGGCGCCGAACAACACCATCGATTTCTTCGTGAACACCACGTTCAACTACCCGACCATGGCCGAAGCCTATCGCAGTGCGGCACTGGACGGCCTCAACCGGATTACCCGGCTGTGAGCGAGCCGTCTCCACAGGAGTTCCGCGGGCTGGTAGAGGGAATCTTCAAGCAGATTCCCTTTATCCAGGAAATTGGCCTGGAGCTGCACGACTTCGATCTGGAGCAGCAGATCCTGTCTGCCGCTTTCTCGCTGAAGCCGGAGCTGATCGGCAACAGCTGGACCAACATCCTGCACGGCGGGGTAATCGCAACCGCACTGGATACGGTTGGTGGATTGACGGCAATGGTGGCGGCCTACCATCGGATGGGTGGCGCCATCGAGTGGGAAGAAAAAGTCCAGCGCCTGACGCGGCTGGGTACCGTTGATATGCGGGTGGATTACCTCAAGCCCGGGCGCGGCCAGCACTTTATCTGCAGTGGCACGGTACTGAGGGTGGGAAACAAACTGGTGGTGACGCGGATGGAACTGCACAACGATGCGCAGGACCTGATTGCCACCGGTACCGCGACCTTTCTCTATTGAGATTGCTCGCGCTGCTATCCGGCAGGGGCTTGGACTGCCGGCAATAAAGCCGGCAAATAAAAAAGGGCGGCAACCCGTGAGGTTGCCGCCCTTTTTTATTTGCCCCGGGTTAACCCCGGTGCTTCTTGACCGTGTGCAGCGCAACATCCCGCTCAAAGTACACGTAGAAGTCGGCATATTCCCAGCGCGTAATGGCGGGTTCTCCCACCGGGCCCATGATATTCAGGGGCTCGCCCAGGCGGGCAGTGACTTCGTGTTTCTTGAGACCGCGAACCCGCTCTACGTAGGTATCGCTGCCCTGGGCGCCAACCGGCACTTCGAGGGTTTCTGCGAAGGTAGCGGCAGACAGTGCCAGACAGGCGGCACCGGCCAGGGCGGGGAGTTGTTTGCGGAGGCTGCTGAACATGGGTCCTTCTCCGGGTAGTTGTTATCTGAATTGGCAACCATTAAAGCAGATATTGTGCCCAAACACGCGGATTTCTTCACGTTTTTCCTCGCCCGCGGCCGGCTCTGCTCTGCTGTTCAGGCTTGCGGAAACGGCGACAAAGCGCTGTGCTAGGCTAATTTTTGAGCGCTTGTTTTGGCATTCATGGATGAAATCCAGATTTTTCTTTTCTACCGCGGGGTTGCTGCTTGGAACCCTGTTCTTTGCCCTGTCACTGACACCTTCCCTTATTCCCCGGGAAGGGGTTACCCAGGGCGTCATATCCGGTATCGCGCTCGCCGCGGGTTACGGGGTGGGCGTGTTTCTCGAGTGGTTGTGGGGCTTCCTCGAGCTGCCGTTCGGCAGTCCGCGTTTGCAGCGCCTGCTGCGCTGGATAGCGGGCGGTATCTGCGGCCTGCTGGTGATCGGGTTCCTGTGGCGGGCGAGCCACTGGCAGAACGCCGTGCGCGCGCTGATGGGGCTGGAGCCGGCGCCCGGCGTCCGCGTCATCACCGTGGCTGCGGTCGCCGCAGCGGTATTCCTGGTTTTCCTGTTGCTGGCAAAGCTGTTCCGGCACCTGTTTTATTTCGTGTCCGGCAGGCTGGAGCGCAGGGCGCCGCGGCGCATTTCGGCAATCCTGGGCCTGTTGGTGGTTGCCGGGCTGTTCTGGGCGGCGATCAACGATGTACTGCTCACCGCCGCACTCAAGCGCGTCGACAGGATCTATCAGCAGCTGGATGCGAATGTGGTGCCGGATATGGCCACGCCCACGGACCCGATGAAAGCGGGCAGCGCCGAGTCCCTGGTGCGGTGGCAGGATATGGGGCACCAGGGGCGGCGCTATCTGGCCCTCGGGCCCACCGCTAAAGACATTGCCGAGGTGACCGGTATTGCGGACGATCCCATCCGGGTCTATGTGGGCCTGAATGCCGCGGAGACCCCGGCGCAGCGGGCACAGCTGGCGCTGGAAGAACTCAAGCGGGTAGGGGGCTTCGAGCGCAGTTACCTGATCCTGATCACGCCTACCGGTACCGGCTGGGTGGACCCCGGTGCAATCAACGCCATCGAATACCTGCTGCGGGGCGACGTTGCCAGCGTGGCGGGGCAGTACTCCTATCTTCCGAGCCCCATTTCGCTGATGACCGAGGATGCCTACGGACGGGAAACCGCGGAGGCGCTGTTCCACAGTATTTACGGTTACTGGCACCGGCTGCCCCGGCAGACGCGCCCGAAACTCTACCTCTTCGGCCTGAGTCTTGGCGCGTTGAATTCCGACCGCTCGTTTGATTTCTACGACATAGTGGACGACCCCTTTCACGGTGCACTGTGGACCGGGCCGCCGTTCCGCAGCGATACCTGGCGCGAGGTTACCGCCAAACGCGACCCGGGCTCACCGGCGTGGCTGCCACAGTTTCGCGGCGGTGCCATGGTGCGGTTTGGCAATCACTTCGGCGGCTACGACAAGGGCAGCGTGCCCTGGGGGCATTTCCGCATCGCCTACCTCCAGCACGGCAGCGACCCGATTGTGTTTTTCGACCCCGCCGCAGCCTACCGCCGGCCGGCGTGGATGCGCGCACCGCGGGCGCGGGATGTTTCCAGCGACCTGCAGTGGTACCCCATCGTGACCATGCTGCAGCTGGCGATGGATATGCACGCCGGTGTCGCGCCCATGGGTTTCGGGCACAGCTACGCACCGGCGGACTATGTTGACGCCTGGTATCACCTGGTCGAGCCCGGGGGCTGGGATGACGCAAAGCTGAAGTTGCTGGAGAAAAATCTGCTGAAGTGGAATCCGCGCTGAACCGCGTTGTCCAAACTGCTCGCAGCGCCGCGTAATGTGCGTAAATACTTGGATTTCTTGGCGTTTTTCCGCTTAAATCAGCTACATGATAAAACCAGTTCCGCTCTATATCGGCCTGCGCTATGTGGCCGCCCGCCGCCGGCAGCAATTCATATCCTTCATCAACGGTTTCTCCCTGCTGGGCATGGCGCTGGGGGTACTCGCGCTGATTGTGGTGACCTCGGTGATGAACGGGTTCGACCGCGAGCTGAAGACGCGCATTTTGTCGGTCGTACCCCACGGCTTCGTGGAGAAAAAGGACGGGCTGGAAGACTGGCAAACGAATGCCGAGGCACTGCGCCAGCAGCCGCACGTGGTCGCCGCCAGTCCGTTTGTGCGCGGCTTTGCCCTGCTGGGGGCCCACAACCAGTCCCAGGGCGTGGAGTTCCAGGGGGTGGATCCGGTCGCGCTGCGGGAAGTCTCCGCCGTCGGCGAACACATGCTGATGGGCAGTCTGGATACCCTGGAATCCCGCAGTTACAACATCGTGCTCGGGCGCATTCTCGCCCGCCAGCTGGGCGTGATTCCCGGCGACAGCGTCATTCTCACCCTGCCGGAAGTGGTGATTACCCCCGCCGGCATCTTCCCCCGCACCAAACGCTTTACCGTCGCCGGCGTATTTTCC
>NZ_CAJXKH010000130.1 GCF_913055755.1 uncultured Microbulbifer sp.
AGAAGCCCCTGCTCGGCAAAGGACCAGCCGCCACCTTCACCGACTATCAGGTGATCCAGCACCCGGATATCCACCAGGGCGAGGGCGTCTTTCAGCCGTTCGGTGATGTGGATATCCGCTTGGCTGGGCTCGCTGACCCCGGAAGGGTGGTTGTGGGCGAGGATGACCGCTGCGGCACCCTTCATCAGCGCCGCCTGCACCACCTCGCGGGGATAGACGCTGGCCGCGTTCAGGGTGCCCTCGAACAGCTCCTCGTAGGCGATTACCCGATGTTGGCTGTCCAGAAACAAGCAGCAGAACACCTCGCGGGTACGGTGGCGCAGCTGGGCGGCCAAGTAGTCACGCACCGCCTGGGGGCTGGTCAGCGCACTCTCGCGGCGAAGATCCTCCGCCAGGTGCCGGCGGCCCATCTCCAGCACAGCCTGTAACTGTACAAACTTCGCGTCGCCGAGCCCCTTGCCGGCACAGAACGCCTTGCGATCCGCCTCCAGCAACGGCCGCAGGCCGCCAAAGTCCGCCAGCAGCTGCCGCGCAAGGTCCACCGCCGATACCCCCGGCAGCCCCGTGCGCAGGAAAATCGCCAGCAACTCCGCATCCGACAGCGCCGCAGCGCCTTTCTGTAACAGCTTCTCCCGCGGACGCTCCTCCGCCGGCCAGTCCGTAATGGCCATGATTCCTCCCTGAATCCAACTCGATAAGTAAATGCTCGCTTCCCCTGCGAGCCGGTGCCCTTAATACCCGGCACGGTCACCGCAGTCGCAAAACTTCTTGCCGGCGGCGCTAAAATGCTAATCTTACCCGCTTGCACAGAATCGGAACCACAGAATATGTCTTCCCTGGCCGACAAACGGATATTGCTGGGCGTTAGCGGCGGCATCGCCGCCTATAAAAGCGCCGACCTGGTACGGAGGCTCCAGGATCGCGGCGCCAGCGTGCGCGTGGTCATGACCGCCGGCGCCCAGGAGTTCGTGCGCCCGCTGACCTTCCAGGCCCTGTCCGGCAATCCGGTACACACCGACCTGCTGGACCCCGCCGCGGAAGCCGCCATGGGGCATATCGAACTGGCCAAGTGGGCCGACCTGATCCTGATCGCGCCCGCCAGCGCCAGTGTGATGGCGCGGCTCGCCGCCGGCATGGCGGATGACTTGCTATCCACCCTGTGCCTCGCCAGCGAGGCGCCGTTGATTCTCGCCCCGGCCATGAACCAGGCCATGTGGCGCCACCCGGCCACCCAGGCCAATGCACAGACCCTCAACGCCCGCGGTGTAAGCCTGCTCGGCCCCGGCGCCGGCAGCCAGGCCTGCGGCGATATCGGCCCCGGGCGTATGCTCGAACCGCTGGATATCGTTGCGCGGCTGATCGACACCATTGCCCCGGAGCAGGTACTGAAGGGCAAGAGGGTGGCGATCACCGCCGGCCCCACCCGCGAAGCGCTGGACCCGGTGCGCTACCTCAGCAACCACAGCTCCGGCAAGATGGGGTTCGCCATCGCCGAGGCCGCCACCCGCGCCGGTGCCGAAGTGACACTGATTGCGGGCCCGGTGCGACTGGCTACCCCGGCCGGCGTGACCCGGGTGGACGTGGTCAGCACCGACGATATGCACAGGGCTGCCAACGAGGCCGCCGACCACTGCGATATTTTTATTGCCGCCGCCGCGGTGGTGGACTTCCGCCCGGCCAGGGTCGCCGCGCAGAAAATAAAGAAGGAAGATGGCAACGACACCGACGTACTGCAGCTGACAAAGAACCCGGATATCGTCGCCGATATCGCCGGCCGCAGTGCCCTGCGGCCGTTCGTGGTGGGCTTTGCCGCGGAAACGGAAAAAGTGCTGGAGCACGCCCGCGGCAAACTGCAGCGCAAGCATCTCGACATGATCATCGCCAACGATGTGAGCAATCCCGAAGGGGGCTTCAACAGCGATCGCAACCAGGTCATCGTGATTGACGGCAGCAGTGAACAGACACTGCCCGCGGCGCTGAAAACCGAACTGGCGAAACAGCTGGTGGGGATTATTGCCGAGCGCGCATTCGGCGGACACTGAGCCGCGCGCAAACAACACAACAAAAAGCACACAACTGCTTACGCAAACTGGTCCGGGTAGATTTCGTGGCTTCGACAACACAGACAGAAAACAAACCACTGGTTAACAGCAAGCTGCTGCTCCCCGCGCTACTGGCGGCAGTAGCCTGGTTCGGCGGCAGCCACCTGCTGCTGACCAATGTTATCGCCGATCGCAATAGCGAAAGCGTGCGCGCAGCCAGTCAGCAAGTGGCCGACGCGCACGCCCGGCAACTGCAGCAGTTCTTCAGCCTGCAGCAGCAGAAACTGCCGTCCCTCGGCAAGGTGGAAAACGTCGGCACCACCGCCATCGGCAATGACCTGTTGCCGCAGGCATCGGTACAGCGCTTCACCGCCGCAGAATTACAGGTGGGAAACGGACGGCCGCCGCTCAATTTTGCCCTGATCGACCTGCTCAAGCGCAGTCTCGAGGGGGTGCCCCCGCAACCGGAATTCCTGCGCGATGGCGATGACAAGTGGCGCCTTTACTATGCCCTCGGCACCCAGCGGGACGCACTGCTGCTCAGCCAACCGTTCGGCGTGTTTGCGCGGGAACTGGATCAGCTGAAAACCGATGCTGGCGCTATCGCGGTGAACCAGCAATTTGCCGGCGGCCCCGCACGGGGGCTCTGGCACTCTCCCGCGCAAGCCGCCGCAGGCAATGCGGTTTCCGCTGCAGTCCCGGGCAGCTACCTGAAAGTGACCGTCACCCCCTCCGCCAGCTTTGCCGCGGAGCACAGCACCTCTGCCGGCCTGATCTACAGCCTGGCGATGCTCGGGTTGCTGGGTACACTGTTCGCGCTGTGGCGCTTTATGCCGGGAGATTCCGCGGCGCCATGGGAAAAAACCGCGCGCCGCAGCGAAAAACCTGCGGGCGCTAAGCTGCGCCGTGAAGATCTGCAACCGGCAACAGAGCCCGCGCTGCCATCCACCCCGGCCCAGGCTACACCCGCCGCACCCGCTGCACCTGCCAGGGCGGAGGCAGCCGAGCGCAAGGCGCTGTTGCGCACCCCGAGCACCGAATTCCCGCGGCATGTGTTTCGCGCCTATGACATCCGCGGTATCGCCGGCGAGGAGATCAATGAGCCCTTCGCCTACCAGCTGGGACGCGCGCTCGGCACCCTGGCGCTGCAGGCCGGTGAAAAAATCCTGCTGGTGGCCCGCGACGGCCGCAACAGCAGTGAGTTGCTGCAGGAGTGCCTGGTGGAGGGCGTGCTGGAAAGCGGCTGTAACGTGGTAGACCTGGGGCTGGTGCCATCGCCGGTGCTGTATTTCGCCTGCGCCAAGGGCAAGAACACCAGCAGCGGTGTGATGGTGACCGCGAGTCACAATCCCGCAGAGTACAACGGTTTCAAGATGCTGCTGAATGGGCGCCCGCTGGCGGAGGAAAAGCTGGCGGACCTGTACGAGCTGATGAAGTCCGGCAAGTTTGCCAGTGGCGAGGCCAGCAACCGCGCCCAGGACGTGCGCGAATCGTATATCGACGAGATCTTCAACGACGTCGCCCTCGCCGGACAGCCGCATATCGTGATCGACGCCGGCAACGGCGCCACCTCGGAGCTGGCGCCGGAACTGTTCGAGCAGCTGGGCTGTGCGGTGGAAAGCCTCTACTGCGAGGTGGACGGCAACTTCCCCAATCACGCCCCCGATCCCTCGCGTCCGGAAAACCTGCAGGATCTGATCCAGATCGTCAAAGCCGACAACGCCGACCTGGGTATTGCCCTCGACGGCGACGGCGACCGCGTCACCCTGGTCACCAGCAGCGGCCGCATCGTGTGGGCGGACCAGCTGGTGATGCTGCTGGCGCGGGATATTCTCGCGCGCAACCCCGGTTCCGATGTGGTGTTCGACGTGAAAAGCTCGCGCGCGCTGGCCGACCTGGTGACCCAGTACGGCGGCCGCCCGATCATGTGGAAAACCGGCCACGCACCGATGAAAACCAAGATGCTGGAAACCGGCGCGCTGCTCGGCGGGGAACTGTCCGGGCACGTGTTTATCAAGGATCGCTGGTTCGGCTTTGACGACGGCATCTACGCTGCGGCGCGGGTGCTGGAGATCATGGCGCTGCGGGAGCAGACCCTGGACGAGCTGGTCGACTCCCTGCCGCAGATGGTCAATACCCCGGAGATCCTATTGCCGGTGCCGGAACGGGAGAAGTTTGCCCTGATCGACAAGCTGCGCCAGCAGGGCCATTTCGGCGAGGCGGACCTCAACACCATTGACGGCC
Organism: uncultured Microbulbifer sp.; assembly: GCF_913055755.1. Taxonomy (GTDB): domain Bacteria; phylum Pseudomonadota; class Gammaproteobacteria; order Pseudomonadales; family Cellvibrionaceae; genus Microbulbifer. The sequence goes on from NZ_CAJXKH010000130.1 coordinate 4,287, forward strand.
TGCGGATAGAATTCGCCGACGGCTGGGGCCTGGTGCGGGCCTCCAACACCACCGCGGCCCTGACCCTGCGCTTCGAAGCAGAGAGCGAAGAAGCGCTGGAGCGCATCCGCAAGATTGTGGCCGTCCAGCTGCAGTCCATCGACCCCGCCCTGAAGATTCCGGGCTGATCAAAAGAAACCAGCAGTAACCCCGAGCGGTAAGGAAAACCCTATGTCCCTGGATCAGAAATCCGCCCTGCGCGTGGCGCAGGTGCTCAATGAAGCGCTGCCCTACATCCAGCGCTTTATCGGCAAGACCGTAGTGGTCAAATTCGGCGGCAACGCCATGGTGGATGAGGAGCTGCAAAACAGCTTCGCCCGCGATGTCATCCTGATGAAGCTGGTGGGCATGAACCCGGTGGTGGTGCACGGCGGCGGTCCGCAGATCGGCGAACTGCTGAAAAAACTCAGCATCGAGTCGCGCTTTGTGGACGGCATGCGGGTCACCGACAGCGAGACCATGGACGTGGTGGAAATGGTGCTCGGCGGCACCGTGAACAAGCAGATCGTCAACCTGATCAACAAGAACGGCGGCCGCGCGGTGGGCGTTACCGGCAAGGACGGGCTGCTGATCCGCGCGAAAAAACTGCGCCGCAACGAGGAGAGCGCAGGCCTGCACGCCTCGGAAATCATCGATATCGGCCACGTGGGTGAAGTGGAAAGCATCGATACCGACGTGATCGAGATGCTGATCAACAGCGACTTTATCCCGGTGATCGCCCCCATCGGCGTGGGCCGGAGCGGCGAGTCCTACAACATCAACGCCGACCTGGTGGCGGGCAAGATCGCCGAGTACCTGAAAGCGGAAAAGCTGATGTTGCTCACCAATGTAGCGGGGCTGCAGGACAAGAACGGCGAGGTCCTCACCGGCCTGTCGACCCTGGAAGTGGACGGACTGATCGCCGACCGCACCATCTACGGCGGCATGCTGCCGAAGATCGCCTGCGCCCTGGACGCGGTAAAGGCCGGCGTCACCTCGGCGCACATCATCGACGGTCGTGTACCCCATGCGGTACTGCTGGAAATCTTTACCGACACCGGCGTCGGCACCCTGATCACCAATAGCAACCTGCAACAAGAAAAAAGTGCGTGATTCCGATCACATTACCGTTGTTAACAGGCACTAACAATTGATGCCGCGGCGGCGAATGGTTACGATTCTGCCGCCGGCTAGCGCGCTTTTCATCAAATACGGGGCTTCTGACACTGCTCGTAGAAAAGCCGATCAAAGAGAGCAAAAAAACGGCACAACAACAAAATCAGTTCCCGGCTGAATATTCCGGGTAAAGGCAGTTCATGAGCAGCGAAAAAATCAATCGGCGCCAGCAGATTCTGCAGGCCCTGGCCCACATGCTGGAGGCCAGCCCCGGCGCCCGCATCACCACCGCGGCCCTGGCCAAAGAGGTGGGTTTTTCCGAGGCGGCCCTCTACCGCCACTTCCCCAGCAAGTCCAAGATGTTTGAAGGGCTGATCGAGTTCATCGAAGAAACCATTTTCAGCCGCGTAAAGCTGATCCTGCAGGACGAACCCACTGCGCTCGGACGCTGCCAGAAAATCCTGCACCTGCTGCTGGCGTTCTGTGAACGCAACCCGGGAATTACCCGCCTGCTGACCGGCGACGCCCTCACCGGCGAGACCGAGCGCCTGCACGGCCGTATCCTGCAGCTATTCGATCGCCTGGAAACCCAGCTCAAGCAGATCCTGCGGGAAGCGGAGCTGCGCGAGCAGCTGCGCCCGGCGATCCCCCTCGGCGGTGCCGCCAACCTGCTGCTGGCCAGCGCGGAGGGACGTATCGTCCAGTACGTGCGCAGCGGCTTCAAACGCAAACCCACCGAGTACTGGGCGGAGCAGTGGCCGGTACTGGTAGCGGGATTCTTCCGGGAAAGTGCGCTGGCGGCGCAGGCGTGAGATCGCCCGCAGTCCGTTGAAAACAAAATAGCCGGCTTATTTGCCGGCTATTTCCTGATATCGGCTGGCCGCCTGATCGAATTCGCGGCCTATCTGCGCCGACTCCTTCTCCCGCATCGCGAGGCGCTCCTGCACCACTGCCACTTCGGTGCGCAGGTTCTCGATGCGCTGCAGAAGCTCGGGGGCAACGGTGCCACCGTTGCGCTGGGTGCTCGCGGCCGCGGCCTCTTCGCTTTCGATCTGGCGGTTCAGGGTGACCATATTGGAACGCAGGATGGCGATATCCTGCTGCACGATGGCAAGCTTGCGCTTGCGTGCAGACTCGATGTCGGCAACGCTGTTGTAGCGTTTGAGGAGTTGCAGGTCGGCGGCCTCGCGGGCTTCGCGGCGTTTCTTCGCCGCCAGCTCCTTGCCGGTCAGTTCCGGCTCCACCACCCGCAGCACGCGGCCAGCGGGGGTCAGAACCTCATAACCGCGCGCCACAAAACGGGGAGGCACGGTATCGTCCAGCACCTGTACGCCGCTGTCGTTGGTATACCGGTAGAGCACCTTCCCATCCCAGTTGCGCTCTGCAGCCCCGACTTCCGTTGTCAGAATGGCGCCGGCCAATGCCAGCGCAAATACGGTTTTCACGCCTGCCTCTTGTTATTGCTGGACCCGTTTCGGACTATCCATCAACTCCGCACTATTTGTCGGTGCTGACGCCGTAACGCTGTCGATATTCGATGATTTTCTGCAGCAGATCCTCGCTCGCAGACTCGGACTTAAGATAGGAGATTATATCGTCCAATTCCACAATCCCGATCACAGGAATCGCGTATTCCTGTTCTACCTGCTGGATTGCGGACTTGTCGGTATCATCTCCCGCCTTCTCCTGGCGGTTGAGACCGATCACCACGCCGGCGGGTTCCGCCCCCTGCTGCTGGATGATCTGCATCACTTCGCGCACCGCGGTACCGGCGGTAATCACATCATCGATGATCAAAACCTTGCCTTTAAGCGGCGCACCCACTAAGGTTCCGCCCTCGCCGTGGTCCTTGGCCTCTTTCCGGTTGTAACAGAAGGGTTTATCTACCCCTTTCTGCGCCAGTGCCACCGCGGTCACCGCACCCAGCGGGATGCCCTTGTAGGCCGGCCCGAATATGACATCAAAATCCACACCAGAGGCAATAATCGCCTCGGCATAGGCGTTGCCCAGTGCGGCCAACGCCGCACCGCTGTGGAATCGACCGGCATTGAAGAAGTAGGGACTCTGGCGCCCGGATTTCAGCGTAAAATCTCCGAAACAGAGCACGTCGTGCTCCAGGGCCAGTTGAATAAAGTCGCGCTGGTACTGCTGCATGGCAAATTGATAACTATTGGCTAAGGTGAAGGAAGGTCCCCAGGGAACGGGGAGCGGCAATCAAAAAAATGTTCAGACGAATAACGACTGCAATTTTACACAGTCCGCTGGTAAGGGGCTAATAATGCGAATAGTGAGTTTGTCCGTTGACGGTGTGCACCAGGCTGCACAGCGCGGACTGTACGATTGGCTGTCAGATCAGGATGCAGACATCATCTGCCTGCAGGATCTGCGCTCACTGGAACCGGAGCTGGATCACCCCATCTTCCACCCGGACGGCTATTACAGCTACTTCTTCGATTCCGGCACCCCCCACGAAAACGGCGTTGCCATCTATACCCGCGCCCAGCCCAAGGCCCTGATCTACGGTATGGGCTTTGCCAATGGCGTGGATATGTATGGGCGCTACCTGCAGGCGGACTTCGAACGCCTGAGTGTCGGCTCCCTGCTGGCACCGGTGGCCACTGATGAGGCGTCACTGGAGGTCAAGGTCCAGTTCTTCGACGATATGCAGGCACACCTGGCGAAGATCAGCCGCAAGCGCCGCGATTTCATCTTCTGTGGCAACTGGGGTATGGCCCACCGCCGCGCCGATGTACAGAACTGGCAGGACCACCAGGACACCCCCGGATTCATGCGCCACGAGCAGCGCTGGCTGGACCAGCTGTTCAACGAGATCGGCTACGTGGA
>NZ_CAJXKH010000131.1 GCF_913055755.1 uncultured Microbulbifer sp.
GCGAGCCGATCACGCTGCCGGCACCGGGTGACGATTCCCGCATTCTGCAGATGGAGGTGACACGCTTCGGCCAGGACGAGGCGCTGGTGATCGTGCGCGATATCACCCGGCTGCATAACCTGGAGCAGATGCGGCGCGACTTCGTCGCCAATGTGTCCCACGAGCTGCGCACGCCGCTGACGGTGATCGCCGGTTACCTGGAAACCCTGGCCGGCAGTGGCCAGGCGCCGAAGAACTGGGAGCGGCCGCTGGCGCAGATGAGCGACCAGACCACGCGCATGACCAGCCTGGTGAACGATCTGTTGCTGCTGGCACGCCTGGAGACTTCCGAGCGCGACAGCGGGCGCGACCGGGTTTCGGTGCGCGAGCTGATGGAGCGGGTGGCCGGCGAAGCGCGTTCGCTCAGTGGTGAGCGCCATGAGATCACCGTGGAGTGTGCGGAAGACTGCATCATCACCGGTGACGCCGGGGAACTGCACAGTGCTTTCGCCAATCTGGCGTTCAATGCGGTGAAGTACAGCCCGGATGGCGGGCCCATCGAGCTGCGCTGGAACCAGGACGAGCGCGGCGGCCATTTCGCGGTGAAGGACAGTGGTATCGGTATCGACCCCTTGCATATCCCGCGGCTCACCGAGCGCTTTTACCGGGTGGACGCCGGGCGCTCGCGGGAGAGCGGCGGTACCGGCCTGGGCCTGGCGATCGTCAAGCACGTGCTGCTGCGGCACAGTGCCAATATGAGCGTGACCAGTGTGCCGGGACGCGGCAGTACCTTTACCCTGAACTTCCCTCCACAGAAACTCACCACAGCCAGCTCCGCCTAGCAGTTCCCGGCAAGGGTGCTGGCTTTACGGGCGCCGGCCGGCGCCCGCTGTGATCAATCCAGCTCCTGTAACGTGCGGGCTTCGCCGCCGGCCTGGAACTGCACGCTTTCGCCGTCGGCAACCGCCGCGACACGCTTTTTCAGCTTGATGTGCACCGGCTTGCGCTGGGCATTGCGGATCAGCAGGTGCTCGTACCCCTCGTCGTCCACCGGCAGGTTGCGCTCACCGGTAAGGCCGTCGCGCAGGGCGCGCAGCTGCGGCATATCGCGATAGCGGTCCAGATCCTTGGACAGCTTGTGCTTGATGCGCTCGGACTCCTCCAGCGCCGCCGCGGTCTCGCGGTATTTGGCAAAGAAAAATACCGCCGCCACGGCGGCGAGGATGGAAATGGTGATTTCAAACCATGGGGGCATAGTGCGCTCCTCTTCACTGTTCGGCTTCGCCCGCTGGCAAAGCCCGGTTGTCGCTGTCAGCCGGCTTTGTGCCAGACCAGCAGCTGGTTGTTTGCAGGCAGGAAGTTGTTTTCCGTGCGGGTCAGACCCGCGTCGGCGGCCAGGGTGTCCAGCCATTCCAGGTCGCGAATGCCCCGCAACGGGTCCTGCTCCTTGAGCCACTCGTCGAATCCCGCGTTGCCGGGGCCGATATACTCGCCGTTTATTTTCACCGGGCCATAGACGATCAGCTGGCCAGCGGGCTGCAATACCTGTGGCAGCTTGCGGAAAAAGATCTCCACCGCCGCGGCGGGCATGATGTGCAGGGTATTGGAGGTGAACACGGTATCCACCGCGAGTTCCGGCCATTGACCGGTAACGTCCAGTTCCAGCGGTGCTGCCAGGTTGTCTGCCGGGTGGTGTGCGAGCCAGGCCCGCACCTCTTCGATATTCTGCGCGCGCTCCGAGGTCTGCCAGCTGAGGTGTGGCAGTTTCGGGGCAAAGTACACCGCGTGCTGGCCGGTACCACTGCCGACCTCCAGCACCCGGCGGCTGTGTTTCAGCAGCCGCTGCAGCTCCCGCAATATGGGCTCGCGGTTGCGCGCGGTGGAAGGGGCATCGGGTAACTTGGGTTCGGTCATGATTCCGTCGGGGTTCCTTTGAGGTCCAGTCAGTCGGTCTCAGGCGGGCTGCTCATCGCGCAGGAAAACCCAGTCGTTGCCCTTGGAGTGCTCGGCACTGTAGTAGTAGCCGGCCACATCGAATGCTTTCAGCTGCTCGGCCTGTTTGACCCGGTTGTCGATAGCCCAGCGGCTCATCATGCCGCGCGCCTTTTTGGCGAAGAAGCTGATCATCTTGTACTGGCCGTTTTTCCAGTCCTTGAAGTGCGGGGTGATGATTTCCGCCTCCAGGTTTTTCGGCTGCACCGACTTGAAGTACTCGTTGGATGCCAGGTTTACCAGCTCCTTGCTCTTGAGCGCCTGCAGCTGGTCATTCAGGGCCGCAGTGATCTTGCCATCCCAGAACTCGTACAGGTTCTTGCCACGGGCGTTGGCGAACCTGGTGCCCATTTCCAGCCGGTAGGGCTGCATCAGGTCCAGCGGGCGCAGCAGGCCATACAGTCCGGAGAGCATACGCAGGTGCTTCTGGGCAAAGGCGAAGTCGCGCTTGTGCATGGTTTCTGCCGCGAGCCCGGTGTACACATCACCCTTGAAGGCCAGTAGCGCCGGGCGGGCATTGTTGTCGGTGAACGGGCGCTTCCAGCTGTGGAAACGGTCGTAGTTAAGCACCCCGAGCTTGTCGGAGATCTTCATCAGACTGGAAATATCTTGCGGGCCCAGGGCCTTCAACTCCTTGATCAGCGCCGCGGATTCCTTGAGGAAATCCGGCTGGGTGGTTTCCAGCCGGGGAATCTCGCTCTCGTAGTCGAGGGTTTTTGCGGGGGAGATGACTATCAGCATACAGCTCACTCTAATAAATCTTGTTTTGCTTTGCAGGGCTGAAGAAAGCGTAGCGAGCGAGTGGCTGGTGGTGGCCGCCGGAGCGCAACAACCGGAGCGTACTTAAAGTACGTGAGGATTGTGACCGGGCTGGCGCACCAGCACCGCCGGACGCCGCCAGGCGCTCGCGCAGTAGTCTTATTCCGGTTTCAGGATGTCCTGCCACCAGTTGAGCGGTGTCTGCCCATCCACCGGATCGTAGACATTGCCGTAGTACCAGACGCTGTTGGCGCCGTCGCAAACGCTGTTGAGAATTTTCTCGATCTCGGCAAAGCCGCAGCTTACATGGATGCTGTACACCAGCAGGCGCGGGCTCTCCATGTCCAGCTCACCGCCGAGCTTTTCCAGCTGCGGGGTCAGCTGGTCTGACAGCTTGGTGCTGTCGCCGCGACAGAACACCCGCACCGCCAGGTTGCCGGAGCGCTTGACCAGCTCGAAGCTGGGTTTTTCCGGGTCTTCGCGGTTGACCTTGATGGTATCGCCGCTGGCAATGCCCTTGATAAACGCGGGAGAGCGCACCAGCTGTACACTGTCGTCCTCGTTTACCCGCACCTGCATGCGCTCCACCACCGGCTCGCCATCCGGATTGGTACCGGCAAACAGTTCGATAATCTGCAGTGCGGACGTCATAACCTCGCTCCCGGGGACTGTGTACAATATTGCCAACTATGACTCCGGAACCCCTGCAGGGGTTCGGGAGTCTGTATCGAACACAAGATTATACAGGGAGGGGATACATGTTTCCGCGTTCAATCTCAAATCAGCTGCTCAGCTCTGTGCTGGCAGCTTCCGTGACCGCAGCCATCGCCGGCTGCGCGGTCAACCCGGTCACCGGCAAGAAGGAGCTGTCGCTGATGTCCCAGAGCCAGGAGCTGGCCCTGGGCACAGAGCAATACCCCAAGGCGCAACAGCAGCAGGGCGGTGAATACCAGGTCGACCCGGCACTGCAAAGCTATGTGAGCGGTGTCGGCCAGAAGCTGGCGAGGGTGTCCGACCAGCCGCAGCTGCCCTACGAGTTTGTGGTGCTGAACAACTCCACTCCCAACGCCTGGGCGCTGCCCGGCGGCAAGATTGCGGTGAACCGCGGCCTGCTGGTCCTGCTGGAGGACGAGTCCGAGCTGGCGGCAGTACTGGGCCATGAAATCGTGCACGCCGCCGCGCGCCACTCCGCCGCCGCCATGTCGCAGCAGCAGATCCTTGGCGCGGGCATCGCCATTCTCGGTGCCACCACCCAGAACACCGGCTACGGCGACCTGATCTCCCTCGGCAGCCAGCTGGGCGGCTCCGCGTATATCGCCAAGTACGGTCGCGACAACGAACTGGAGTCCGACCAGTACGGCATGAAGTACATGGCCGCGGCCGGTTACGCCCCCCAGGGCGCGGTGCGCCTGCAGCAGAAATTTGTAGAACTCTCCAAGGGCAAGCAGGCGGGCGGTCTCGAGGCCCTGTTTGCCAGCCACCCGCCGTCGCAGGCGCGGGTGGATGCGAATATCGAACACGCCAGACAACTGGGCTCGGGGGTTACCAACCGCACCCAGTACCAGCGCGCCATTGCCCAGCTGAAGCGCGATGCCGATGCCTACAAGAGTTACGACGACGCGGTGGCGGCGGTAAAAGACAAGCAGTACGACCGCGCACTGTCACTCACACGCCAGGCCCAGCAACAGCAACCCAAAGAAGCGGCGTTCTACGCGCTGGAGGGGGATCTGCTGGCGCAGAAAAAGCAGTACCAGGCGGCGCTGCAATCATACGAAACCGCGGTGCAGAAAAATCCCACACTGTTTTCCAACTGGCTGATGCGCGGCATGCTGAACGCACAGCTGAAAAACTATACCGCTGCAGAACGCGACCTGAACCGTTCCACCCGCTATCTGGATACCGCCCACGCGCACTACTACCTGGGCCAGGTGTATGAAGGGCAGGGCAAAACCACGAACGCGTTGAGCCAGTACCAGATTGCGGCCAAGGCCGGCGGCGATATCGGTACCAAGGCGCAGGCTCGGGTACAGGCCCTGGGCAGCAACGGCTAACAAGAAAACTTGATGCATAAAAAAAAAGCGGGCGAAGAAATTCGCCCGCTTTTTTATTTTTAACTTTGATCGCTGAAATTACAGCTGGACGGTCACGCCCAGGCTGAATACATCCAGATCGTCAAAGTCGGCATTGGAGCCGTAGGCCACCTTGCCCGCAACATTGCGGTTGAAGAAGTGGGTGGCATTAAACTGGTAGCTTTCGTCTTCCGAATAGCCGGCACCGATGGAGGTGTCCTGGTTGAAGTAGAATTCCACCTCACCGCCCCAGAACAGATCGGAGTCGTCGCTGTCGGCGAGAGACAATTCGGCAGTCAGGTACTGACCGCCGGAAAGCGCGGTGAAATACTTGGAAGAAACGCTGCGGCGATCGAAATCGTCATCAACCTCGGCGGTAAAGCCGATGTAGTCGGTGCCGGACAGCTGGTGGTTGTACTTGCCGCGCAGGAACAGGTCGGTGTTTTCGTCTTCCAGTTTTACCGCTTCAACTTCCGCAAGGAAATTCGGGGTAAACAGGAAGCCCACACCGGCGCGGTAATCGGTTGCAAAATCGCTGTCGGCGAGCTCACCGAATACTTTCCACTGACCGGTGTAATACTCACCGCCCAGGGTCAGGAAATCTTCATCGGATCCCTCTGCGTCAACGTAGTCAAAACCACCGTAAACATTGCTTACCGGAAGGATGTAGTTGAATTCTTTGCGCGGACCGAGCGTATTCAGCGCGCCAAAATAATAGCGAGAGTTCACACTCAGAGTGTCGACGTCGACATTACCGTAATCGGCGGCAATATAGTCGGCATCGGTAAAAGAGTTGTACTGGTCTGCGGAAGCAACGGCGGAAACCAGCATCAGCGGAAGTGCTGCAAACTTGAACTTCATAGAAGTATTCCCTGTTTAAATTACATCTGTACGTAGATAAATCTGTACTTGCGTACCTATCCGTACCCTTTGATCTGCCCGGGAGCAAATTCGGCGCGGATTGTAGCAGAGGAAAAAGACGGTGCAATCGAAACTTCCAGTTGTGACTGGCGTCCCAATTGCAAAGTAAAAACCGTAGTTTCACTACAGGTTTTGCGCAGTCTGATGCTTGCAGGCTGAACTGTTCCTGAACGGGTAATTCAGGAAAAGAAATTCAAACGACGGGGAAAATTAATCGTGAATCAATCCGCATAATGAAAATAAAAAAGGCCGCAATTGCGGCCTTTTGTAAAAAATTTTCCGGTGGTTTTTGCCACCAACCGAAATGCTAGCGCAGGTTCTGCTCGTTGCCGTGACGAATATCGGCGCCTTTCACCAGGTAGACCACCTGCTCGCAGATATTCTTGGCGTGGTCGCCGATACGCTCCAGTGAGCGCAAGGTCCACAGCACATTCATCACCCGGGAAATGCTGCGCGGGTCTTCCATCATGTAGGTGATCATCTCGCGTACCGCGCTGCGGTAATCCATATCCACCTGCTCGTCTTCGGCCAGGGTTTCCATGGCCGATTTCACATCGAAGCGGGTATAGGCATCGAGGGCATCGTTAAGCATCTTGCGCACCGCGTTGGCGATATGGCGGATCTCGGTGTAACCACGCGGCGCCGTGCCCTCGTCAGTGAGCGCGATGGCCATCTTCGCCACCTTGCTGGCCTCGTCGCCGACCCGTTCCAGGTCGCGGGCGATGCGGATCACGGACATCACCATGCGCAGGTCCGACGCCGCCGGCTGGCGCTTGGCGATAATCAGCGTTGCGTGTTCGTCCAGCTCCATTTCCGCGCGGTCGATTTCCTCTTCCACGCGCAAAACTTTTTCTGCCAGTTCGCTGTCTGCGCTGGCGAGCGCATCTACCGCGTCGGCAACCTGGCGGGTGACCTTGCCGCCCATTTCCAGCATCTCGGTCTTGAGACTCTCAAGATCCTCGTTGAACTGGCGGGAGATGTGTTGATCGAAATGCATTTCCATAACTTTGTGTGGGCTCCCCCCAACCTTAGCCGAAACGGCCGGTAATGTAGGCTTCTGTGAGTTCGTGTTCCGGATTGGTGAACACGGTCTCGGTATCGTTGACTTCCACCAGCTTGCCGAGATGGAAGTAGGCGGTGCGCTGGCTCACCCGCGCCGCCTGCTGCATGGAGTGGGTAACGATGGCGATGGTGTAGTTTTCGCGCAGCTCGTCGATCAGCTCCTCGATGCGCGCGGTGGCAATCGGGTCCAGGGCCGAACAGGGCTCGTCCATCAGGATCACTTCCGGGCTGACAGCGATGGCGCGGGCAATACACAGGCGCTGCTGCTGACCACCGGAGAGGCCGGTACCCGGCTTGTCCAGGCGATCCTTCACTTCATTCCACAGGCCGGCGCGGCGCAGGCTGTTCTCGACGATTTCATCCAGTTCCGCGCGGCGGCTGGCGATGCCGTGAATCTTGGGGCCGTAGGCGACGTTGTCGTAAATCGACTTGGGGAAGGGATTCGGCTTCTGGAACACCATGCCCACACGCGCGCGCAGCGGCACCACGTCCACCTTGGGGCCGTAGATCGGCTCGTCGTCCAGGGTCAGCTCGCCCTCGACGCGACAGCCCTCGATGGTGTCGTTCATACGGTTCAGGCAACGCAGGAAGGTGGATTTACCACAGCCGGAAGGGCCGATCATCGCCACCACCTCGTTGCGGCCGATATCCAGGCTCACATTGTGAATTGCCTGGGCCTCGCCGTAGAACACGTTGACGTTGCGCATTTTCAGCTTGGCGTCGTCGCTGAACGGCTGGCCCACGGTCTTCACGATTTCCGCATTGGTCTTCACAGATTCTTGCTCCGCGGTCTCGGTTCCGGCGGCTACTGCCGGGCCCACATTCAGGGTCATGGTAGTCATGGCTAACTCTCTGTTCGCTATCTTAGCATTGCGCGGCATTTACCAGCGGCGCTCGAGTTTCTTGCGCAGCCACACTGCGCAGGTGTTCATGGTGATCAGTACGGCCAGCAGCACCATAATCGCGGCGGAGGTGCGCTCCACGAAGGCGCGCTCCGGGCTGTCCGCCCACAGGAAAATCTGTACCGGCAATACGGTGGACGGGTCGGTAACCCCGTGGGGCACGTCGACGATAAACGCCACCATACCGATCATCAGCAGCGGCGCCGTCTCACCCAGGGCCTGGGCCATACCGATAATCGCGCCGGTGAGCATGCCCGGCATCGCCAGCGGCAGCACATGGTGCAGCACCACCTGCATGCGCGAGGCGCCCATGCCCATGGCCGCCTCGCGGATCGACGGCGG
>NZ_CAJXKH010000132.1 GCF_913055755.1 uncultured Microbulbifer sp.
GGAAGTTGGCCCCCGCCAGCGTCACCGCCACCGAACTTCGCCGGATACCCCTCTCGGAATCGGGGGATTTAGTGGGACTGGCACGCCGCGGTTATAATCCCGCACGAATATTCAAAAGGTGTTCCCATGGCTCTGCAATTCCACTCCGTCCCCGTCACCCCCTTCCAGCAAAACTGCACCCTGCTGTGGTGTGACGACAGCCTGCGGGCCGCGGTAGTGGACCCGGGCGGCGACATCGAGCGCATCCTCGCCGCCGTCGAAGAGCGCGGACTCAAACTGGAAAAGATCCTCCTCACCCACGGCCACCTCGACCACGTCGGCGGCACCGCCCCCCTCGCGCGCCAGCTCGATATCCCCGTAGAAGGCCCCAATAAAGAAGACCAGTTCTGGATCGAACAGATCACCACCCAGGCGCAGATGTTCGGCTTCCCCCCGGTGGAAACCTTCACCCCCGACCGCTGGCTCGAAGACGGCGACACCGTCACCGTCGGCGATGAAACCCTCGAAGTGGTGCACTGCCCCGGCCACACCCCCGGACATGTCATCTTCTTCCATCGCCCCAGCAACCTCGCCCTGGTGGGCGACGTTCTGTTCAACGGCTCCATCGGCCGCACCGACTTCCCCAAAAGCGACCACCAGGCCCTGATCGACTCCATCACCAAGAAACTCTGGCCCCTGGGAGACGCAGTGCGCTTCGTACCGGGCCACGGCCCCATGTCCACCTTCGGCCAGGAGCGACAGACCAACCCCTTCGTGGCCGACAAACGCTTCGGCTGATGCCAGACCGGAGTTCGATTCAGCGCCGGTTCACCGGCACCGCACTTTAATAAGACCGGACCAACCGGCGGGATGCCCCAATGAACTTGTTGCACGCAAAACCCTGGAAACACCTCACCGCTGCCGCGGTGCTGATTGCCGTCGGCGGAATCAACGGCTGTGCGGTTATCTCGGAAGAAGAGTGCCAGGCCGGACTCTGGTACGAGCGGGGAATCCAGGACGGCGCCCGCGGCCGCAGCCAGGCCACGGTGTACCAGATTGCGCAGAAGTGTCACGAATACGGCGTGCGCACCGACACCGAAGCCTGGATGCGCGGCCACGAAGAGGGGGTGGAGCAGTACTGCACCCCGGAAAACGGCTTCGTGCAGGGGCGCAACGGCCGCAACTACGAAGGGGTCTGCACCGGCCCCACCGCCGACCTGTTCCTCGCCAACTACCAGCAGGGGCTCGCCGTCTACCAGGCAGAGCAGCAGTACCTGGCGCTGGAGAAAAGCTATTACCAGGCCGAGCGGGAATACTACCGGGTGACCGAGGCCCTGGAGAAGGCAGAAACCAAGGAAGAGGTCCGCAGCCTGCGCGCCGAACGCCGCCGCCTGCGCCGGGATATGCGCTACCTGGAAGGTGAGATGATGCGCTTTGGTGGCTTTGGTGCTTTCAATCCCCTGCTGTTTTACTGATATTGACCCAACGGATTCAATTCAATCAGCGAGGTAATGGGGATGGCAATCTGGCACGTTGAGCCGACTCTCGGGGCAGTGAACAAGAGCCTGCAGGGCTGTATGCCCGGTTATATCGGCATGGAAATTACCGAAATCGGCGACGATTATCTGGTGGGCACCATGCCGGTGGACGAGCGCACCCGCCAGCCGTTCGGCATCCTGCACGGTGGTGCCAGCGTGGTAATGGCGGAAACCCTGGGATCGGTCGGTGCCAACCTGGCGGTGGATCACAGCAAGTTCTACTGCGTGGGCCAGGAGATCAATGCCAACCACCTGCGCCCGGTGCCGGAGGGAACGGTAACCGCCAAAGCCAGCGCGGTGCACATTGGTCGCTCCAGCCAGGTATGGGAAATCCGCATTCACGATCCCCGCGGCAAACTCAATTGTATTTCCCGCATCACCATGGCGGTGGTGCCGGTACCCTCCCAGTAATTCCGGTTTATTTATTTCGTGCCAGGGGAAGCTTTTACCTTCGAGGATATTACCTACCGCTTGCTGCGCTCGCCGCGACGCAAGCGGCTCGGGCTGGTGGTAGCGGAGAAAGGGGTGGAGGTGCGAATTCCGCAGCGCTGCGCCGAGCGTCACGGCCACCAGTTCCTGCGGGAAAATATTACCTGGGTACGCGAGCAGTTGCGCCGCGCAGCCCAGCGCCAGTCCCAGGTCCCCGACCACTACTTTGCCTTCGGTGCCCGTTTCCCATGGCTCGGAAAGTCCCTGGAGCTCGACCGCGCGGCCCGTGCGGCGGATGCGTGTATCGACGGCGAATATATCCAGCTTTACTGTCGCCTGCGGGAGCCGGATGAAGCACAGCTTCAGGCTGCGTTGCAGAAACTTTACCAGCGCGAGGCGCTGGCTCTGTTAACCGAGAAATCCCGTTATTTCGCCGGGCTGTTGGGATTGCAGTTTGCTGCGGTAAAGGTGCGTCGCACCAAGAGCAAGTGGGGGCACTGTACCCTGCGTGGCGAGTTGCAGTACAACTGGCTGGTGTGCCTGGCTCCAGAGCCGGTGGTGGATTACCTGGTGATTCACGAGGTGTGCCATTTGCGACACCACAATCACAGCCGGGCGTTTTGGGATTTGGTGGGAACGCTCTGTCCCGACTATCGAAACCTGCGGCGGTGGTTGAAGGAAAACGGGCACCGGTTGCAGCTTTGAACGCCGGGGTTTGGTGTTTTGAAGCTGGAGCTGTGGCGCCCGGGTGCTTGGTTCTTAATGGGTAGTGTGGCGGCACCGCTACCGGGGACAGCCTTGCGAGACACGCCGTGCACCCATCCCTGGGGGCTCTGCACCGCCATCCATGGCGGTGAAGGTCTCGCAAGGCTGTCCCCGGTATCGGCGCCTTCGCGGAAAGTCTAAATTCTTTGTCAGCAAGATTTCTTCACTCGGGCTTAGATTTAGCCGTTGTGCCTTGTTCTATCCGGAAACCAGATTTCCCTAACGCGAAGCTGGAGTGCTGGGTATAAGTTTTTGGAAGCGTCGGCGACAGGAAGTCGCCGCCGCAGCGCCCAGGGATGGGTTCACAGCGGTTCCAAAAACTTATACCCAGTGCTCCGGCGCCACCGCGCCTTCAGATAAAGTACCTCCGAGTTCATTAGTGCGCTCCCGACTAAGCGCAAGTTTCTACTTATCGGGCCCAATCTGGCGTAAACTCCGAACACGACTAACAAGGCGAGCCTGTATGGAAATTGAACCGCTGGGAGATGACTTCGAGGAAAACTGCGACCGCTTTCTGCCGGAGGCGGTAGAGCAGGGGTGCGTGTGGGCGCTGGAAGGGGAAGAGGGGTTTGCCCTGTGTGAGTCCGAGCGTCATGATGATACCGACGTCATGCCCTTCTGGTCCCAGCGGGAATTTGCCGAAATGCATGTCGCCGACGACTGGGCGGATTACCAGGTCGTGCCCGTGGACCTGGAAGAGTTCATGGACGACTGGCTGACCGGCATGCACGAAGATGTGCTGCTGGTGGGCATCAACTGGAATGCGGATCTGGAAGGGGAGGAGATCGAGCCCCTGGACCTGCTGGAACAACTGGAGCAGGAGCTGCAGTAAACCTGCTCAAATCACAGACAACAACAAACCGGCGACAGGGCCGGAAATAATGCTCCGCGGGGAGGTCTGAGAGTGAGTCAGTTTCTGGGGTTGCGCACCGTTATCTATGGCGTGGGCAATATTGCCGAAGCCAAGGTGTGGTACACCACCCTGCTGGAGCAGGAACCCTACTTCGACAGCGAATGCTATGTCGGCTTCAATGTCGGCGGCTTTGAGTTGGGGCTGGACCCCGATGCGCGCAATGTGACCAGTCGTGCCGATGGCGTCATCGCCTACTGGGGCGTCGACAGTATTGCCGCGCAGGTCGAGCGCCTCAACGGCCTCGGCGCCCGCCAGCACGCCGAAGTCGTGGACGTGGGCGAGGGCATACTGGTGGCCAGTTTCCTCGACCCCTATGGCAATATATTCGGACTGATCGAAAACCCGCACTTTCAACTGACGGAACCCCGGGCCGCCGCGCCCGCTACAGAGCCCGACACAGAGTAAGCGCAGTACTGGAGCAGTAACCGTGAGCAAACCCCCGGCCAACCGATTTCGCCCCTCCGATCACGCCTTTGCCGCCGAGAGCCTGGCGCAGATCGGCCGCGGCTACGTGGTGCCGGACCGGGTCGCGCTGATCACCGGCTGCTCCAGCGGCATTGGCCGCGAACTGGCACTGGCCCTGCACCGTCGCGGTACCATCGTCATCGCCACCGCCCGCCGCGCCGAAAGCCTGCAGGAACTGGCGGACCTGGGGATCGCCACCGAGGCGCTGGATGTCAATTCCCTGGCGGATATTAACCGCGTGGTGTACGCCATCAAGACCGCCTACGGACGCCTGGACATTCTCGTCAACAACGCCGGCTACGGCCAGATGGGGCCCCTGCTGGAGCTGGATACACGGGCGCTGGAAGCCCAGTTCCGCACCAATGTGTTTGCCCCCATGGCGCTGGCGCGCGCCTGCGCGCCGCTGCTCAGGTCCCGCAACCGCGGCCTCATCTGCAATATCGGCTCCGTCTCCGGGGTAATGCCGACACCCTTTTCCGGCGCCTACTCCGCCTCCAAGGCCGCGTTGCACAGCCTGTCCGACGTGCTGCGCCTCGAGCTGAAACCCTTCGGCATTCGCGTGATGACCGTGCAGCCCGGGGCCATCGCCTCGGAGTTCGGTCGCCACGCCGAGTCCTCCCTGCGCGGTGTACTGGCGCCGGACTCCTGGTACAAGCGCAGCGAGGATGCGGTACACGCGCGCGCGGTGGAGTCCCAGCAGAATGCCACCCTGGCGCGGGACCTGGCCAAGCGCCTGGCCAGCGAACTGCTGCGCAAGCGCCCGCGGCCGGTTTTGCGTTACGGCAACAAGAGCAAGCTGCTGCCGTGGATGGCGCGCTGGTTGCCGCGCCGGATCCGCGAATGGCTGTTGTTGCGCCGTTTTGGCCTGCGCCGGCTGCAGGCCAACCCGTAACCGTCCCCACCGAACCCCGGAGGGCATTGGGCCCTCCGCCCGCTACGTTCTTTTTCCCGCCTCCTTTCTCGCTTATTCGCCGCGCCCGCCCGTGGGGAATCCACTATGTTTGAAGGTGCGGCTGCAATATTTACCCGCTTTTCAGCCCGCCGGGAGCCAGGAATTCCACTCGTCTATGAGTTTCGATCAGATCACCATCCTGCTGATTCTTGTGGTCACCATCGGGCTGTTTATGTGGGGGCGGTGGCGCCACGACATGGTGGCGATGGCGTCACTGCTGGCGTGCGTGTTCTTTGGCCTGATCGAGCCGGTGGACGCGTTTGCCGGCTTCGGGCATCCGGCAGTGGTCACCGTGGCCTGTGTATTGATCCTCAGCCGGGGATTGCAGAATACCGGCGCCATGGACGCGCTGGCGCACAAGGTGGTGCCGAAGCGCGGTGGCATTACCCTGGCGATCACAGCGCTGACCGCCCTTGGCGCCGGCATGTCCGGGTTTATGAACAACGTCGGCGCCATGGCCCTGTTGATGCCGGTGGCCACGGACCTGGCCGACCGCTACCAGCTGCCGCCGGGCAAGGTGCTGATGCCCCTTTCCTTCGGCACCATCCTCGGCGGCATGACCACGCTTATCGGCACCCCGCCCAACCTGATCGTGTCCGGTTTTCGCGCCAGTGCCGGCGTCGGCAGCTACGGTATGTTCGACTTCACCCCGGTGGGGCTGGCAGTGGCCGTGGTGGGGGTGCTGTTTGTGGCGCTGCTGGGCTGGCGCCTGGTGCCCGCGCGCACCCAGGCCGGCGCCGCCTCATTTGATACCGGCAGCTATATCACCGAAGCCCTGGTAAAGGAAAAGAGTTCCGCCATCGACAAATCCCTGGCGGAACTGGTGCGCATGCTGGGGGAGGAGGATGCCCAGGTAATCGGGCTGGTGCGCAACAACGCGCGGGTGTTTACCGCCATGCCGGGGCTGCGAGTGCGCGCCGGGGACATCCTGGTAATCGAGGCAGATCCCGAGTCACTGTCTGCGGTGCTGTCGAACCTGGGACTGGTGCTCGCCGCCGCCCCCGAAAGTGACGACCAGGAGAGAAAAGCCAGGAAGGCAGAGGAGCAAAACGGCAACGGCAATGGCAAGGACAAGGCTGCTGAAAAGGCGCCAGAGCAGGAAGCTGCCCCGGTAGAGCCGCGCCTGAGCGGGGAGCTACCGGAAGCGGAAATACCGGCGGAGTTGGGGCGCCGCGAGGAGCCGCAGAGCGAAGCGCAGGCCGCAAGCGGGAATGGTGAGCCGACGGCTGACGGGAATAGCGAAACCGACCGGGATAGCACTGCCAGGGAAGAGCAGGAAAAGGGGAAGGAGAAGGAGAAAAAAGATAAGGAAAAGCGCGAGCGGGCCAGGGACGATACGGTCATGCGGGAGCTGGTAGTCATGCCGGATTCCTACCTGGTGGGGCGCAGCGCGCAGAACCTGCGCCTGGCCGGGCGCTATGAAATCCACCTGCTGGCCCTTTCCCGCCAGGGGCGGCGCTCCATCAAGCGCCTGGGCTCCACGCCACTGCTGGCGGGGGACGCGCTGCTGATGATGGGCACTGAGGAGAACCTCAATCTGTTTGCCAACGAGCAGCGCTGTGTGCCCCTGGCGCAGCGCGATATCTCGATTCCCAACAAGGAAAAAGCTTATGTGGCGCTGGTGGCGATGGGGCTGGCGGTGGCGGGGGCGGCCTTCGGCCTGCTGCCGGCGGCAATATCGTTTGCCACCTGTGTGCTGGCATTCATGGCACTGAAGGTGGTGCCACTGCGCAATGTTTACGAGGCGGTGGACGGCTCTGTGATCGTGTTGCTGGGGGCGCTGATTGCGGTGGCGGGGGTGCTGGATTCCACCGGGGCGGCGGATGTGCTGGCAAAGTCGATGCTGGACAATGTGGCCCGGGGCAGTCCGGTGATCGCGCTGGTGTTGATTCTGGTGGTCACCATGACGCTGTCGGACTTTATGAACAATGCGGCGACCGCGGCGGTGATGTGCGCGATTGCGCTGAGTGCGGCGGCGCAGCTGGAGGTGAATCCGGACAGTTTCCTGATGGCGGTGGCCATCGGCGCTTCCTGTGCGTTCCTGACCCCGGTCGGCCACCAGAACAATACGTTGATCCTGGGCCCTGGTGGTTTCAAATTCGGGGACTACTGGCCCATGGGGCTGCCGATGGAATTGCTGGTGGTTTCGGTGGCGGTGCCGATGTTGTTGTGGGTGTGGCCGCTGTAGCTAGAGCCGTGGCGGCGCCGCTACCGGGTACAAGTTTGTGAGACACACCGTAAACCCGGTCCGGCCGCTCCATGCATTCACGGCGCCTTCGGCCCCTGGGGGCTCTGCACCGCCATCCATGGCGGTGAAGGTCTCACAAACTTGTCCCCGGTATCGGCGCCTTCGCGTTGAAGTTCGTATCAGGGATGTCAGGCCACTGAATCGTCTATCGGCCGGGTAATTTCAGCGAGGAATTTGCCACAGAA
>NZ_CAJXKH010000133.1 GCF_913055755.1 uncultured Microbulbifer sp.
AATCGTTGGGATGTCTGGCTGTATGTCGCGTGACCAATTTAGACTGCTTGGTTCTGATAGCGAAAACTACCAGTCGAGCACTCCGCTGGCCAGTAAAGGATTGTTAAAGGCCCGTGACATCTCCGCTCAAGTGGGGAAACGCCGCAGCGTGACCGTGCCTGTCTCATGGGGTTTGAGCGCAATCCTTAAACCAGCTTTGGCGAATACTAATTCTCGCGAGCTGAACCGGAAATTAACCGGCCGGCTGGGCCGAGTCCGACAGTATTCGCAGGAATAAAAAAGGCCGGTTGGGGGCCGGCCGCAAGGGATGGTTCCCAGTGGATGGCGGTGAGGAAGACCGCCGGGGGATTCACCGGATATCGCTGGGAGGCCGATACCCGGCAGGGGTCTGTCAGCTTGCCATGGACAGGGATTCTTCCTCCTGATCGGGTGCCGATGTGCGAATCAGGTGGTCAAAGGCACCCAGCGCTGCGGTCGCACCGGCGCCCATGGAAATCACAATCTGCTTGTAGGGCACAGTGGTCGCGTCGCCCGCGGCAAACACGCCGGGTATCGAGGTGGCTCCCCGCGCATCAATCACGATCTCGCCCATACGATTCATCTCCAGTCCGCTGTCCTTCAGGAACTCGGTATTCGGCACCAGGCCGATCTGTACGAAAACGCCCGCGAGTTCCAGTGTTTTACTCGCACCACTGGTGCGGTCGGTGTACTGCAAGCCGTTCACCTTGCTGCCATCGCCGAGCACCTCGGTGGTCTGGGCATTGGTGATGATGTCGATATTGGCCATGGAGCGGGCCTTGCGCACGAGTACCTCGTCCGCACGCAGGGTATCGGCAAATTCCAGTACGGTGACATGCTTGACGATACCGGCCAGGTCGATGGCTGCTTCGATACCCGAGTTGCCGCCGCCGATGACCGCGACATGCTTGCCCTTAAAGAAGGGCCCGTCGCAGTGAGGGCAGTAGGCCACGCCTTTGGTGCGGTATTCGGCTTCACCGGGCACACCCAGTTCGCGCCAGCGGGCACCGGTGGCAAGCACCACGGACTTGCTTGCCAGGGTCGCGCCACTTTGCAGTTCCAGTTCGATCAATTGTTTGCGCTTCAGGTCGGCGGCACGCTGACCGGTGATGATGTCCACACCGTATTCTTTAACGTGCTGCTCCAGGCTCGCGGCCAGCTTCGGGCCCTCGGTGTAGGGGACCGAAATAAAGTTCTCGATTCCCACGGTATCCATCACCTGACCGCCAAAGCGCTCTGCTACCAGGCCGGTGCGGATGCCCTTGCGCGCGGCGTAGATCGCCGCCGCCGCGCCGGCGGGGCCACCGCCTACGACCAGCACATCGTAGGGCTCGCGCTCGTTGAGTGCTTCCGCCTTGCGCTGTTCCGCACCGGTATCAATCCTGCCCACGATCTCTTCCAGACTCATGCGACCCTGGCCGAAGTGCTCGCCGTTCAGGTACACCGCGGGGACGGCCATGATCTGGCGCTCGTCGACTTCGTCCTGGAACAGGGCGCCGTCGATCATCTCGTGGGTGATGTTCGGGTTCAGCTTCGCCATCAGGTTCAGTGCCTGCACCACGTCCGGGCAGTTCTGGCAGGACAGCGAGATATAGGTTTCGAAGTGGAATTCCCCCTGGATGCTGCGGATCTGTTCCTGCAGTTCTGGGTCCACCTTGGACGGATGGCCACCGGCCTGCAGCAGGGCGAGCACCAGGGAGGTGAATTCGTGCCCCATGGGAATCCCGGCAAAGCTGACGCGCGGCATTTCGCCGGCGGGGGCGATGGCCATGCTCGGGGTGCGCTTGCGGTCTTCCTGATTGAGGGCAATTTTGTCTGACAGCCCGGCAATTTCTTCGGCAAGGCTGCTCAGTTCAGCAGCCTTGGAGCTGCTGTCGGCGGACACACTGATCTCGATCGGAGTGACGATATTCTGCAGATAGGGGTCCAGTTGTTTCTTTACGTTTGCGTCCAACATCGGTGTGTCCTGGTATTTAGTAATTTGTGGTTCTTTTTTGGAGTCCTGTGGCGGTGCTGCTGACGGGTGCAGCCTTTCGAAACACGGCGTGCACCCATCCCTGGGGGCTCTGCACCGCCATCCATGGCGGTGAATGTTTCGAAAGGCTGCCCCCCGCCATCAGCACCTTCTCGAGAGCTTCAGTACTTCGTATGAACGAAGTAGCCCTCAGATCTTGCCTACCAGGTCCAGGGAAGGAGCGAGTGTCTCTTCGCCTTCTTTCCACTTCGCCGGGCACACTTCACCCGGGTGGGCGGCGACGTACTGGGCGGCCTTGATCTTGCGCAGCAGGTCCTGGGCGTCGCGGCCGATACCGCCGGCGTTGATCTCGACGATCTGGATACGGCCTTCCGGGTCGATCACGAAGGTGCCGCGGTCGGCGATGCCTTCTTCCTCGATCATCACACCGAAGTTGCGGGTGATGGTGCCGGTGGGGTCGCCGATCATCGGGAACTGGATCTTGCCGATGGTTTCGGAAGTGTCGTGCCACGCCTTGTGGGTGAAGTGGGTGTCGGTGGATACGGAGTAGATCTCAACGCCCAGTTTCTGGAACTCGGCGTAGTTGTCCGCCAGGTCACCCAGCTCGGTGGGGCAAACAAAGGTGAAGTCGGCCGGGTAGAAGAACACCACAGACCACTTGCCTTTCAGGTCAGCATCGCTGATGTCGAAGAAATCGCCGGACTGGTAAGCCTTGGCGTTGAAGGTTTTGATCTCTTGGTTGATGTAGCTGGACATAGTCATTTCCTTGTTGCTTTTGCCTTTTGGTTTAAGGCGTGAGTTGCTTGGTACGGGGGAAATACTATTAGTGATCGATAGGTAATAGAAATTATTGATTTTTATGGTTGTGATTGCCTGGGGTAATTGATGGTAACCAATCAATAGTTTCTTGTGCGGTGTTGGATGCGAGTGTTTCAGGCAAAAAAAAGCGGGCCCAGGGGGCCCGCTTAAGGTTTGAGACGCTGTAGTCAGCTTGCCATCAGGCCAGCTTGCGTCTTCTGATGAGTCCGGCTGCTGCCAGCAGAGCCAGCAGGTAGTACATGGAACCACCACTTTTCTTTTTCTTCTCGGGCTCTGGAGTAACCTCCGGGGCCGCGGCGTTTACGGTTACGGTGACGGTTGCCTCGGAGCTGAGAGCGCCATCGGAAACGGCAACGGTGAACGTGTGCTCGCCCGCGGCCAGGCCGCTGATGGTGGGCGTAGCAGTGTTCGCACCGTCGATGGTGCCCGGGCCGCTCCAGCTGAAGGTCAGCGCATCGCCGTCGGCGTCAGAGCTCGCGCTCGCGTCGAGCATCGCGCTCTCGCCTTCGGTGATGGTGACATCGCCGGCAACAGCCGCTACCGGCGCGTCACTGGATCCGTTCACGGTCAGCATGAAGGTCACGCTGCTGCTATCCGAAGCAACGTTGTTGTCGCGCACGGTGACGGTTACTTCGGTTTCACCGGAGAAGTTGGCTTCCGGGGTGATATCGAAGGTGGAACCGGCGGTGTGGCCGTTGACGGTCGCAGTGATGTGCTCGCCGCTGACTTCGATGGTGTTGCCCACCGGGTCTGCGTCTACGTACATTACCTGGATGCCCTCGAGGGTTTCGTCTTCATTCACCACCTGATCGGCGATGGCTGCAACAGCGATATTGCCGTTGACGACGATTTCCTGCGCGGTGGATTTTGCATCGGCAAATTCCATGGCGTTGTCCAGGTTAACCACCAGGGTCTCGCCGGCGGCGGATTCGTTGACGCGGGCCTGGAACTTCACCTGCATGGCGCTCTGCTCCGGACCGGTGTAGTCGTAACAGATCACCAGGTCGTTGTGCAGAGTTTCGTCGAGGTTGTTATAGGCCACGTTTTCACCGCGGTAGCCATTTACCGGGCCGCCAGAGGTCAGGAAGCCGTCGGCCTGCTCGACACCGATGGCACCCTCTTTCAGGTCACCGCTCAGGTTGTCATAGGCCATGACGATTTCGTGCATGCCTTCGCCGAAATCAATGCCGTTACGCATGATTACCTCGAAGTCCACCTCGGTACCGGTAGAGGCGTCGACAATGTTGTCGTACTCCATGAATACCAGATCGCCGAGATCGGGGCGTTCTTCCGCATACTGGTTGGCAATGGTGAGGCCGCGCACTTCTTCCGGGGAGTTGTAGTAATCCGCGGTGAAGTTGCCGCGCCAGAACGGCATTACGCCAGACAGCACGAAGCCACTGCCGGCTGGACGGTGCCAGTTCCACGCCCACCAATTCTCATCCATGTGCAGCAGACCGTTCGGCAGGATATTGACGAAGCCCTTGTGCGGCAGGCCAAACAGCGGAATTTCCGCATCTTCCTTCCAGAACAGCCACTCGGTGGATACCTGGACCACGTAGCGGTGGTCGGCGCCACCTTCCCACAGACCCTGCAGCGGGCGCAGGTTGAACTCCAGCAGGTCGATGTACTTGCCGTCGGAGTACTCGTCGATCATCGGTGTATGACACATCTGATCGGTGGCGTTGGTAGTCACCACATACTCGCGGGCAACGTCACGAGTTGACGACTGCAGGCCGGCGAGGCTGATCAGACCGTTCTCGCTGGTCAGATTCTCGACATTCTCAGTGGACGTCACGGAGCCTTCCACCAGGGTCAGTCCCTGCGGCAGGGTCGCCTTGATGTCGTAGTTGCGGTCGCTGGATTCCAGGTTCTGACGGACGTCGAGCACGAAGTCGATGACGTCGCCAGGCTTGGCGGTCTTCTGGCTGATATCCAGGTTGACCTCATCCTTGCCGCGCTTGATACGTACGGCAGACAGACCGATGCTGCCCGGCGCACCGGAGACACCCAGGTCAAACGCACCGTAGTACACATCGCCATTGGTGGCTTCCGGCAGGTTCCAGTCCAGGGCAATGTCCACAGCACTGGCACCGGTATTGGAGTCCGGGGTAGTGATGGTCATGTTGTCCGTATCGGAATCCGCTGCGACCACGGCATAACCACCGGTTACCTTGCCGGGCTGGTGGCCCAGAAGAGAATCACCGGCTGCGGAGGAGTTGTGAATCACCGCCCAGTAGGTGCCGGGCTCCGGATTGTTGATCACACAGAAGTTGTTCACACCCGGGTGGAACGAGGTGCATACCAGCTCATCGCGGTATTCCTCAGTGCTCTCAAAGTCCGTGCCGTTGCCGTTGCGGTCGATACCGAGCATGACGGAGGCATTGCGATCCAGGTCTTCGGGATTGGTGGCTTCGTAGCTGTACGACTCGACGACCAGCTGTTTGGTATCCGCCGGTACATCGATCAGCATCCAGCCCCAGCCGCGGTCTTCGCCCATGTTTCCAGGGGAAACGTAGGGGTTGCCACGGCCCAGTTCGAACTCGTGCACGGTTGCCTTGGTCAGACCGTACTTGCGCACTTCAAACGCACCGGTTTCCGGCAGCTGCAGTCCGCCCACGATTTCGCGACCCTGTTCGCGGTGGATTTCCAGTGCGACCTGGTCCGGTAGCGCTCCGCGCTCGAACGCGGCAACAACCGGCAGATGGCTGCGAGGAGAAGCACCGCTGGTTTCGGTCAGGACCACGTCACCGAAGAAGAACAGGCGGTTAGTATCTACGGATGGCATGTCCTCGAACGGAGTCTGGGAGACTGCATCGAAGATATCAGACTTCACGTCAACGGTGACCATGATGGTCTGCTCTTCACCTGCGCGCAGCGTGAACTGGGCGGGGGTTACCGTAACCTCGGCGTCGGAGTCGTATTTGCTCTCGCCGGTTGCGGTCCAGGTGCCGTCTTTGGTTGCCTTCAGTGTGCGAATCCAGGAACAGGTGGTTTTGCAGTCCTTGTTCACCATGGAAGGGGTGTTCAACCATTCGACGCGCCCGCCTTCTGCCGGGTTGGCAGCAACGTAGTTGTCGATGGTCTCATCCATCACCAGGCCGGCATCGGCTGCCGCAGCAATGTTGAGTGCACCAGCCCCCTGACGGAAGTGGTTGTCCAGCGCTACTTTGCGGCCGTACGGGTCACTGCCGTAGGCTTCGCCAGCGGTCAGCATCAGCGCAGACTGGATTTCCGCGGGAGTCCAATCCGGGTGTGCCTGTTTCAGCAGGGTCATGGCGCCGGCAACTTGCGGTGAGGCCATGGATGTGCCGCTCATGAAGGTCCAGTCACTGGGGAACGGCGAGTTGGTGAACGGCTGATCGTCCGCATTGGCCGCGTAAACCTTCACCCCGGGCGCCGCTATCGCTGGTACCAGGTAGTTGGTATTGGTCAGGCTGGGGCCAGCGGAGCTGAACGGAGCCATGATGTTCGCGACTTCGGGATCGGTCGTGTAGGTGGTGACACCTGCGGTGATCTCCGCCATGTTGACCGCGTCCTGGTTGGCATTCAGCCAGTAGTAGAGGTTGGTGCGGTCGGAAGCGCTGATATGGATACCCGGGATTACATACGGGTCTGCTACCAGGGTTTCGCTGTAGCTGACGTTACCCAGGACAAAGCCCTCGGCACCACCGGCGGCAACGTTCTCGGCTTTGGCGACGCGAGCGACTTCACCGCGGTCACACATCACGATGACAGGTATCGTGCTTTCGTCTACGTCCAGGGTGTCAGGGTCGTCGGCAAAGTCGAAGGTGCCAGCGGGGAAGGGCTGCTCGCACAGCTTCGACTCCATGCTGGAGTTCGGATTTTCGTAGTGGCCGGCGTATACGATTCGACCACTGATGCCGTCAGAGTAGCTTACGCCTTCAAAGGTTTTGCCATTTACACGCCAGGTCTGGTTGGTACCGCCGGTGAAATTACCGATGGTTTTTTCCGCTTCCTTCAGCACCCGGTCATGAGTGAGGGCGCCGACAGAAGTCAGCCAGGGCGAGGTGTGGTCGGTGCTCCAGTAGGCCCCGTTGTTACCCGCGGCTACGGCGACGGAGATACCCGCTTCACGGGCGGACAGGAACGCGAGTTCCATCGGGTCTTCCCACGGGAAGCTTTCGGCACCGCCAATAGAGAAGTTGATCACGTCAACACCGTCGGCGATGGCATCGTCCACGGCCGCAAGGATGGCTTCTTCCGGACAGCCGGCAAATTCATCACCTGCGCCACCGGCATAACACACCTGGTAAGAGATGATGTTGGCGTGCGGCGCGATACCGGAAGTTTTCGGGAAGTTGACCGGCAGATCGACACCGTCAGAAGTCGTGACGTTTTCCGGTACCTGCAGCGGGGTATCGAACAGGACGTTGCCGCCTGCGGTACTGGCGGTATGGGAACCGTGTCCATTGTAGTCCTCACCATTCGTCGG
>NZ_CAJXKH010000134.1 GCF_913055755.1 uncultured Microbulbifer sp.
AGGGCGTCGGTTTCGCTGAAGCGGGGTTCAACCTGGTAAGTGAACATCGGTGTCCTCTTGATCAAAGGGAGAGAGCGGTCATTTAACCAGCCCGCCACCGAATCGGCCAGCCGGGCCGAAACACCGGGCGTTTTTGCCAATGCAAAAGACAGGTGGCGCCACTACCGCGTAAAATGCCCGCCCCTGATCCGCTACGCTATCTGGTAGCCCCCATCGTACAACGCCGTACACAACCCGAATTTAACCGTATTCGACTGCTGTATTTATGAGCCAGAAAGACAAACGCCCCCTGTACATTCCCCACGCCGGCCCCTCCTTGCTGGAAATCCCGCTGCTGAACAAGGGCAGCGCCTTTTCCCTGCAGGAGCGCATCGAGTTCAACCTGATCGGGCTGCTGCCGAACAATGTCGAGTCCATCAGTGAACAGGTCCGGCGCGCCTACCACCAGTACCAGCAGTGCCGCACAGATCTGGAGCGCCATATCTACCTGCGCGCCATTCAGGACGACAACGAGACCCTGTTCTTCCGCCTGATCGAACAGCATATCGAGGAGATGCTGCCGATCATCTATACGCCGACGGTGGGTGATGCCTGTGAGGAATTCTCCAACATCTACCGCAACCACCGCGGCCTGTTTGTGTCCTACCCGGACCGCAAACACATGGACGACATCCTGCGCAGCGCCACCAAAGACAATGTGAAGGTGATCGTGGTCACCGATGGCGAGCGCATTCTCGGCCTCGGCGACCAGGGCATCGGCGGTATGGGGATCCCCATCGGCAAGCTGTCTCTCTACACCGCCTGCGGCCGCATCAGTCCCGCCAATACCCTGCCGGTGATGCTGGATGTGGGTACCAACAACCGCACCCTGCTGAACGACCCCATGTACATGGGCTGGCGCCACGAGCGTATCTCCCAGGAGGAGTATGACGAATTCCTGGAGGAGTTCATGGCCGCGGTTAAACGCCGCTGGCCCAAGGTGCTGGTGCAGTTCGAGGATTTCGCCCAGACCAACGCGATGCCGCTGCTGGAGCGCTACCGCGACAAGATCTGCTGTTTCAACGACGATATCCAGGGCACCGCTTCCGTGTGTCTCGGCACGGTGCTGGCGGCCTGCAAGGGCAAGAAAGAATCCCTCGGCGAACAGCGGGTGCTGGTGGTGGGGGCCGGCTCTGCCGGCTGCGGCATTGCCGAGCAGATCGTCAAGGCGATGGTGGAAGAGGGGCTGAGCGAAAGCGACGCGCGCAAGCAGCTGTTCATGTTTGACCGCTACGGGCTGGTGACCAGAGACATGAAGGGCCTGCACGACTTTCAGGCGCGGCTGGCGCGGGACCCGGCGGATTTCGACGGTGCCAGCGAGTGGGATCTGCAGCAGCTGGTGGAAGAGGTGCGCCCCACCATCATGATCGGGGTCTCCGGTCAGGGTGGCCTGTTCACCCAGGCGGTGGTGGAGACCATGCACAAGGGCTGTGCGCGCCCGCTGATCATGCCCCTGTCCAACCCCACTTCCCGCGCCGAAGCGACCCCCCTGGAGGTGCTGACCTGGACCCGTGGCGAGGCCATGGTGGCTACCGGCAGCCCGTTCGAGCCGGTGGAGGTCGATGGGGTTACCCACAGCATTGCCCAGTGCAACAACGTCTACATCTTCCCGGGAGTGGGACTCGGTGTGATCGCCGCCGGCGCCCGCCGGGTCACCGACAATATGCTGATGGCGGCCTCTAACGCGCTGGCGGAACACGCGCCGGTGGTGAAGTGTGAAGAGGGCGCATTGCTGCCACCGCTGGCGGAGATTCGCGACATTACCCTGCATATTGCCCGCGCAGTGGGAATTCAGGCCCAGGAAGACGGTGTGGCACCGAAAGTGACGGAAGACCGGCTGGAGGCGGCCATCGAGCGCAACTCCTGGTCGCCGGCCTACCGGCATTACCGCCGCCGCTCGATCTGATTTTCGCGGTGCTGTCAGGGCAAAAAAACGCGGCCGCAAGGGCCGCGTAAACAATGCGGATATCTGCCGATCAGCCGCAATTCGGTGGCCGGGACGGAAAGCCCCGGCTGGAAACTGGATTTGCAGGAACTGTCCTGAAAGCGGGTGGTGACTGGGCTAAGTGCCAACAGGACAGTCCTGCCAGTTGAGTCTGGTCCAGGCCCGCGGATTTGGCTTACGGAAAGTGAAAAAATGGTGACGGATTTCTAATTTCACCGGTTGTTTCTCTTTCCGTGCACATCATGCGCGCCACGCCAGGGCCGCTAGCTGGCGGCCGGGTTGGCCGGGGGCTTCTGCTCCGGCGCCGCGCCCGCGCTGCTGAACTCTCCATCTACCGCCTTGTGGAATACCTCCTTGTAGTTGGGGAATTCCGTGCCCATCCAGCGATCCCACCAGGTGAAGTAAAAGCCGTAATTGCCCTGGAATCGCTGGTGGTGCAGGTCGTGATGGGTGGTGGTGGTCATGAAATCCAGCGGTCCGTCCACCCACCCCCTGGGATGGAATTCGCAGCCTGCGTGCAGCATGGTGTTGCGGAAGATCATCACGAAGATAAACGACAGCCAGATCACCACATGCAGTGGTATCGCCATCAGGATCAGCGGGGAAAACAGCGCCATCAGCACACCTTCGCCCACGGAAAAGCTGTACGCGGCCCAGGGCGTCGGGGTGCGGGAAAGGTGGTGCACCCGGTGGAAGTGCTTGAACAGCTTCGGGTGGTGCATGGTGCGGTGGGTCCAGTAGAAGTAGGCGTCGTGTATCAGGATCACCACCGGCAGGCTCGCCAGGTTCCACCACAGGGGAAAATCGTTCCAATGCCAGTAGAGCTTGACCAGCCCCCAGTCCTTCAGAATACCGGTAACGATGCCGACCGTGGCAAAAATGGCCATGGTAAGCATGGAGAAACTGACCTCGCGCCGGATATCTTTCCAGCTGGCACGGCGCTTCTGCAGGCGCCGCCGATCCATCCAGTGACGGAATAGCAAGCCCACCGACAGGCTTGTGACCGTTGCCGCCAGCAGATAACGGAACAGGTCGCGCTGAAAGTGCGCACTCCAGTCCCGCGCCATATCGAGCAGAAACTCCATACCTCCACCTCTTATTGCTTATTCTAGGGGCCCGTTGCGCGCGGGGCGGTGGCCCCACGGCAGGTAGAGGAGGGAGTTTGCTACAAGCGTTGCGCAGTTGCTTGCGAAAAATGAAAAAACAGCTGATGGATTCCGAAAATGCCGCCGGATCAGGCGGGCAGCTGTTCCCTGCGGTATTCGGTGGGGGTGAGCTGGTGCCGGCGTTTGAAGGCGGCGTTGAATGGACTGAGGGAGCGGTAACCGATATCCAGGGCGATGGTCAGCACCGGCAGGTGGGCCTCACCGGGGTCCGCCAGGCGGCGGCTGGCCTCGTCGATCCGGAACTGGTTCAGGTATTCGTTGAAGTTGCGGTATCCCAGGTGGCGGTTGATCAGTGCTCGCAGTACATGCTCCCGCGCATCCAGCTGCGCCGCCAGCTCGCGGATGGTCAAACCGGTGTGGCGGTAGCCCCCGCTCGCCATATGATCCTGCAATTTCTGCAATAACTGGCGCTGGCTCTCGTCCAGCGCTTCCTGCGGCTCCTCCGCAACCTCCGGCGTCGGCGCTGGCTGCGGGGCCTGGGGCAGGGATTCCTCCAGCGCTCTGGGAGACAGTGCCAGCAGCCACAGGCAGGCGGCAAAAGTGAGCGCCGCCGCCATGACCGCGTGCAGGGTGGTGATACCACTGGGCACCGGATAATAATTAAACAGGAATTCCGCACACACCACGATCAGCATGTAGCCGCCGATGGCAATCAGCAGGGCAATACGCAACTGGCGGCGCTCGGCCACCAGGTCCGATTGAAGCTGCTGCATCAGGGTGACCATCCCGGCGCCGATCAGGCCCAACTTGAAGGGTTGCGACAGGGGGTAAAACAGCGGGTGCAGATTGAACTGGCTGGCCAGCTCGATGATGAAGTCCGCGGCAATCAGGCCCCAGCCCCAGCGCGGGAAGTCCTGGCTTTCGCTGCACAGCTGGTGGGTAAACAGCCAGAAGGCGGCGGGAATCAGCATGGTGGGCAGGTCGATGAGAAAATCCACCACCGGCTGTTCAATGCCGAGCAACGGCCGCACCAGGTAGAAAAAGGCTCCGCATAGCACAACCAGTAACCAGGTGTTGCCCCGGCGGCGGGCGTGACTGATACCGATCCTGGCGGCTGCCAGTAATAACAGGCTGCAGGCTGCGCCGGTAAAAAAGCTGTAACTCACTGACATACCTCTGGTTACCCTTTTCTGTCCCCTGGTTTTCCGGCTAGCGCCAGCGCGCGACCCAGGCGTCGAGGACTTTGCGGCTGTAGGTGTGGCGGCCGTAGCTGCCGTTGTAGTAGGCCAGCGCGTTGGCCATATTGCCCTTGGCCTTTTTGATGTAGTGCTTGAGGATGGTGCAGCCGTAGCGGAGGTTGGTGTCCATATGGATGAGGTTGTCCTCGGGGCGGCCGATTTCATTTTTCCAGAAGGGCATTACCTGCATCATCCCCTGGGCGCCCACGCGGGACACGGCGTAGGGGTCGAAGGCGCTTTCGATCTGGATCACGGCGAGGACGATTTCCGGCTGCAGGCCGGCGCGGGTGGCTTCGCGATGGATGGCCTTGAGTACCCGCATGCGTTCTTCGGGTTCTTTGATATAGCGGGCCAGGGGCTGGGACTTGGCCATCAGCCACACTTCGGCATCGAAGCGGTCGGCAAAACTGTCTGCCTCGGTCACTGCACTTTTCAGGGCTAACAGCAGTTCCGGATCCACCTGTTTTACCTGGGCGGATGCGGCGGCGCTGAGCAGGCACAGCAGCAGTGTGGTGAGGGCTTTTCTTATCATGGGGTGGGATTTTACGGGAATGGGCTGGGGAAGGGCAGTGACTTTAAGCTGGTCCGTTGGCGGCCCTGCTACCGGGTGCACCTTTGCTGGACACGCCGTAAACCCATCCCTGGGGGCTCTGCACCGCCATCCATGGCGGTGAAGGGCCAGCAAAGGGGGACCCGGCATCAGGGGCTTTACATCAGAGTTCGGCACTTCGATAAATGCCGGTTAATCAGAGCACAGAACTATTCGCCACGGCCAAGCGCTGGGGGGAGGGTTTCAGGACTGTCGGAAACAGGGATGTTTCCGACAGAGCGTACAGGGACGTATTCACAGCGGTCCTGAAACCCTCCCCCCAGTGATTGGCCGCCTCCGGGCCTGCTTACGAAGCTCCGAAGGGCTTCGAAGCCGGAAGATCAGTGGGCAATCTTTTCCAGAAGAATGTCCAGAATCTGGTCCGCAGAGAACTCCTGATTCTCGCTGTCGCGGCGGCCCTTGTACTCGATGTTGCCTTTTTCGAGTCCGCGGTCGCCGATGACGATACGGTGCGGGATGCCCATCAGCTCGGTGTCGGCCAGCATTGCCCCCAAGCGTGCCTTGGGTTCGTCCATCAGCAGTACATCGATGCCCTTGGCGGTCAGTGTTTCATAGATGTGCTCGCACTTCTGCTGTACCAGCTCGCTCTTTTGCATATTGATCGGCACAATCGCCAGCTGGAATGGCGCGATGGCTTCCGGCCAGATGATGCCGGCATCGTCGTGGTTCTGCTCGATGGCCGCGGCCACCACGCGGGAAACACCGATGCCATAGCAACCCATTGTCATCACCTGCTCCTTGCCGTTCTCGTCCAGCACCGTCGCATTCATCGCGCGGCTGTACTTGTCGCCCAGCTGGAAGATGTGGCCGACTTCGATACCGCGTTTGATCTCGAGGGTGCCCTGGCCGTCCGGGCTGGCATCGCCGGGTACCACATTGCGCAGGTCTTCCACGCGCTTCAGCGGTACGTCCCGCTCCCAGTTCACCCCGGTCAGGTGGTAATCGTCCTTGTTGGCACCGCAGATAAAGTCCGCCAGGTGCGCCGCGGCGCGGTCGACGACCACCTCGATATTCATACCCACCGGGCCCAGGGAACCGACACCGCAACCCAGCTCGCTGGCAATGCGCGCTTCCGGGGCAAATTCCAGCGGGCTGGCAATGCCCGGCAGCTTTTCCGCCTTCAGCTCATTCAGATCGTGGTCACCGCGCAGCACCAGTGCCACCAGCGGTGCGGTTGCGTCCTCTTCCTCGGTTTCTCCCAGCACGATCAGGGTCTTCACCGAGTGCGCGGGGTCCGTGTCCAGGAACTCGCTCACCGCCGCAATGGTCTTCTGGTTCGGGGTGTGAACCTCTTCCATATCCTTGGACGGCGCCGCACGCTCACCCGCCGGGGCAACCGCCTCCGCCAGTTCCACATTCGCCGCGTAACGGCTCACTGTGGAGAACGCGATATCGTCCTCGCCGCTCTCTGCCAGTACGTGGAACTCGTGGGAGTGGGAGCCCCCGATGGAACCGGTGTCCGCCAGCACCGGGCGGTAATCCAGGCCGATGCGGTCGAAGACACGGCAGTAGGCACCGTGCATGGTGTCGTAGGTTTCCTGCAGGGAATCCGCGGTCAGGTGGAAGGAATAGGCATCCTTCATGGTGAACTCGCGCGCGCGCATCACACCGAAACGCGGGCGGATCTCATCGCGGAACTTGGTCTGGATCTGGTAATAGTTGGCCGGCAGCTGCTTGTAGCTGCTGACCTCGGTGCGCACCAGATCTGTGATCACTTCCTCGTGGGTCGGGCCCAGGCAGAAGGCATTGTCGTGGCGATCCTGGATCCGCAGCAGTTCCGGACCGTACTGCTGCCAGCGACCGGACTCCTCCCACAGCTCCGCCGGCTGCACAATCGGCATCAGCACTTCCAGCGCGCCCGCGCTGTTCATCTCCTCGCGCACGATCTTTTCCACCTTGCGCAGTACCCGCAGGCCGGTGGGCAGCCAGGTGTAGAGGCCGGAAGACAGGCGGCGGATCATGCCGGCGCGCAGCATCAGCTGGTGGCTGATGACCACTGCGTCATTGGGGGTTTCTTTCTGGGTGGCGATCAGATAGCGGGATGCGCGCATAGTGCTTTCTTTTACTGTCGGTGGAATTTAAAGGGCGGCCATTTTACGCCGGTGGGGGCGGGTTTTGGTAGGGGCTCGCTTGTGAGGAAGGTTAGCAGGAAGGTGCTGGCGCCGGTGGAGGTTCGTGAGACCTTCACCGGCAGGGATGCCGGTGCAGAGCCCCCAGGGATGGGTTTACGGCGTGTCTTGCGAATCACCATCGCTAGCAGCGCCGCCCCGTAACCGGCCACTGGCAGTACTACTGCTCTGTGCGGCAGGTAAAGC
>NZ_CAJXKH010000135.1 GCF_913055755.1 uncultured Microbulbifer sp.
GGTTAACGCCATGGAAGCTTCCGGCGCGGCCGTCGGTCCAGTTGCCTGCGATCAATTGCTTTCCGGTAATGGTCATTCAATTTCTCCTGAATTTTTTCATTGCTGATTTGGAGCTAAGGCAGGCTCCGTCGGCGTAAGACTTTTAACTTAAATCCAACCGCCATCGACGATAAAGTTTTGCGAGGTACACATCGCGGCATCGTCAGAGGCCAGGAACAATGCCATCGCGCTGATGCTTTCCGGCATCAGGGGATCCTTAACGCTCTGCCCCTTGTCGATGGCTTCGCGCGCGGTGGCGTCCACCCGTTCATTCAACTGCTTCTCGGTCATCACCCAACCGGGGACCAGGCAGTTCACGCGGATACGGTCCGGCCCCATGTCGCGGGCGAGACCGCGGGTGAGGCCCTCGATGGCTGCCTTGGAACTGGTGTAGCCCGGCATACCGCCCTGGCCTGCATGCCAGCTCATGGAGCCGAGATTGATGATGGCGCCGGCACCCAGCTGTTTCATATACGGGTACACCGCCTGGGCGGCGAAGAAGTGATGGCGCATGTTGACCGCAAGGCACTTGTCCCACTGCTCCGGCGTCACTTCGCGGAAGTCGTGGCGGGTGTCGTTGGCGGCGTTGTTGATCAGCACCGAAATCGGTCCCAGCTCTTCAGCGGCCTGGGCGATCACCGCCTGCAGCCGCTCGACGTCGGTGAGGTCACAGGGATAGAAACGCACCTCACCGGTAGCGCCTTCACTGTTCAGGCGCTCGACCAGTGCGCTGGACACGCCCTCCTGAATATCCACAAAGGCAACTTTCGCGCCCTGCTGGACAAAAGATTCCACCAGGCTGGCACCGATGCCGGAACCACCGCCGGAAACAAATACGGTTTTGCCGTTGAGGCTCGGGTATTGATTGGTCAGCGTCATCATTCGCTCGCTTGGTTCGCTATTGCTCTCACCCTCTGCGGGGAGTTGCGGGGATTCCCTGAGAATCCAGTCTACAGGCCAAACCGGAGAAGTTTGCGGAAAAAAGGCGCCCCGAGGGGCGCTTGGGAGTCAAACGTGATAAACCGGATGGATTACCTGTAGAAAAAACTGATTAGTGTGAGTGCGGAGGTACTTCCGCACCGCGACAGCCCACCAGGAAGTCGAAGTCACAACCCTCATCCGCCTGCAGAACGTGGTTGCGGTACATGGCTTCGTAACCACTGGTGCTGGCAATAACCTGATTGCCCTTGAGCTTCTCGAGGCGCGCGGCAATCTCTTCGTCGGACACTTCCAGGTGCAGTACACCGTTGTGTGCGTCCAGGTGGATCATGTCGCCATCCTGCACCGCAGCCAGCGGACCGAATTCCATGGCTTCCGGCGCGGTGTGCAGCACCACGGTACCGAAGGCGGTGCCACTCATACGCGCATCGGAGATACGCACCATGTCCTTGACGCCTTTCTTCAGCACCTTCGGCGGCAGGCCCATGTTGCCCACTTCCGCCATGCCCGGGTAACCCTTGGGACCGCAGTTCTTCAGCACCATCACACAGGTTTCATCGATATCCAGATCCGGATCAACGATGCGGGATTTGTACTGCTCGAAGTTCTCGAACACCACCGCACGGCCGCGGTGATTCATCAGCTCGGGGCTGGCCGCGGACGGTTTCAGTACCGCACCGCGGGGCGCCAGGTTGCCGCGCAGGATGCAGATACCACCGTTTTCCACCAGCGGGTTGTCCAGCGGGCGAATGACATCGTCGTCGTAGCAAGGGGCATCCGCGACGTTCTCGCCGATGGTCTTGCCGTTGACGGTCAGGCAGTCCTTGTTCAGCGCACCGGACTCTCCCAGGCGACGCAGTACCGCGGGCAGGCCACCGGCGTAGTAAAACTCTTCCATCAGGTATTTGCCGGACGGCTGCAGGTTCACCAGGGTTGGCACTTCGCGCCCTTCTTTCCAGTCGTCCAGCTCCAGATCCACACCCATACGGCCGGCGATGGCCTTGAGGTGGATGACTGCGTTGGTGGAGCCACCAATGGCGGCGTTGGTGCGGATCGCATTGATAAACGCATCCTTGGTCAGCACCTTGGACAGGGTCAGGTCCTCGTGCACCATGTCGACGATACGCATACCGGACAGGTGTGCCAGCACATAGCGGCGGGAGTCCACCGCCGGAATCGCGGCGTTGTGCGGCAGGCTGGTGCCGAGGGATTCCGCCATACACGCCATGGTGGAGGCGGTACCCATGGTGTTGCAGGTACCGGCGGAGCGGGACATGCTCGCTTCCGCACTGAGGAATTCGTGCAGGGAGATATTGCCGGCCTTGTACTCTTCGTGAGCCTGCCATACCAGGGTACCGGAACCCACATCCTTGCCCTTGTGCTTACCGTTCAGCATCGGGCCGCCGGTGACCACGATGGTCGGCAGGTTACAGCTGGCGGCACCCATCAGCAGGGCCGGAGTGGTTTTGTCACAGCCTACCAGCAGCACTACCGCGTCGATCGGGTTTCCGCGGATGGCCTCTTCGGTATCCATCGCCGCGAGATTGCGGGTGAACATGGCGGTGGGGCGCAGGTTGGATTCGCCGTTGGAAAACACCGGGAATTCCACCGGTACGCCGCCGGCTTCGATCACGCCTTTCTTGACGTGCTCGGCAATTTTGCGAAAGTGGGCATTGCAGGGAGTCAGCTCGGACCACGTATTGCAGATACCAATGACCGGCTTGCCTTCAAAGTGATGCTCAGGGATACCCTGATTCTTCATCCAGCTGCGGTACATGAAACCGTTCTTGTCACGTGTTCCGAACCAATTGGCCGACCGCAGGACCGATTTTTTCTTATCACTGGCCATTTCTGAACCCCATTTATTCTCTCATAACTATTATTGTATGACTTATTAAAATTCGGGACAAGTCATTCGACGGTTTTGCCCCGAAACTTGCCACCGCAAGTGGAAGCGGCACCGTTGAGGTGCACTCATTGAGATACATCATATTGTATGATATTAATAATGACCAGCATCCGGAGCGAACATTTTTCCACCGATGCGGACAGAAAAGACTCCCGCCTCGCCGGCCCTATATAAATAGACGTCCGGCGATCCCAGACAGCAGGCTAATAGAGAAGAAAAAGCGATGAGACTGATCCAGTTCACCACCGAATCCGGCCAGCGCGCAGTAGGCGCCGTGGTCGACAGCAACACCATCGAACAGCTGAAGGACGTCGAAACCGTATACCAGCTGGCCCAGCGCGCCCTGGAAAACGGCACCGGACTGGAATCCCTGGCCAGCTCGCTGCTGTCGGACCAGCGCCTGGACTACCAGAAGATTGTCGATGAAGGCCGCCTTTTAGCCCCGATCGACCACCCGCAAGCCACCCAGCTGATGGTTGCCGGCACCGGCCTGACCCACCTGGGCAGCGCCGACACTCGCGCCGCCATGCACGCGCAGAACTCTTCCGGCAAACAGGAAGAGATGACCGACACCATGAAGATGTTCAAGATGGGTGTCGAGGGCGGCAAACCGGCGAACGGCGAAGCCGGCGTTCAGCCCGAGTGGTTCTATAAGGGTGACGGCGACTGCGTGGTAGACCCGGAACAGGCCATCCCCAGCCCCTCCTTTGCCCTGGACGCAGGCGAGGAACCCGAAATTGCCGGCATCTATATCAACGACCAGGAGGGCAACCCCTGCCGCATCGGCTTCGCCATCGGCAACGAACTGTCCGACCACGTCACCGAGCGCCAGAACTACCTCTACCTCGCCCACTCCAAGCTGCGCCACTGCTCCTTCGGCCCCGAGCTGCTGCTGGGTGAACTGCCTGCGCACATCGAAGGCACCTCCCGCATCGTGCGCAACGGCGAAGTGATCTGGGAAAAGAACTTCCTGAGCGGTGAAGACAACATGTCCCACACCATCAAAAACCTGGAAGACCACCACTTCAAGTACAACGCCTTCTGCCGCCCGGGTCACGTACAGGTGCACTTCTTCGGCACCGCTACCCTGAGCTTTGGCGACGGCATCAAGCCGGAAGCCGGCGACCGCTTCGAGATCGAATCCGCCACCTTCGGCCGCGCCCTGCGCAACCCGCTGAAAGTGGTCGAGCGCAAGATCCCGAGGGTTAAAGCCCTGTAAGCGGAGAAAAAAGTACGCGCAGCGCAAAACCAAAAAAGGCAGCCAACTGGCTGCCTTTTTGTGTGTGGACACCGAACCCGCTCGGCACGGGTCGACGCCAGAGCGGGAAACTGAAACTACACCGCCACGTCCACCTTGCTGCCCTCGTCCTCCGCCAGATGATCCAGCGCCTTGTGGGAGGATTTGGTCAGCAGGGATTTCATTTCAAAGCGGGCACGCTCCGAATCCCGGTCGCGAATCCCCAGGAATACTGCATAGTGCCCCGGCAGCGACGCCTGGTAAGCGGCCTCTTTCGAGCTACTGATACGGAACAGCCCCATCAACGCGGTTTTGATGGACTCCCCCAGGGAGACCATAAACTCGTTGTTGGTAGCGCGCAGAATTGCCATATGGAATTCGATATCGGTGTGAATCACCTCTTCGGTACCGGGTTCGGCACCTTCCATTGCGTGGTACGCCTTCTCGATGGCCACGATCTGCTCGTCGGTGGCCCGCTTGGCCGCCAGCGCGGCGGAATTGGGCTCGATCATCTCGCGCACCTCAAACAGGGAGCGCAGAAACTCCGGCGACGGCGTGGAGTCAAAGCACCAGCGCAGCACATCGGAGTCGAACATGTTCCAGAATTCCCGCGGACGCACCCGGGTACCCAGCTTCGGGCGCGATTCGATCAGACCCTTCGCGGTGAGAATCTTGAACGCTTCGCGCAGCGCGGTGCGGGAGACATTCAGCTCCTCGCCGATGGTAGCCTCGTTGGGAATGTACGCGCCGGGCTCGTAGTAGCCGGTCACAATGCGGGTGCCGAGTTCGTAGGCCACCCATGCATGGACGCTGCGCGGTCTGTTTTCCCTGACTTGTTTAACCATATTTTTTGCCTTACTTGGTGCCGCAATCCGGAACCGTGGAGAGCCAACTGCCCCGACCGTTGCGCCCACTATTGCCCTACCTTATGAGGAATCGGCGTGACCAGACGTCGCATCAGGAGCCACGGGCCGACCGAAATGCGCACCGGGGCCGTATATTTTTTAGTCAAAAATTCCGGAAACTGGTACGCTTGCCTCAGCTGAAAACGCCGCTATCCGGCATTTAACGCGAGATCGGGCCACTCTTTTCGAGACTTATCTGTGGAATGTACGCCTATTCTCTGGCAGATACAAAGTCCCATTCTCGGACCGGGCGCGCTGACGCCTTCGCTTTGACTTTAATACTACAATAATATATATATCGCTGTCGCGCCAAAACAATAAGGTTGGCCGAACAATAAAAGCGATACAGCGATAAGAGAGAAACCAACATGCAACAGTCGAATAAGTTGTCTGTATTCGAAAAGGTCGGCTTTGGCGCCGGTGATATGGCCGTCAACGTGATGATCGCGGCCATGTTCTACTTCATGCAGTACTTCTACACGGACATCTTCGGGCTCAAGCCCGCCCACGTCGGCACCCTGTTTCTCGCCGCCCGCTTCGTCGACGCCTTCAGCGATCCCCTGATGGGCCTGCTGACCGACAAATTCAAAGGTCGCCACGGTCGCTTCCGCCCCTGGTTCCTGTACCTGTCCATTCCCTACGGCTTTGCGGTATTCCTGCTGTTTACCACCCCGGACCTGGGCTACAACGCCAAGCTGGTGTGGGCCTATGTGACCTACCTGTTCGCCACCCTGATGTTCACCGGTGTTGCCATCCCGTACATCTCCTACATCGGCGTACTCACCAGCGACCCCCAGGAGCGCCTGTCCGCCAACGGCTACCGCATGTTCTTTGCCAAGATCGCCAATGTGGTGATCGTGGCCTCGGTACCGGTACTGGCCCAGTGGTGGGGCGACGGCAACGCCGCCAAGGGCTACCAGCTGGCCATGGGCTTCATGTCCCTGGTGGGCGTCGGCCTGCTGATGCTGTGCTTCCTCACCACCCGCGAGCGCGTCGAACACGTCGTCGACCGCAAGCCCCTGGGCGAACAGTTCAGGCTGCTGATGAAAAATGACCAGTGGCTGGTACTCGCCGGCGCCTGCATGCTCGGCACCATCGGCTACGCCCTGCGCGGTGGTGTCGCCTTCTATTACGCCATCTACTATCTCGGCGGCAGCGAATCCCTCGCCGCCCAGTTCACCAGCGCCGGCATCGCCGCCTCCATCGTCTCCATGGTCGCATCCACCTGGATCACCAAGCGCTTCTGCAAAATCAAACTCTTCAGCTGGTCACAGATGCTGGTGGGCGTCATCAGCGTACTGATGTTCTTCGCCGTCTCCCCCGGCGATATCGCCCTCGCCTTCGTGCTCTACATCATCCTGTCCTTCGTGGTAGACCTGCACGCACCGGTATTCTGGTCCGCCATCGCCGAAGCAGTGGACTACGGCCACTCCAAGTCCGGAAAGCGGGTATCCGGCCTGGCATTCGGCGGTATCTCGTTCTGCCAGAAAGCCGGCTCCGGCATCGCCGGCTTCCTCACCGGCCTGCTGCTCACCTACTTCAACTACCAGGCTGGTGAAACCCAGAGCGAATTCACCCTCACCGGCATCGCCCTGATGCTCACCGTAATCCCCGGCCTGTTCCACTTCCTGCTGGGCCTGCTGATGAAGAAGTACATCATCACCGATGATTACTACCACCAGCTGAAGCGCGGTGAGGTACCGCCGGAAGCCGGCTCCGCCGAAGGTGCAGAGCTGAATCCGAGTGCAACCTGACAGAGAAACTTTTACCTGAAAACTTCACATTGCCGTGTTACCTGCTGAAGTTTTCGCGCAGGTGGTGATACCGGGTGCAGGTTTGTGAGACCTTCACCGCCATGGATGGCGGTGCAGAGCCCCCAGGGATGGGTTAACGGCGTGTCTCACAAACCTGCACCCGGTAGCACCACCGCCACAGGACTCCACCAGTACACAAAACAAGATGTAACCGGAGCTAATTTCGTGATTCCAGAAAAAACTGCAGAGCCGCTGGTAAAACCGCTGATCGAACAGCGCGCCGACCCGTTTATTTACAAGCACAGCGATGGCTATTACTA
>NZ_CAJXKH010000136.1 GCF_913055755.1 uncultured Microbulbifer sp.
GTGCAGCAGCTACGTAAACCAGACCTAATGCTTCCATTGTTTTCTCCAAAGTAAAGTTAAGAGTTGTTGAAGTTGATAGTGAGTGAAAAAAGTCAGTAAACCGACAAAACCTTGCTCTCCCCCGGCCAGATACCAGACGGGGGACGGCACGACCTTACTGGTCGTGCGCGTGTTCCTCTTCCCGGTTGTGCGCCATGGCCATATACACGGTAGTCAACACCATGAATACGAATGCCTGCAGGGTAATTACCAGGATGTGGAAAATGGCCCAGCCCATCTGCAGCAGGCCGGCGCCGATAAAGCCCAGAACACCAACACCGAACACGATGGCGATCAGGATGAAGATCATTTCACCGGCATACAGGTTACCGAACAGACGCAGACCGAGAGACACCGGCTTGGCAATCAGGGAAACCGCTTCCAGCAGGAAGTTGAACGGGATCAGGAAAATATCCACATACCATTTGCCGGAGTGGAAGGGGTGCAGGGTCAGCTCTTTGACAAAGCCGAGCACGCCTTTTTCCCGGATGCTGAAGAAAATCATCAGTGCGAATACTGCCAGCGCCATACCCAGGGTGGCATTCAGGTCGGTAGTGGGAACAACCTTGAAGAATACATGGTGCGGATCGACGCCGGTCGCCGCGGAGGCACCGTGGGCGAAGGCCAGCGGCAGCCAGTCCACCGGCACCAGGTCCATAAGGTTCATCAGGAATACCCACACAAAGATGGTCAGCGCCATGGGGGCGACCATGCTGTTGCGATGGGGGAAGGTGTCTTTGACGACTTTATCGATAAAGTCGACCACCAGCTCCACAAAACTCTGGAAACCGGAAGGGACGCCGGGGGTGGCCTTTTTGGCGGCGCGGGCAAACAGGAAACAGAACAGAAGACCGAGGCCAATGGACCAGCCCAGGGTATCCAGGTGGATCGCCCAGAAGCCCATGTCCGCAGCTTCCTGACTGCTGTGGGCAATGGTCCAGGTGGAATCAGTAAGCACGGTACCGTCGGCGCGGGTGTAGCCGGCGGGCAGTTTTCCGTATGCGAGATTTTGCAGGTGGTGCTGTATGTAACCCGTTGCGGTTTGTTCGGCAGCCATAGTTCCTCAACACGTTCTAAGATAAAAAATCTGTTTCACGGAACCCTCTGCCTGCGCGGGTTATCGATATCCTGGCGCAGTCACTCTTCAGGGGTTCCAGGGCCGCCGCTACTTCGTTGCATGCAGGCGCGCCACGAGAATCCATTGCAAAATCACACACAAGCCGTAGCTGATAAACAGCACCGCCGCATTCAGCGGCTTTACCGCGGCGAACACCGCCGCGAACCCTGCCAGGGTCATCACGAACTTGCCGGTTTCGGCGCGGTAGAAACTCGCTACCGTGCGCTGGCTTGCGCGCGCGCCGCGTAACTTGCGGCCGCCCGGGCCCAGAAGCTCAAAGGCGCGCAGGCCAAAATACAGGTTCGGCAGCAGGCACAGCAGGCCGCCGAGCAGGGCGGAGAGGGCGACCACCCGACCTTGCGTCAGTTCGAGCGCAAGCGCAGCCAGCAAAACGACTGCCAGCTGGATCAGCGAAATCTTTACTACCGGGGGGTTTCGCATAGGCGGGATAGACCGGCCAGATTTTAATCTCCGCCCAAATTTTGGGCGTGCGAATTATGTCGGAAGCAGCCTGGCGATTCAACTGGAAAATCCCGTCAGATGGCCTGTCTTTCTCGCCCATTTAGCACAGTTTAGATAAAAAGTTGGCGCTCACTTACCGAAGAAGGGAGCGCCAATTTGGTGCGTCATTTTAGTGCGAAATGACGGAAACGTTGCAGTGGTAACGGTTTCCGCGGGGTACCCCTCAATCCTCGCTGTAACCCAGGTGCGCGAGGATGCCATCCAGCTCGTCGAGGCTGGTGTATTTGAGCACCAGCTTACCCGCACCCTTGTCACCGTGATCGATGGACACCGGCACCCCGATCTTTTCCGCCAGGCGCTCGCTCAGGCGGCGAATGTTCGGGTCGACCGCGGGCTTTTTCGCCGCCGGCTTGCCGGCCTGCTCCTGGATGCGGCGCACCAGGGCTTCGGTCTGGCGAACGGTGAAGCCGCGATCCACCACCTGGCGGGCGGCGTCGCGCTGGACCTCGCCGGCGAGCCCGAGCAGGGCCTTGGCGTGGCCGGTCTCGATATCGCCGCGCTCGAGGAAGGTCCGCACCTCGTCGGTGAGGCTGAGCAGGCGGAGCAGGTTGGTCACCGCGGTGCGGGACTTGCCCACCGCTTCCGCAACCTGTTGCTGGGTGAGCTCGAACTCGTCCTGCAGGCGCTTGAGCGCGATGGCTTCCTCCACCGGGTTGAGGTCTTCGCGCTGGATATTCTCGATCAGCGCCATGGCAATGGCGGCTTCGTCGGCGACTTCACGCACCAGCGCCGGCACCTTGTCCAGCTGTGCCAGCTGCGCGGCGCGCCAGCGGCGCTCGCCGGCGATGATCTCGAATTTGTGCTCGCCGACAGGGCGCACCACGATCGGCTGCATGATGCCCTGGGCGCGAATGGAATCGGCCAGCTCCTGCAGGGACTCCTGCGGGAAGTCGCGGCGCGGCTGGTAGCGTCCGCGCTGCAGGAATTCGATAGGCAGGTCGCGCAATTCACCATCGACACGCTCGACGATATCGCCGTTGCGCTCGCCGGTAGCTACCGCAATGGCCTCGCTGGCGTTACTGCTGATCAGATGGGAAAGCCCTTTCCCGAGGCCTTTGCGTTTGGCGGCCATAACTTGTCTACCTCAGTCTCAAACCGCTTCCGCAACCGGGCGGGAACCATTGCTGTTGTGATTGCTGCTGTTCTGGTTGGAACTCTGGCCGGCAGCGTGGCGACGGGTGATTTCCCCGGCCAGCGCCAGATAGGCGATAGCGCCCTTGGAGTTGCGATCGTAGTCCAGCGCCGGCTTGCCGAAGCTGGGGGCCTCGGCGAGGCGCACGTTGCGCGGAATACAGGTGCGGTACAGGCGGTCGCCGAAATACTCGGACAGCTGCTCGGATACATCGCCGGTCAGGCTGTTACGCGGGTCGTACATGGTGCGCAGGATGCCCTCGATCTTGAGATTCGGGTTTGCCGCCTGCTGTACCTGAGTGATGGTATCGATCAGCGATGAGAGCCCCTCCAGCGCGTAGTATTCGCATTGCATGGGGATCAGCACGCCGCCGGCAGCACACAGCGCATTGACCGTGAGCATATTCAGGGACGGCGGGCAATCGATGATGATGTAGTCGTAATCCTCGCTGATCTGCTCCAGCGCCTGGCGCAGGCGGGACTCGCGGCCATCCATTTCCAGCAGTTCCACTTCCGCGGCGGACAGGT
Organism: uncultured Microbulbifer sp.; assembly: GCF_913055755.1. Lineage (GTDB taxonomy): Bacteria > Pseudomonadota > Gammaproteobacteria > Pseudomonadales > Cellvibrionaceae > Microbulbifer. The sequence continues at coordinate 3,338 of NZ_CAJXKH010000136.1, forward strand.
CGATATTCGCCGGCATCAGGTCGTAGCCGCTGGCAGTGGGCACGATCGCCTTGCGCGGCGGCAGCAGGCTGGCGAGCACGTCGTAACTCGACAGCTGCAGTTCGCTCTTGTCGACGCCGCTGCCCATGGTCGCGTTGCCCTGGGGATCCAGGTCGATCAGCAGTACCCGGCGCTTGTTGGCGACGAGGGACGCTGACAGGTTGACGCAGGTGGTGGTCTTGCCGACTCCGCCTTTCTGGTTGGCTACCGCGAAAATCTTGCTCAAGTTTCTGGTCCTGTTGTTCCCGGCTGCACTGCTTCCTGTGGCCAGTCGGGCTCGCCGCTGGGTCCGGCGGACCCGGAACGTGCGGCAGCGAAAGCGCAACCGCGAACATCTGCCCGGCGCGCTGGTGTTGTAATCTGTTCGGCCCGGGAAATTTCCCGCTGGGGCGGCGGCCTAGTCCGTGCGGCTGAGTACGATCAGATGCCGCTCGGCATCGCAGCCCGGTACCGAAAGGGCATGGATCCGTTCGACCTTAATGCCTTTTGGCAACGCACTCAACTCATCTTCCGGAATCTTGCCCTTCATCGCATAGAACCTGCCCTCAGGAGCGAGTAAATGCTCACTCCCGGCAACCATATCCTGCAGCGATGCAAACGCCCGCGAGACCACGCCGGCATACTTTTGTTCGGGCTGGTAGGCCTCCACTCGCTGGTTGACCACATCGATGTTTGCCAGTTTCAGCTGGCTCGCGACCTGAAACTGGAAGCGGGACTTCTTGCCATTGCTGTCCAGCAGGCTGATGGGGCGGTGCGGGTGCACGATGGCCAGTGGGATACCGGGAACCCCGCCGCCGGAGCCGACGTCGATCAGCGGCGAGGTGTCGTCCGCGGAGGTGCCACAGAGGTTCACCACGCTCAGACTGTCGATGATATGGCGCTCGAGCATCTCTGCCGGGTCGCGCACCGCGGACAGGTTGTAGGCGGCGTTCCAGCGGGCGAACAGGTCCAGGTAGGCCAGCAGTGTGTCCTGCTGCGCCTCGCTGAGGTCCAGGTTCAGTTGTTCAGCGGCCTGCTGCAGCCGTGGGCGGAACTGCTCCATCGGCTCACACCGCCTTTTTGCGGCTCAACAGGCCGCGTTTTTTCAGCTGGATCAACAGCAGCGACACCGCCGCGGGGGTGACGCCGGGCACGCGGCTGGCGCGGGCCAGGGTATCCGGGCGCGCATCGGAAAGCTTCTGGATCACTTCATTGGAAAGCCCGGAAACGCCCGCGTAATCGAAGTCGACCGGCAGGGGCGTGTCCTCGTAGGCCTGCAGGCGCTCGATTTCGTCCCGCTGGCGATCGATATAGCCGGCGTACTTGGCGGATATCTCCACCTGCTCGGCGACGCGCTCGTCGGCCACCGGCTCGCCTTTCAGCCCGGCCACATCCCCGTACTCCAGCTCCGGGCGCTTCAGCAGATCCATCAGGCTGTACTCGCGGGCCAGCGCCTGCGGCAATTTCCCCTCAACATCCTTGGCGGCATCGGTGCCGGGCTGGATCCAGGTTTCCCTGAGGCGCTGCTGTTCGCGCTCGATGGACTCACGCTTGTCGCAGAAGACGGCCCAGCGGCGATCGTCCACCAGGCCGAGTTCGCGGCCTTTCTCGGTCAGGCGCAGGTCGGCATTGTCCTCCCGCAGCAGCAGGCGGTATTCCGCGCGGCTGGTAAACATGCGGTAGGGCTCCTTGGTACCGCTGGTGATCAGGTCGTCCACCAGCACGCCCAGATAGGCCTCGTCGCGGCGCGGCGACCAGGCGTCCCTGTCCTGCGCTTGCAGTGCCGCATTGGCGCCGGCGAGCAGGCCCTGGGCGGCGGCCTCCTCGTAACCGGTGGTGCCGTTGATCTGGCCGGCAAAGAACAGACCGCCTATGAATTTGGTTTCCAGTGACGGCAGCAGGTCCCGCGGGTCGAAGAAATCGTATTCGATGGCATAACCGGGGCGCGAGATATGGGCATTCTCGAAGCCCTTGATGGAGCGCACCAGGTTCATCTGCACGTCAAACGGCAGGCTGGTGGAGATACCGTTGGGGTAGAGCTCGTTGGTGGTCAACCCCTCCGGCTCGATAAAGATCTGGTGGCTGTCCTTGTCCGCGAAGCGGTGCACCTTGTCCTCGATGGACGGGCAGTACCGGGGGCCGATGCCCTCGATCACCCCGGAGTACATGGGCGAGCGGTCGAGGCCGCCGCGGATGATGTCGTGGGTATTCTGGTTGGTGTGGGTGATCCAGCAGCACACCTGGCGCGGGTGCTGGTCGCGGCTGCCGAGATAGGACATCACCGGCAGGGGCTCGTCCCCCCATTGCTCCTCCAGACCGGAGAAGTCCACCGAGCGCGCGTCGATGCGCGGCGGGGTGCCGGTTTTCAGGCGCTCGACCCGGAATGGCAGCTCGCGCAGGCGCGTCGCCAGGGCAATGGAGGGCGGGTCACCGGCGCGGCCGCCAGCGTGGTTGTCGAGGCCAATGTGAATGCGCCCGCCAAGGAAGGTACCCGCTGTGATGACCACTGTGCGGGCGTGGAAGCGCAGCCCGGCATTGGTGACGACACCGGCCACCCGATCATTTTCCACAATCAGGTCGTCGGCAGCCTGCTGGAACAGGTCGAGATTCGGCTGATTCTCCAGAATGTTGCGGATCGCGGCCTTGTACAGCGCCCGGTCGGCCTGGGCGCGGGTGGCGCGCACCGCTGGCCCCTTGCGCGCGTTCAGTACCCGGAACTGGATACCGCCCAGGTCGGTGGCTTCCGCCATGGCGCCACCGAGGGCATCGACCTCTTTGACCAGGTGGCTTTTGCCGATGCCACCGATCGCCGGGTTGCAGGACATCTGCCCCAGGGTCTCTATGTTGTGGGTCAACAGGAGCGTACGGGCGCCCATGCGCGCAGCCGCGAGGCTGGCCTCAGTGCCGGCGTGACCGCCGCCTATGACAATAACGTCGTATCGAGTGGGGTAATCCATAGGTGCTCTTGCTGGACCGCCGCAGGTGCCGGTTTTTGGCCGGTGATACCCGAGTCGGGTTGGAAAAATGGGGGCACATTATAGTCAGCTTGAACTGTGCAAAAAAGCGGCACGGCGAAAAATCGTTTTCGGCTCTCTTTTTACTAATTAATTAATTTATACATATCTCACGTATAAGTATGTTTTTGTATTTATAGTAATTATTAGAGGTGGCCGATTTTATGTATAATCGGAAAAAATCGATAAAAATCAGTAGGTTAGGGTGTTGTTAAGCAGGTCGCAAACCCCTGTGCGGAGGCAGGGGTAACCGCGGTACAGTCCTGTGGACGGCCGGGATAACTTTGGTCGCTTTTTGTTCGGCAGCTATTTGTCCCAGACTCATGCCCGTATTTTTATCCCGTTTGTCCCAAGCTTTGTCCACAGAGGGTGAAAAGTACCTGTTACCGCTGGCGGTCTGTGGGTAAATCTGTGGGTTTGCGGGATAAAAATCTGTGTGGTGGCGGTGGACCGGGGTTCAGTCTGGATAACTCTGTGGATTACTGTGGGCAAGTCCTGTGGCCGGGCGGGGAACTAGGTGTAGACAAGTAGGGGATGCGGGGCGGGGGGGACCCCACCCCAGGCAGGGAAGCGTTTATTTGCCGATGCAGAAACTGCCGAAAATCTT
>NZ_CAJXKH010000137.1 GCF_913055755.1 uncultured Microbulbifer sp.
GAAGTGGTACGCGGATGCGTGGAAGAAGTCGGCGTTACAGAACAGCTTCTTCTCGCGCCACATCACTTCTTCGCAGCGTACGGATACCGGGTACAGCACGGTGTCGCCCACGTCGGCGGCCAGTTTCTCGGACCACTGTTTGATGATGGCGTTGCGCGGGTCGGATTCGGTGTAGACCGCGTGGCCGAAGCCCATGATCTTTTCCTTGCGCTCGAGCATGCCCATCAGTTCTTTTTCTGCTTCGTCGGCAGAGGAGAACTTCTCGATCAGTTCCATCGCGGCTTCGTTGGCGCCGCCGTGCAGCGGGCCGCGCAGGGAGCCGATGGCGCCGGTGATGCAGCTGAACAGGTCAGACAGGGTGGAGGCACACACGCGCGCGGTGAAGGTGGAGGCGTTGAACTCGTGCTCTGAGTACAGAATCAGGGATACGTTCATTACCTGCTCGTGCAGTGCGTTGGGCTTTTCGCCGCGCAACATGTGCAGGAAGTGGCCGCCGATGGAGTCGTCGTCGGTTTCGGTTTCGATACGCACGCCGTCGTGGGTGTAGCGATACCAGTAGCAAATAATGGACGGGAATGCGGCCAGCAGGCGGTTGGCTTTTTCCTGCTGCTGGTCGAAGGACTCTTCGCCTTCCAGGTTACCCAGCATGGAACAGCCGGTACGCATGACGTCCATCGGGTGGGCGTCGGCGGGGATACGCTCCAGTACTTCGCGCAGTGCCAGCGGCAGGCCGCGCATGGTTTTCAGCACGCCTTTGTAATCGGCCAGCTGTGCTTTGGTGGGCAGTTCGCCGTAGAAAATCAGGTAGGCGACTTCTTCAAACTCGCAGTTCTGCGCCAGGTCTTTTACGTCGTAGCCGCGGTAGGTCAGGCCGGAGCCGGATACGCCTACGGTGGAAAGTGCGGTTTTACCGGCTACCTGGCCACGCAGGCCTGCTCCGCCAACTTTTTTCTCTGCCATCGTTATTTCCCCTACTTTTTGATTTGATTTCAGTTCGATTACTTCTTGAGCCCTTATTTCTTAAACAAGGCATCGAGTTTGTCTTCAAACTCGTGATAGTTCAGGTAGTCGTACAGTTCCGCGCGGGTCTGCATGGTGTCGACCACGGCCTGCTGGTCGCCGTTCTGCAGGATGCTGCTGTACACGTTCTCTGCGGCCTTGTTCATGGCACGGAAGGCGGACAGCGGGTACAGCACCATGTCGGCACCGGACTCGGCCAGTTCCGCCCTGTTGTATAGCTTGGTTTGGCCGAACTCGGTGATGTTCGCCAGGATCGGTACGTTCAGCGCGTCTTTAAAGGCGCGGTAGTGCTCCAGCTCGGTTACCGCTTCGGCGAAGATGCCGTCGGCGCCGGCTTCGATACACGCCTGGGCGCGCTCGATGGCCGCTTCCAGACCTTCCTGTGCGAAGGCGTCGGTGCGGGCCATGATGAAGAAGTCATCGTCGGTACGCGCGTCTACCGCGGCCTTGATGCGGTCGACCATTTCGTCTTTGGAAACGATCTCTTTGTTCGGGCGGTGGCCGCAGCGCTTCTGCGCTACCTGGTCTTCGATATGTACCGCGGCGGCGCCGGCGCGGATCATTTCTTTCACGGTGCGGCCGATGTTGAAGGCGCCACCCCAGCCGGTATCGATATCTACCAGCAGCGGCAGGCTGGATGCAGCGGTAATGCGGCGTACGTCTTCCAGTACGTCATTCATGCTGGTCATGCCCAGGTCCGGCAGACCGTAGGAAGCGTTGGCAACGCCGCCGCCGGACAGGTAGATCGCCTGATGGCCGATGCGCTCCGCCATGATCGCGGTATAGGCGTTAATGGTGCCCACCACCTGCAGCGGCTGGTTGTCTTTCAGGGCCTGGCGAAAACGCGCGCCGGCGGATTCTGGTCTGCTCATAAGGTGCCTCGGTTTTCTCTCGATTTTGATTTAGTCGTCTTGGGAAAGTTTCTTTTCGATATTGTTGCGGGACGCGCGGATGTGGCGCCGCATCAGTATTTCTGCCAGCTCGCCATCACCCGCCTCGATGGCGTCGATGATGTGGCTGTGCTCGCGGAAAGCGCGGTGTGCCCGCGGGCTGGCCATGCCCAGCTGGTAGCGGTACATGCGCACGCGGTAATAGAGTTTGTTGCACAGGGTGTCGATCAGCAGGTCGTTATTGGAGGCCTGCACGATGCGGAAGTGGAAGTCGAAGTCCCCCTCCGGCTGGAAGTAGGCGGTGCCCTTTTGCAGTTCTTCCTGCTGCTCGTGGCGCTCCAGCATCTGGCGCAGTTCCACCAGGTCTTCTTCGCTGCGATTCTCTGCGGCCAGGCGGCAGGCCATGCCTTCCAGCGCCTCGCGCACGTCGTAGATCTCCAGCAATCCACGCTCGGTCAGGTCGACGACCCGCGCGCCAACGTTGACCCGCCGCTCAATCAGGCTGAGGGATTCAAGCCGCATCAGGGCTTCGCGCAGGCTGCTGCGGCTGGCGTCAAACCGGCGCGCCAGTTCCGGCTCGCTGATCTTGCTGCCGGAGGAAATGCGCCCTTCGACGATTTCACTGCGCAGAGTCAGGAACAGGCGGTCAGCCAGGCTCTGTTTGCTGGTATGGATGCCCTGCCCTACGTCCACTGGATTGTCAGAGGCGTTTGGGGGGGAATTGTCCTGTGCAATCTCGGTCACTTAGGCGCTCCGCCACAGATTGTCGACACTTTTATAGATTCGCGAAGCTTAAACGGCCAATTTTTATGGGTCAACCACATTTTTGTCGACAAACTGGAACTTGGCGCCGGTCGATACGCCCATATATTGATCAAACAGGCTATTCGGTCACCAAGTTTGCGGTAGCAGCCCGCGGCGGAGCATTTTTCGATACGGGAGTGACCACGGCACCTGGCGGGCGTGTCTGCGGACCATTCGCGGGGAATAGTAGTCTTGAAATACCGATATGGGCATAATAGCCGCCGCGCGTACCCGGGCCGGCCTGGAAGGTTGTACTTCACTCTATCCTATAGATAGGGTTGTGAAGTCGAAAAGGATACGGTTCGCGGCGACAAACCGTCCTCTGAAGACGGATTTCTGATTTCCCTAGAGCGACCTCGGATCAAGCAGATTGAATCATGCCTAAAAGTTTTATCAGGCGCTGGCTGCCAACTCCCGAACAGGTACGCGCCAACAATGGCCTGAAGTTTCTCGGCACTCTGCTGCACGATCCCAACCTTTTTCACCTCAACCGCCATTCGGTCTCCGTGGCTTTCGCGGTCGGCGTATTCACCAGCTTCCTGCCGCTTCCCGGGCAGATGCTGATCGCCGCGCTGCTGGCACTGTGGTTCCGCTGCAACCTGCCCCTTTCCATGATTCTGGTGTGGATCAGCAACCCGGTGACCATGCCGGCAATTTTCTACAGCACCTACAAGCTCGGCGCCTGGATACTCGGCACGCCGCCGCTGGAATTCAAGATTGAGCTGTCGCTGGAATGGCTGACGGACGAGGTGGGGAAAATCTGGCTACCGCTGTTCTTCGGCTCGCTGCTGAGCGGGGTCTTCTTCGCCACCCTCGCCTACTTCCTGATGCAGGCTTTCTGGCGCTGGCATGTGGTGAAACGCTGGAAGACCCGGCTGGAACAGCGCAAGGCGCAGCTCAGCCAGGGTAGCTGAGCGGTTCAGGCTGGATGCCGGATCAGGTCCGGCATGACGAATGTTCTCACGTCATCCCGGCGCACGCCGGGATCCAGTATCAATAGTCGTGCCGTAGCGCCGCGGCCGGCTGCACGCGACTTGCCTGCAGTGCGGGATACAGTGTGGCCACCAGGCTCAGCAGGAATCCCGCCCCCACCACCAGCGCCACATCCCCCCACTGCAACTGCGAAGGCAGGTAATCCACCGGGTAGACGTCGGACTTCAGGAACTGGATACCGAACAGGTGCTCGAGCCCGGACACCAGATCGGTGACCACAAGCGAGCCGATCACGCCCAGCGCACCGCCGACCAGCACCCCGATCAGTCCTACCAGCGCCCCCTGGCTGACGAATGTCAGCAGGATCTCCCGGGTGCTGGCGCCCATGGTGCGCAGGATGGCGATATCGCCGTGTTTGTCGATCACCACCATCACTAGGGTCGAAACCACGTTGAACGCGGCGATGGCGATGATCAGGAATACCAGCAGGCTGACCAGGTTGCGGGACATCTGGATGGCCTGGTAGAGGTTGCCGTGGGTACCGGTCCAGTCATTGCCGTAATAGCCCTGCGCCGGTAACTGCTGCAGCAGGCGCTGGAAAACCACAAACGAGCGCAGCATGTCCTCCACCCGCATCTGTACCCCGCCGCCACCGGCACCGCCGGCCAGGGCTTGCGCCTGGGACCAGTCCACCAGCGCCAGGGAGTGATCGAGCGCGGTGCCGGAATGGAAGATATCCACCACCTTGAACCCGGCCAGTTGCGCCGCCGAGCGGCCGCCGCTGCCATCGGTACCGCTCTGGGGCACGATCACACTGAGATCCTCGCCCACGGCGATACCCAACTTGTCGGCAATGCCGCGGCCGAGAATGATGCCCGGCTGCACGGGATCGCTCGTCAGCGCGGCAAAGCTGTCGGGCTTGAGGAAGTCACCGATTGTCGACACTTTGACGATAGTCTCGGGATTGACGCCCTGAATCAGCAGCGGAGTCACCTCGAGGCCATTGCGCGCAAGTCCGTTCACCTGCCACACCTCGGCCGCATCGGTAATCCCCGGAAAAGCGGCCACTTCATCGCGCAAAGTGGGCCAGTCGATATCGGCGCTGGCGTTGTATACGGTGGCGTGCGGCATGATGCCGAGGATGCGCTCGCGCAACTCGCGGTCAAAACCGTTCATAACCGACATCACCACGATCATCAGCGCCACGCCGAGGATCAGGCCGATCATCGACAGCCCGGAAATAAACGACACCAGCCCGGCGGAGTCCTGACCGCCGCGCTGGGCGCCCGCGTAGCGCAGGCCGATATAGGCGGGTAATGGCTTAAACATTCTGCACCTTAAACATGGTCACCCTGCTGCCAGCCCTCTATCAGCTCACCGTCCACCAGGTGCAGGCAGCGGTCCAGCGCCGCGGCCAGGTCCGGGTCGTGGGTGACGATCACGAAGCTGATTCCGGTCTCCCGGTTCAGGCGGTCCATCAGTTTGTGAATTTCCTGCGCGGTGGCCCGGTCCAGGTTGCCGGTGGGTTCATCCATCAGCACGCAGGCGGGCTTGGCCACCAGCGCGCGGGCAATGGCCACCCGCTGGCGCTCGCCGCCGGAGAGCTGCGCCGGCTTGTGATCCAGGCGCGCACCCAGGCCGACCGCCTCGAGCATCTCCACTGCCGCGGCGCGCGCGTCGGATACCGAGTGCTTGCCGATCAGCAGCGGCATGGCGACATTTTCCAGCGCGGTAAACTCGTTCAGCAGATGGTGGAACTGGTACACAAAGCCCAGGCTCGAATTGCGCAGCCAGCCGCGCTCGTTGGCATTCAGCGTGGCCAGGTTCTGTCCCGCGACCCAGACTTCGCCCGCGGTGGGGGTATCCAGTCCACCCAGTAGATTCAGCAGGGTCGACTTGCCGGAACCGGAGGCGCCGACGATCGCCAGCCGCTCCCCTTTCGGCACTTCCAGCTCCACGCCGCGCAGTACATTCAGTTCGTTGGCGCCCTGGCGATAGCTTTTGCTGAGACTGCGGCAGGCCAGCACCACCTCGGTGCCGGGTTCCGCGCGGGATTCTTCGGGGCGAATTTCCACTTTACTGTTCATCAATTTATTGGCTCTTTTGAAGCGTGTCAGCGGCGGGCGCAGGCCTGCCCGCTGCAGAATTATTCGTAGCGTAGGGCTTCCGCGGGCGCGATCTGCGCCGCGCGCCATGCCGGGAACAGGGTTGCCAGCAGGCTCATGATCACCGCCGCGCTCAGTACCAGCACCGCATCACCGGTGCGGAATTCCGACGGCAGGAAGCTCACAAAAAATACCCGGGGATCGAAAATCTTGGCGCCCACCAGGTTCTCGATCCAGGACACCAGATCGGTGAGGTTGAGTGCAATCAGGGTACCGAGCAGCCCGCCGATCAGCGCGCCGATAATGCCGATGGCACTGCCCTGCACCACAAATACCGCCATGATCTGCCGGGAGGTCAGCCCCAGGGTGCGCAGCACCGCGATATCCGAGCGCTTGTCCGCCACCATCAGCACCAGCGCGGACACGATATTGAACGCGGCCACCGCGACGATAATCATCAGCATCAGGGTGACCACGGTTTTTTCCATTTTTACCGCCTGGAACAGGCTGCCCTGGGAGTGACTCCAGTCTTCGCCGGTGAAACCCTCTCCCAGCGCCCTGGCGTAACCATCCACCCGCCCGAGGGCGTTGTTCATATCGTCAAACTTGAGTTGCAGGCCCTGCACCTTGCCTGACATGCGCAGCAGCCGGGCGGCATCCTCGATATGCATCAGCGCCATATTCTGGTCCACCTGCGCGCCGACGGAGAAAACCCCGGCGACGGTGAAGCGTTTGGTGCGCGGGAAAATACCGGCGGGAGTGATGGTCACGGAAGGCAGGGTAAGGATGACGCTGTCGCCGGGAATCACGCCCAGCTGGCGGGCGAGAATTCGGCCGAGGACAATTTCATAACTGCGCGGCTGCAAACCGTCCAG
>NZ_CAJXKH010000138.1 GCF_913055755.1 uncultured Microbulbifer sp.
CGGCTGCCAGTATTTGTAAGCGTCGGTAATCACCGGATAGGAGTGCACACCGATCAGCTTGTCGTTACACAGGGAAGCGTCTTCGGCACAGTCTCCCAGGTAAACCCCTTCGCCCAGCGGGTTGGTGTGTTCATAACCATCACCACCGACAGGAGCAAATGCTACGTGGTCGGTGTTGATGCCGGTATCAATGATACCGAGGACCATGCCTTCACCCTGGTAGGGAACACCACTGGTAACGGAACCGTCGTGCACCTTGTCCGCACCGAGGAATTCTACCGAGCGGTCGGAATTGAGATCGAAAATACGCGAGGGAGTAATGCGTTTAACGCCCGGCATTTCCGCCATGCGCATGGCCTGGTCCTGGGTCATGCGGACCGCCATGCCGTTGGTCGCCATGGTGAACTGACGCTGTACGTCAAAGCGGATGCCGCGTGCCTTGGCCTGGCTCATCAGGTCAGACTGCGCGCGGCCCAGCTGCGCGCGGTATTGCTGTACCGCACGGCTGTCCTTGAGTGCCTTGAAGTTGTTATTGAGCGGCGATGCGCCGCCATTCAGCTGGCTGAGGTCGTTGCTGTAATTCACAACCGATTCATCGCTCAACTGAACGATGTAGGAAACCTCACCGGAAACATTGTCCTGCGGTACGAAAACCGGACTTTTACTGCCGGTGCGAACCTGGTTGGTACCGAGCTGCCGGTTTTCGTAGATGCTGCCCTGGATTTCCATCGAACCTTCATCCTTCTGAGCCTGGATCATTTCCAGTGTCAGCTTGGATGCGTGAAGCCCGGTACGATACTCCGAACTAGAGTCTACCGCCGCGACACCACCGGCTACGTATAGCGCGGTAATGCTGGCGATAAGACACTTGGAGAAGCGTGCCTTATTGTCATTATGCATAGTTATTTAACCTTATTGCCGCGGGTGGCCATGTGTGTCGGGTAGTTTCCGTTCAGAAATTACCCGCTGGACACTCCGCGATTTACCACTAAGTAATGGGTGCGATTTTCATCGCGGTCGGCCGTTATAGCGGAATTGAACCTGGTGGAATATGGCGTCGGAGCGGTGCTTGGTAACGGTTTGTCACATCCATTTGTTTTGTTGTTGTATATGGATTTATGTCATTAATGACAGGTAGTTTGCGCTTGTGAGTGCCCTTAAATGGAAATATATGCACCGTTATGGAACGGTTATTTCCGGCCAGCACTTTTGCTGGTTTTTGCACAAAAAGTGGCCGTTGTGATGCTGTCCGGGGCGGTGTTGTTTACGTTTCGAACGGGGGCAGCAGGATTACTTCATGTCGGCGGAGGCGGCTATCAGCCTATTGACGGAAGGTTTGATTGTGGGGGTGTTTAAAGGAATGTATTGACGATCAACCCGGGAACCAGCCCGGTAATGACGATGGCGATAAGCACCAGCAGGCCGTCGTGAGCAATGATTGCGAGCCCGAAAGTGGCCAGCGCCAGACCGGCAATCGAGGCGGAAAAGGGCACCACCTCCATCAGCGGCAACAGCAGGGCAATGGCGCAACAGACCAAAGCCACCACAACGCTACCGACGCGCGTCGCCAGTATCTCGAGGCGCGGTTTTATCCAGCGGTCCAGCACTGTCGCCGGCCTTTCCAGCCAGTGCAGGGTTTTCAGGAGTTTGCTCTGGGGAATTGAGCGGTGAAGCATCCACCCCGGCAACCAGAAATGTTTGCGCAGGGCGAGCATCTGTATCGTCACCAGCAGCACCAGAATTCCCATCAGCGTCGGTACTCCCGGTATGCCCGAGAGAGGGGAGAACAGTAGCAGCCCGGCGAGCAGCAGAATGGGGGCGAAGGAGCGACGGCCGACCACCTGCATCACCATTTCCAGTGATATATGGTCCCGTGTGCGCGCCAGCCTTTCCAGCTGAAACAGCAATTGTGTGAGGTTGGTGATTTCCTCGGGCATGGGCGCGTCAGCCGCTTTGGTTGGGGATTTCGGGTGTGCCAGGGATTGGCTATTCCTAATGCACCTTCTGCTCCGCGGCCTGCAACTGTGTGTCCAGCACTGCCATTGGCGTGTGGTCCATGATCAACAGGCCCTCGTAGGAACGGTCCAGGTCGGCGATTAGCATGATGACCACAGAAAATGACAGGGCCAGGGCAATGGCAACCTGAGGAGAACCACGACGACCAGACCCAAGCTGGAAGCCGATGGCGAGCATACTCAGGGCGGTGACGGCAAATAGGGCACCCCAGATCGGCATTGGAATACGGTAATGCGTGCCGACAAAAAATCGCGATGTATGGAAGTCGATCACTTCATTCAGGGAATCGACAAACTTGTTTAATCTTACCCCTTCGTACCCCGAAGCACTGAGTGTTGCCACTATCTGCCAGAGCTCCTGTTGAATCTCGTCGCTGCGCTTTAGCAAATTGATAAACCTTTCTGATTCCATGGTCTTCGGATCGAAATTACGCAATGCGACATATTCCGCCAGCAGCGACCGCGCCTGTTTGCGCTCTCCGAGCGGCAGCAGGTCTGCGCGTAGATAGGTGGTGGAGATCGCATTGACCTCATTGAGCAACAGTGCCTTGCGCTCGGAAAAACGCTCGGCCGCAGAGTTGAAGGTGAACGCAAGCATAAACGCCAGCAGGCCGAGCATGGCCGCAACGGCACTGCCAATGGAGGTGTCATTCATATCCCCCTGGCGCGCAGAGTGTCGACCGAGCATATTTCCGACTGCCAGTGTTGCCAGCACCAGAATAATGGAAAACGCGGCAAAGACCCCTAGCGATGGAAGGTCAAACTGGTTTCTGATCATAAAGGTAGAGGCTGACGTTTTCCCTAAAGTTTGGTCGAGAGCCTGTGTTCCTGCACGCTTTCGATAATTGTCGCCTGATTGTTTGTGTTTGCCCGAAAGTATGAGCGTCGCCCCCGCATCTGCGGGAGAGTTTCCTATATTTCAGATCACTGCGGGGTATCTGATAATTTATGGAGGCGACTTTCATGCGGTTAAATGCACTTTCCGCTGCAGTCATGTTGACGGCTGCGACAGTATTTTCTTCGGGTTCTGGCTTTGTGTTTGCTCAGGACAAGCCAATGCCGGCGGGTGTGCCCAAGTCGAACCAGTTCTGGTGGCCCGACCAGCTTGATCTCGCGCCTTTGCGTGATCACGGCAAGTCATCTAACCCGATGGAAGACGATTTCGATTACGCCAAAGCGTTCAACAGCCTGGACCTCAATGCGGTCAAGAAAGATATCGAACAGGTGCTGACCACCTCCCAGGACTGGTGGCCGGCGGATTATGATCATTATGGTCCGCTGATGATCCGTATGGCGTGGCATGCCGCAGGTACCTACCGGGTTGGTGACGGTCGCGGTGGTGCCGGCGGTGGTCAGCAGCGCTTTGATCCACTCAACAGCTGGCCGGACAATGTCAGTCTCGACAAGGCGCGGCGACTGCTGTGGCCCATCAAGCAGAAATACGGTCGTTCAATTTCCTGGGCAGACCTGATGATACTGACCGGTAATGTGTCGCTGGAGTCCATGGGCTTCAAGACCTTCGGGTTTGCCGGTGGTCGCGAGGACGACTGGGAGCCGGAGCTTGTCTACTGGGGCCCGGAAACCCAGATGCTGGACTATGAAAAGCGCTTTAAGGGCAAGAACCTCGACCGCAAGCTGGCTGCCACGGTGATGGGGCTGATCTATGTCAACCCGGAAGGGCCGGGCCACAACCTCGATCCGAAGTCCGCGGCAGAAAAAATTCGTCTCTCATTTGGTCGCATGGCGATGAATGACGAGGAGACCGTCGCCCTGATTGCCGGTGGCCACGCATTCGGTAAAACCCACGGCGCGGTCAAGGCGGACTGTGTTGGCAAAGAGCCGGCCGCGGCGCCCATCGAGCAGCAGGGGTTCGGCTGGAAGAACAAGTGTGGCAAGGGCAATGCCGAGGATACCTTCACCAGTGGTCTGGAAGGCGCCTGGACCATCACTCCGATGCAGTGGAGTCACAACTTCCTGGACAACCTGTTCAAATTCGAGTGGAAAAAAAGCAAGTCGCCGGGCGGTGGCACCGTCTGGATACCGACAGATCCAAATGCCGCCAATATGGTGCCAGACGCGCATATCGACGGTAAGCGCCACGCCCCGATCATGCTGACCACGGATCTCTCGCTAAAAGAGGATCCCGCCTACCGCAAAATATCCGAGCGCTTTCACAAGAACCCGAAAGAACTCGAAGATGCATTCGCGCGCGCCTGGTTCAAGCTCACCCACCGGGATATGGGACCCAAAGCCCGCTATCTGGGCAGTGAAGTTCCCAAAGAGGACCTGCTCTGGCAGGACCCGCTCCCCGCCGTGGACTACCCGTTGCTGGATGAAGGGGATGTGTTGAATCTCAAGAAAAAGATTATCGCCTCCGGCCTGACGGTACCGGAACTGGTGCGCACTGCCTGGGCTTCCGCGTCTACCTTTCGCGGGTCAGACATGCGGGGTGGGGCAAATGGCGCGCGGATTCGACTCGCGCCGCAGAAAGACTGGCCGGTAAACGATCCGCAGGAGCTGGCGAAAGTACTGGGGAAACTGGAGGCTATTCAGAAGGACTTCAACGGTTCCCTGTCTGGCGGCAAACAGGTGTCTCTCGCCGATACCATTGTACTGGCTGGCAACGCGGCGATCGAAGAGGCGGCGAAAAAGGCCGGGCACAATGTGCACGTACCCTTCAAGCCCGGGCGGGCAGATGCAACCGTGGAAATGACCGATGTGGAGTCTTTCGGCTGGCTCGAACCCATGGCAGATGGCTTCCGCAATTACTACGGAAAGGGCAACTCCGTGTCTCCCGCCGAGATGCTGGTGGACCGCGCCGACTTGCTGACGCTCTCGGTTCCGGAGATGACCGTGCTGCTGGGTGGCATGCGGGCACTGGGCGCCAATTCCGGCAACTCCAAGCACGGGGTCTTCACCGATAAACCCGGAACGCTGACCAACGACTTCTTCGTCAACCTGCTGACCATGGACACCGAGTGGTCCAGGTCATCCAAGGGGGAAGGGATTTACGAAGGGAAGGATCGCGAGACCGGCAAGGTCAAATGGACAGCGACGCCCGTGGACCTGATTTTCGGTTCCAACTCCGAATTGCGCGCAGTCGCCGAGTATTACGCGACGGAGGATGCGGACAAGGTGTTCGTGAATGACTTTGTCGATGCCTGGGCGAAAGTCATGAATCTGGACCGTTACGATAACTGATCCGGTTCCGGGCTAAATATCGACCGTCGGCCGACCGGATGAACCCCGGTTGGCCGATTTTTTATACCCGAAACAAAATGCCGGTGGGGATTGCCGGGCTGCAAGCGGGAGGAAAGTTATTTGGCACCACTGGCCGGCAGTGAATTGGCCACCGGGACCGCCTCCACCGGCTCGTGTTGCGCCATTCGCGCAAGGTACTCCTTCACGAATGGCTTATGTGTACGGATCAGATCCTCGGGCAGGGCATCGCGGGGAAAGAAGCGAAACGACTCGATTTCCGCGTCAGTGGTTTTGACCGCATCCCCGGAAATTCTGCCACGTACGGCAACATCGATGATCTGTGCGTTGGGTACCTTGCGAATGGTGAGGATTTCAAAATCGCTCAATCCGGTACCCAGCTCTTCCTGCAATTCCCGGGTGGCGGATTGCTCCAGGGTCTCACGTTTATTGAGCCAGCCCCCGGGCAGGCCCCACTTGTCCTGGTAGGAGTGCTTGACCAGCAGGATCTGGTCATCTTTTTCCACGAAATAGATGAGCCCGATCAAAAACTTGTCGCTGAGGGCGTAGGAAATCTCCCAGCGCAGCTGGGGCGGCAACGCCTTGTAGATCTTGTACTTAACGTCGGGAACGGCAAGCAGCAGCAGTGTCACAGAAAAAGTGACAAACCCTGTGGTTAGAAGGAAATATTTAACTGCTGTATAGAGATTTCTGAGCAATTTTTACTCCATTCCTCACTGATACTTCGGCTCGGGGTGATCAGGGTTGGTTGATAATTGTCCACTATAGCATTGAGTAATTTGCCCAGGTCAGTATTTGCTCGGTTCGGCACCAACAGCGGAATTTTCTCTCATTGTGCAGTAACGGCATCTCTATCTGCTGAAAACCGGTGACCTGTAGTGTTTGGAATAACGTAATGGACAGAGTTCACCGGGGAAAAGGGATTTACGATTAAGGCATTGAGTGCCAGCCTGCTTCTGATTTTTCTATTTTTACAGTGTGTAAAACCCTTCACCACTCAACCTGGTACGGATGCGGGTCACCAGAATATTGCTCAACTGTCGGTAATCGGGGTAGGGCGTCAATAGCAGTTGCCGTTCCACGTCCATGGCTACCTCGGCGCAATCGTGCAAGGGGCGGGCGCGGTGTTGAAGCGCGCGGAAACGCTGCAAAGTTTCCTTGCCGCCAATCCAGTGCCAGCCAGCAGTGTTTTGTATTGTGGGTGAGAAGCAGAGAGCGGTGTGCAAGAACAGCGCCTCATCCCTGAAGCACCGCCAGTCGCTTTCGTCCGGGCTCGCAATTTTGGCCAGCAAGTTCACTATCTTG
>NZ_CAJXKH010000139.1 GCF_913055755.1 uncultured Microbulbifer sp.
GTGGAAAAAGTCGATGCCCACCAGATTGAACAGCGCCTGCCACAGGTACAGGATCAGCCAGAAGATGCCGGTGAATACAAGGGTCAGTCCGGCGGTGAGGGCGTTATCCCAGGAAAAGTGGAACAGCGCCCGGTAACCCGGGGACCGCAGCCGCTCTTGCCCGCTGGCACTGGCGCGCAGCAGGAAGCCCACAATAAAGGTGGCAATGCCGATGGCGACAGCAAAGCTGCGCGGCCATTCGCAGTGGACCAGGTCAGCTGGGGTACATTGGTGGCCGCGATAGCTGCCCAGTAAGGCGAGTACCGCGGCGTAGCCGGCAATGAGCCACCAGGTACTGTGGGCCAGGCGCGGTGCGGCGGTGAGGATGATCAGGGGCGGGATGGCGATGACTACGGTATAGCAGAGATAGAGCCAGACCGGAGACCAGGTTTCCGCCGCCGGCAGGGCTTTCAGCAGGTAGAGTGCCAGCCCCTGGGTCAGTGCGGTAAGCAAGATCAGTCTCTTGTTGGACCCCGTCAGCGGCTCCTGTCCCTCGGTCCCGGCGGCTTCTGTTTCAGCACTGCTTCCCTGCATCTGCGTTGCCCCGACTTATTAGTGCTTTTCTTCCCGCAGGTTGTAGAGCCCCTTCTTCAGCTTCAGCAGGTGCTCTTGGAGTTTCGGGCCCTTGCGCTGGGCGACGCCGATGGCGAGCACGTCGATCACCACCAGGTGGGCGATGCGGGAGGACAGCGGGGTGTATAGTTCGATGTCTTCTTCCACGTCCACCTCCAGCGGGATGCTGGCCTGGCGCGTCATCGGCGAGCCACTGGGGCCGAGGCCGATTACGGTGGCGCCCTGCTGCTTGGCCATGTCCATAGAGCGCAACAGTGCGGAGGTGCGGCCGCTCTGGGAGATGGCGACCACGACGTCGCCGGGCTCCATGCTCATCGCCGACATGCTCTGCATGTGGTGGTCGGAGTGGGCGGCAGCGGCCAGTTGCAGGCGGAAAAATTTGTGTTTGGCGTCGGCGGCCACGGCACCGGAGGCGCCGAAGCCGAAAAATTCGACCCGCTTGGCGGCGGCGATGGCGGTAACCGCGGCTTCGAGGGCGCGGTTGTCGATCTTGTCGCGCACGTTCAGCAGGGTGTCGACGGTGGAGTCGAAAACCTTGCGCTTGTACTCGGCGATGGTGTCGGTTTCGGTTACGGCGATCTGGCCGAAGCTGGGGCTGGAGGCCAGCTGCTGGGCGAGGTTGAGCTTGAACTCCTGGAACCCGGAACAGCCTACGGCGCGGCAGAAGCGCACCACGGTGGGCTCGCTCACCTGGGCTTCGGTAGCCAGGTCGACGATGCGCATATGGATGATTTCGCCGGGGTTGGCGAGGATGTATTCGGCGACCTTGCGCTCTGACTTGCGCATGGAGCTCAGCTGTTCGCTGATCTTCTGCGTGACTTCCGCTGGCTTCACGACATTACCTTCTCTGGTTCAAGCTGTGCATTTTAGCGGCATGGCGGTGTGCTGGCGAGCCTTGGCTTGTTTTGGGGCCGCTGGCGGTGCTGGCACCGGTGGGCCTACGCGGGACACGCCGTGTCCCGCAAAGGTATACCCGGTAGCAGTCCCGCCACGGACTCGCTATCGGTGGCCTTAAAACCCTGTTTATATACCCAGTTATCCCCTTACCCCTGATACAATCCCCGCCCATGGACGTATCAGAACTTTTAGACCCCCTCAACGACGCCCAGCGCGAGGCCGTGGCCGCGCCCCCGGGCAATCAACTGGTTCTCGCCGGTGCCGGCTCGGGCAAGACCCGCGTGCTGGTGCACCGTATTGCCTGGCTGATGCTGGTGGAGGGGGCATCCCCCTACTCCATTATGGCAGTGACCTTTACCAACAAGGCCGCGCGCGAGATGCGCGGGCGCATCGAGGAGCTGCTGGGGGTGAATACCTTCGGCATGTGGGTGGGCACCTTTCACGGCCTTGCCCACCGGCTGCTGCGGGCCCACTGGCAGGAAGCGAAGCTGCCGCAGAACTTCCAGATTCTCGACTCCGACGACCAGCTGCGCCTGATCAAACGGGTGCAGAACGAGCTGGGCCTGGACGACAAGAAGTGGTCGCCGCGGGAGACCCAGTGGTGGATCGGCGCGCAGAAGGACGAGGGCATACGCCCGCAGTATATCCAGCTCACCGGTGACCCCTGGCTGCAGACCATGGTGCGTATCTACAGCGCCTACGAAGAGGCCTGCCAGCGCGCCGGGGTGGTGGATTTTGGCGAGCTGCTGCTGCGGGCCCATGAACTGCTGCTGAACAACGACGGCATCCTCGCCCACTACCGCCGCCGCTTCCCCTACATTCTGGTGGACGAGTTCCAGGACACCAACACCATCCAATACGCCTGGCTGCGCCTGCTGGCCGGCGACCAGTGCTGCATCACCGCAGTGGGCGACGACGACCAGTCGATCTACGGCTGGCGCGGTGCCAAGATCGAGAATATCCAGCACTTCGAGGCGGACCTGAAAGACGTGCAGACGGTGCGCCTGGAGCAGAACTACCGCTCCACCAGCACCATCCTCAACGCCGCCAACGCGGTGATCGAGAACAACGCCGGCCGCCTGGGCAAGGAGTTGTGGACCGAGGGCGACGAGGGCGAGCCGATTTCCCTCTACTCCGCCTACAACGAGCAGGACGAGGCGCGCTTTATCGTCGAGCGCATCCAGGACTGGGTGCGCGAAGGCAACCGCCGCGACAGCGTGGCCATTCTGTATCGCTCCAACGCCCAGTCGCGGGTGCTGGAAGAGGGCCTGCTGCGGGAACAGGTGCCCTACCGCATCTACGGCGGCCAGCGCTTCTACGAACGCCTGGAGATCAAGAACGCGCTGTCCTACATGCGCCTGATCACCAACCGCCACGATGACACTTCCTTCGAGCGGGTGGTGAATACCCCCACCCGCGGCATCGGTGCGCGCACCGTGGAGCTGGTGCGCGAGTTTGCCCGTGAGCACGGCAGCTCCATGTGGGACGCTGCGGCAAAAATGCTGCAGCAGAAAGTGCTGGCGGCCCGCGCCGGCAACGCGCTGGCGAATTTTCTCAGCCTGATCGACGCGCTGGACGAGGAGAGTGTCGACAAGACCCTCGACCATATTGCCGACCTCGCCATCGAGAAAACCGGCCTGCTGGACTTCCACGGCAAGGAAAAAGGCGAGAAGGGCCAGACCCGGGTGGAAAACCTGCAGGAACTGGTCAGCGCCTGTCGCGCCTTCGACGGCGTGCCGAGCGCGGAAGTCGAGGGTGAGGAAGGTGACGAGGCAGAAGAAATCCCGCTGCTGAACCAGTTTCTCGACAGCGCCGCACTGGACGCCGGCGAGGGCCAGGCGGACGAGTTCGAGGACGCGGTACAACTGATGACCCTGCACTCCGCCAAGGGGCTGGAATTCCCGCTGGTGTTTATGGCCGGGGTGGAGGAAAACCTGTTCCCGCACAAGATGTCGGCGCAGGAACCCGGGCGCATGGAGGAAGAGCGCCGCCTGTGTTACGTGGGCATCACCCGCGCGATGCAGAAACTGTATATCACCTACGCCGAGAGCCGCCGCCTGTTCGGTACCGAGACCTACAACAAGCCGTCGCGCTTTGTGAACGAGATCCCGCCGAATCTGGTGCACGAGGTGCGGCTCAAGACCGAAATCTCCAAGCCGCTGTTCCAGCCCAACTATGGCAAGTTCGGTGGCGGCATCAATCCCTACTCCGATCCGGCGCCGGAATTTGATGACGAGCTGCCGCCGCTGGCGCTGGGCGGTCGTGTGGATCACCCGAAATTCGGTGAGGGGACCGTGGTACAGTTTGAGGGTTCCGGCGCGCGCGCCCGGGTACAGGTCAATTTCGACGATGCCGGCAGCAAGTGGCTGGTGGTATCCATGGCCAAATTACAGCCGTTATAGTGATCGACAAAATCATCCCGGCCTTCGCCGGGATGACGGAATAAAACGAAAAATAAAAATCAAACGGATATGAAAAAAATAAACTGGTATCCCCCCGTCATCCTCGGCCTGCTCGCCCTGCTAGTGGTCACCTTCGGCGCACTGGTGGTGTCGCGCACCGACCAGGTACAGACCGTCACCTCCATCGAAAACGCCGGCCAGCAGACCTTCGAGTGGAAGCTCGTCACCACCTGGCCGAAAAACTTTCCCGGCCTCGGCAGCGCGCCGGAGCGTTTCGCGAAGAACGTGGCGAAGATGTCCAACGGCCGCCTCAAGATCAAGGTCTACGGCGCCGGTGAACTGGTGCCGGCGATGGGGGTATTCGGCGCGGTGTCCGACGGTGCCGCCCAGGTGGGCCACGGCGCGGCCTATTACTGGAAGGGCAAGGTGCCCGCGGCGCAGTTCTTTACCGCGGTACCCTTTGGCCTGAATGCGCAGGAAATGAACGGCTGGCTGCACTACGGCGGTGGCCTGGAATTGTGGGAGGAGCTTTACGCTCCGTTTGACCTGATCCCCATGGCCGGTGGTTCCACCGGCGTGCAGATGGCGGGCTGGTTCAACAGGGAAATCAATTCCGTTGACGATCTCAAGGGGCTCAAGATGCGCATCCCGGGCCTTGGTGGTGAGGTGCTGAACCGCGCTGGTGGCACTGCGATAACCATCCCCGGCGGCGAGCTGTATACCGCGCTGCAGACCGGGGTGATCGACGCCACCGAATGGGTCGGCCCGTACAACGACCTTGCCTTCGGCTTCCACCAGATCGCGCAGTATTACTATTACCCCGGTTGGCACGAGCCGGGCTCCATCCTCGAAATCATCGTCAACAAAACTGCATTCGAAAAACTGCCGGAAGATTTGCAGGCGATAGTGCGCACCGCCGCCCGCGATGCCAACCAGGACATGCTCGACGAATACACCGCGCGCAATAACCGTGCGCTGAAGGAGTTGGTGGAGGAGCACGGTATCGAATTGCGCAAACTGCCGGACTCTGTGATCGCGCACCTGAAAGCCATCAACCACCAGATTATGGAAGAAGCTGCGGCCAAAGATCCGCAGTTCAACCGTGTGTACCAGGCATTTAAAGAGTTTGAGGCCCAGGTGATTCCATACCACCGGATCAGTGAAGAGGCGTATTACCAGACGCGGGAAATTGAATTACCGTAATGCTGTTCCTGTGATTCCAAAGGTTAACAGGCTGACCTGTCCGCCTGTTAACTAAAGGCATTAAATTCAGCATATGTATTTATGGCCAAGCTGTATGCAGCCAGGTTTTGGTAAGCGATAAATACATTCGATTATTTCTTGATGGTTAGCGAGTTCTCGCAACTTCATCTCTGCTTTTCTCCGCGCATTTCCCCATTCCGTTTTATTCAAACCTGCACCGGATTGGTGACTTACCTGTCTTTCATTGCGGGATGTGCGTCCAATACGGTGCGGTTACAAACCGTTACGGCTAATGATTACTTATTGCCTGGCGCGTTTATTAGTATCGGGCGCCCATGGTCTGTCTGGGGTATTTGAGAAGGCCAGCGGAAATAAAAAATAAACGCCTAGGAGCATTTATGAAAATAAAAACGTTGAGCAGCGCCGTTGCTGCCGCGTTATACAGCCTTGGGGCGGTGCAAGCCGTTTCAGCTGCTGGCCAGGAGCAGGCGGTGCTCAAATCGCTCGATTTGAGTCTGCCTGTTTACCAGGAATACAAAGCGCAATATCAGAAAAATCAGGTTTTGGAAAATGGCGGCGCCAATATCCAGCTGCAGAATGCCAGCAATAGCCAGAAATTTTTCCGCGAAGAAGGCCTGACCGGTACGCACAAATACTTCGTGCGTCTGAAGGATCTACCCGCCGCGGTATATGACGGCGGCATCGAGGGCCTCGACAGCACCAAGGACCTCCTCAAGAACGGTGTCAAGGCGCGCGGTAATCAGGCTCTGAATGCCTATACCGGCCACCTGAAATCCAAGCAGGAAGCCCTGGTAAGCCAGGCCGCCGGTAAAGGCGTGAACCTGCAGGTACTGGAGAGCTTCCAGGTTGCACTGAACGCGGTCACCGCGGAGCTGACCCAGGATGAAGCGGAAGCGCTGTCCGAGCTGGCCAGCGTTGCCGGCGTTGAACGCGTACGCATTCATGAACTGCACACTGATGTCGGCCCGGAACACGTGGGTGCGGATGTTGCCTGGACTGGCACCAGCCGTCTCGGTGGCCAGTACATGGGTGAAGGGATTGTTGCGGGTATTCTGGATACCGGCGTCAACTCCGACCACCCGTCTTTCGCCGCCACCGGTGACGACGAGTACACCGTGCAGAACCCGCTGGGTGACGGTGTCTACCTGCACGACTGTGCGGTGGATGGTCAGGAAGAGCTGTGTAACAGCAAGCTGATCGGTGTCTGGTCCCACTCAACCATTACCGACACCTATACCGGCCCCGAAACCTGCACCTGGCGCGGCTGCGTCCCCGGCCCGCAGATTCGCCCGGCAAACGGTGAA
>NZ_CAJXKH010000140.1 GCF_913055755.1 uncultured Microbulbifer sp.
GCGCCTGATGATCAAGCTCAAGTCCGAGTCCGATGCGGAGTACCTGAACAGTGCCGCCGATGAACTGAGCCTCGCCGGTGACACCGATAACGGCGGCGGTCCGCAGATTTACTGATGCACAAGTGGTGCTGATTATGGGCAGGGTAAACCCCTGCCTTTTTTATTTGCGGATCATTTTCAGGAAATGCCATGAACAAGATTGCACTGGTAACCGGTGGCAGCCGCGGCATCGGCGCCGCTGCGGCAAAATTGCTGGCCGCACGCGGTTACGATATCTGCATCAGCTATCGCGAGCGTAAATCTGCCGCGGACGCAGTGCTGGATGCGTTACGTGCGCATGCTGTCCGGGCCATCGCGGTGCAGGCCGACATAGCCCTCGAGGAGGACGTGCAGCGGCTGTTCCGCGCGGTGGACGGGCAACTCGGTCCGCTAACCGCGCTGGTAAACAATGCCGGCATGCTGTCGCAGCAGTGCCGAGTGGAGCAGATGTCCGCGCAGCGCATCAACCGGATACTGCAGACAAACGTCACCGGTACCCTGCTGTGCTGTCGCGAGGCGATCAAACGCATGTCCACCCGGCACGGAGGTAACGGAGGCGCCATCGTCAATGTATCTTCCGGCGCGGCGCGCAGCGGCTCGCCCAATGAGTATGTCGATTACGCGGCCAGCAAGGGAGCCGTCGATACCCTCACCGTCGGACTCAGCAAAGAGGTGGCGCGGGAAGGTATCCGCGTCAACGGGGTGCGGCCAGGGTTTATCGCAACGGAAATGCACAGTGACGGTGGAGAACCCAACCGAATCGAACGCCTCGCGCCATTAATCCCTCTTGCACGCGGCGGGCAACCGGAAGAAGTCGCCGGAGCCATTGCCTGGCTGCTCAGCGACGAGGCAGCCTATGCGACCGGGACCTTTATTGATACAACCGGTGGGTTATAGCCGGAATTTAACCGATGCCTCCAATTAGATTATTTATTTTTTTACTGGTCCTGCTATTTATCGGTGGATGTGAGAAAAATCTCACCGCCGATCGTATTTTTATCAATGGCGACATCCACACCATTGATACAGGTAACTCCGTAGCCAGCGCACTCGCGGTAAAAAATGGCCGCATCCTTGCCGTAGGCAACCAGGAAGAATTAAAAGCCCTGGCCGGTGCCGACACGGAAGTTACCGACCTCGCAGGAAAATCCCTGCTGCCCGGTTTTATCGCCGTCCACGAACACCCGGCGATCAGTGCAGTTTTCCGCAACTTCATCGATATGAGCGGTTTTCAACACGAGACAGCCGCCGACGCCTGGAAAGCACTCGTGAGTGCCGTCGCCGCGGCACCTGCGGGACAGTGGGTGTACGCCAAGGGGCTGGACCCGGTGCTGCTCGAGGGGCTCGAGCCACCGACGCGGGCGCAACTGGATGTCATGGCACCGCACAACCCGGTGTTTATACTCGCCCAGAGTATGCACACCGCCTGGGTCAACTCTGCCGCACTCGCCGCAATGGACATCGACGAAAACTCCCCGCCGCCGGGAGAGGGCTCCTACTACGGGCGGGATAAAGACGGGCGACTCAACGGGCTACTGGTAGAAAAGCCCGCGCTGGAGCCTTTTCTGGCTCCGCATAAAAGCCCGTTGAAAGTACTCGCCGCCTACGAGGCAGAACTGGACGACCTGCGCCGCGCCGGTTACACCTGTGTGGCCTCACTCGGATTCAATGTCCCCGCCTGGCTGGCGCAGTGGGCCTCACTGAATGATTTTTCGCCCCGCATCCGCCAGTTTTTTTACTATCGCGGTGACAACCTGGAAAAGCTGTCCGGCACTCCAGAGCGCGACGATGAATATTTTCAGGTGCGGGGTGCAAAGTTCTGGTACGACGGCTCCCCCTACAGCGGCTCCATGGTCGTCGAACAGCCCTACCTGGACAGCGCACTGGCGAAACAACTGGGTGTCGCGCACGGCAGTCACGGCGAAGCGGTAATTGCGGGTGAAGAGTTACAACAGCAGATTAGTGCATTGAATGGACGGGGCTGGCAGTTCGCCACCCATGTGCAGGGAGATCGCGCGGCGCGCGAATATTTAGATATTTTGCAGCGGGCATACCGGTCGCTCCCGCTTCAGGAGCAAAAAGCCTTTGTTGATCGCCGCCACCGCCTAGAACACGGCCTGCTACTGGATAAAACGCTGCTCCCCGGATTTGCCCGACTGGGCATTACCCCGAGCTTCCATATCAACCACCTGCACTACTACGGCGAGGCGCTGCTGGGCGAAGCCCGGGTGCGCCTCAGGCGAGCGCCGATAACAGCATTTTGACCTGACCCAGCAGGCGGCGGGACACCGGCGGTGCCAGCGGGATTCCGCTCAGGGTCACCTCGTGACCGGCGGCGGTTTTTCTGAGGCCGGTAATGTATTCCGTCGCCACAATGGCACTGCGGTGCACCCGCACAAAGCGCTCGCCGAATTCCGCTTCCAGTTCCTTCAGCGATTCATCCAGCACCGTTTCACCGCCACTGTGGTGGGCGATGACGTATTTGTCTTCGGCGATAAAGCAGCGGATATCGTCCACGTCCAGCAGCTGCACGCCACGGCGGCTCACCGCCCTGATCTGGCGGCGGCCGCGAGGTTGCGCATTGTGCGCGATAGTATCCGCCTGCAGCTTCTGCAGCTGCGGCTTGCTCAGTCTTCGCGCCTGGGCAATCGCCTGTGCCAGCTGCTCCACACTGACGGGCTTGAGCAGGTAACCGGATGGAGCGACCGCAAAGGCAGGGAGCGCAAACTCGTCGTGGGCTGTGCAGAAAATGATTGCGGGCGGGTTCGGGCGGGCGGAAATTTGTTCCGCGAGTTGCAGCCCGTTGGTGGCAGGCATTTCGATATCCAATAACAACAGGTCCGGGTCGAGTGAATCCAGCTGTTGTAACGCGCTTTCCCCATCGGCAGCTTCTCCCAGCAGTTGGCAACCATCAATAGCTTGCAACTGACGGGCCAGTCTGGCCCGCGCCAGCGGTTCGTCGTCGACGATCAGCACACCGAGTTGCTGGAGGTTGTCGCTCACGGGGCGGCCTCCTCGCGCTCGGTGCCATACGCTGGCTTCAGCGATTGTCCGGTTTTCAGCGGCAAACGCAGTTCCACGCGGTACTCTTTACCGCGCTCCCCGTCGTGGGCACCCGCACTGAAGCGGAAGCGATTGCCGTAAAACGCACTGAGACGCTGGCGAATATTTTCCATCGCCATGCCGTTGCCGACGTGGGCATTGCGGCTTTCGTCCGTCTCAGAAACTGCAACAGGATTTTGAATCGACAATAGCAGTTCGCGCGGCGCACTGCCAATGACATTTTGGCGAATCTCTATCTGGATGGTGCCGCCCTCGCGGCGACGGGCAATACCGTGCAAAACGGCATTTTCCAGCAGTGGCTGCAGCAGCATGGAAGGCAGTTCTGCATGTTCTGGCAGATTGTCGAGCTGCCACTCGGACTGCAGGCGCTCACCGAGTCGCAACGCCTCGATTTCCAGGTAGCGTTTTGCCAGCTGGATTTCCTGGGCGAGCGGCACCAGTTTTGAATCCGCCAGCGAGGCGCGGAACAGTGCGGAAAGATCCTCAACCAGTTTTTCTGCCCGCTCCGCATCCACCGCGATCAGGCTCGCCAGGCTGTTCATACTGTTGAACAGGAAATGCGGGCGAATGCGCGACTGCAACGCCTCGATGCGCGCCCCCAGCTCCGCCTGCTGCTGGTTGTGCAGCTGCTGCTGCAGATAGGCGTAGCGCAAAACCACCCCGGCACAAATCGCCCCCACCAGCATGTTCGCCAGCAGCGACCAGTAATCGATAGCCTGCCCCGCCATATCCGCCAGCCACCAGTGCTGCACCCCCAGCACCACCGCCAGCACCCCCAGCAGGCAGGCATAACTGATGGCGGCGGCCACCTTGTGGGAACGGCGCGCGAGGAACGGGCGCAGGCGGCAGAGCAGGGCCGCCGAGGGCAGGATGACCCAGAGGATGGTGAGCGACACCAGCCCCAGGCGCTGCCAGTTGAAGGGGTTGAGGCCGTCGGTACTGAGCACCAGCACCAGGGCCAGCAACTCTCCCATAAGAACCAGGGCAGCAATGCCAGTCACACCGCACAGGTCCGGCAGAAACGGGGTAGCGGAGGATTCCCCGACAGGCGGGCGCGCAGAATCTTTGCCTGAGGGGGCAATTTCACGAATTTGCTGCGCTATAATGCCCGCCGCTTGCGCGGGCCGCGAAGATGTCATACCACGTTATCTTTATTCTGGACTCGCCAATCAGGCAAAGAAGATACCGCCATCCCGGATCGACTTCCATATTCGGCTTACATTCCAAATTCGCAAACCCAATCCATATTCGACCAGAGGCAGCATGAGCAACGATAACTCCTCCGCAAACAATGCACAGAGCTCCACCGCCAATCCCGCAGCCAAACTGTGGGGCGGCCGCTTCAGTGAAGCCACCGATGCGTTCGTGGAGCGCTTTACCGCCTCGGTGATGTTCGACCAGCGCATGGCCCTGGAAGACATCCAGGGCTCCCTGGCCCACGCACAGATGCTGTCGGAAGTGGGCGTGCTCACCGCGGACGAATTCCAGCAGATCGAGGGCGGCCTCAAGGATATCGCCGAGGAGATCGGGGCCGGCGAATTCCCCTGGTCGGTGGCACTCGAAGATGTGCACATGAATATCGAGGCGCGCCTGACCCAGCGCATCGGCGCCACCGGCAAGAAGCTGCACACCGGCCGCTCGCGCAACGACCAGGTGGCCACCGATATCCGCCTGTGGCTGCGGGGCCGCATCGACCAGATCGGAGCCGAACTCACCCGCCTGCAAACCGGCCTGGTAGACCTGGCCGAGAAGGAAGCCGACACCATTATGCCCGGCTTCACCCACCTGCAGAGCGCGCAGCCGGTGACCTTCGGCCATCACCTGCTGGCCTGGAACGAGATGCTGACCCGCGACTACGAGCGCCTGATGGACTGCCGCAAACGCGTCAACCGCTCGCCGCTGGGCGCCGCCGCCCTGGCCGGCACCAGCTACCCGATCAACCGCGCGCGCACCGCCGAGCTGCTGGGCTTCGACGCCCCCACCGAGAACTCCCTGGATTCCGTCAGCGACCGCGACTTCGCGATCGAATTCTGCGCCTTCTCTGCTCTGCTGCTGACCCACCTGAGCCGCGCCAGCGAGGAGCTGGTGCTGTGGACCTCCAGCCAGTTCGACTTTATCGACCTGCCGGACCGTTTCTGCACCGGTTCTTCCATCATGCCGCAGAAGAAAAACCCGGACGTGCCGGAACTGGTGCGCGGCAAGACCGGCCGCGTCAACGGCCACCTGATCGCCCTGCTGACCCTGATGAAGAGCCAGCCGCTGGCCTACAACAAGGACAACCAGGAAGACAAGGAGCCGCTGTTCGACGCCGCCGATACCGTACTGGACTGCCTGCGCGCCTTCGCCGACATGGCCCCGGCACTGAAGCCGAAAAAAGAAAACATGCTCGCCGCTGCCGGCAAGGGCTTCTCCACCGCCACCGACCTGGCGGACTACCTGGTGCGCAAGGGCGTCGCCTTCCGCGATGCCCATGAAATTGTCGGCCAGTCCGTGGCGTTTGCGATCGAAAAAGACTGCGACCTCGCCGACCTCAGCCTGGCGGAACTGCAGAGATTCTCCGATGTGATTGGCGAGGACGTGTTCGACGTACTCACCCTGGAAGGCTCCGTCGCCGCCCGCGACCACATCGGCGGCACCGCGCCGAACCAGGTGCGCGCTGCCTGTGAACGCGCGCGCAAACTGATCGCCACCCGTTAACCAGCGGGCAATTGGCGGATGCGCTGCGCTTATCCGCCCTACGACTCTGGTTTTTTCTCACACGACCGTAGGGTGGATAAGCGCAGCGCATCCACCACCCCCGGGACCGCGGAGCTCCAGCTCCGCCCCGGGAACGCCGAGCCCCAGCTCGGCCAGGTCGAACCTCTCACCACCGCCACAATTCACCACAATTCATCCCACCCCCGGCCACCATCCCGATTCCATCACCCGCTAGACTCCCCATACTCACAGGGAGAGTCCACCAATGCGCAAATACATCCTGCTCGGCATCACCGCATTTGTGATTGCCATCTACCTCACCAATGCCTCCTGGCTCGCACAACAGCGCCCGGGTAACCCCACACTGATATCCCACCGCGGCGTCTACCACACCTACAACCGCGAAAACCTCGGCCGCGACGACTGCACCGCAATCCGCATGTACCAACCGGAACACGAATACCTGGAAAATACCCTCGCCTCCATGCGCGCCGCGTTCGATGCCGGTGCGGACATTGTCGAGCTCGACGT
>NZ_CAJXKH010000141.1 GCF_913055755.1 uncultured Microbulbifer sp.
CACCTGTCCAGCATGGATCACCTGCGCGCCGGTATCGGTCTGCGGGCCTATGCCAACAAGAACCCCAAGCAGGAGTTCAAGCGCGAATCTTTCCACCTGTTCCAGAGCCTGCTGGACAACCTCAAGCACGAGGTCGTTCGGGTACTCGCCCATGTGGAGCCGATGACCCGCGAGCAGATGGAAGAGATGGAGCAGCGCCGCCTGGAGGCCCAGCGCCGCCAGCAGCTCGAACTTCAGCACGCCGAAGCCTCCGCCATGCCGGAAGCCCAGGCGGCGCAAGAGGGCGCGCCGGAACAGGCCATGCGCCGCGGACCCAAGGTGGGGCGCAACGACCCCTGCCCCTGCGGGTCCGGCAAAAAGTACAAGCAGTGTCACGGCAAGTTGACTTCGTCTACCGCGCCCTGATCTGCCAAAGCTTGCAGCAAAAAGGCCCGCTCAACCCAGCGGGCCTTTTTGTATCCGGCATCTTGAATATAATCCGCCCAATAGTTTGTAAATCAGGAAAGGGACAATTTCCATGGCGCAGTCACTGCCTTCAATTCCCGGAATTCGTCTGGCTTCCGTCCCGGCGCAGATCAAGAACTGGCAGCGAGACGACCTGCTGTTGATCGAGATCGCCGAAGGTGCCAGCGTTTCCGCGACCTTTACCCAGAACGCCTTCTGTGCCGCGCCGGTACTGGTGGCCCGGGAGCATATCCGCCAGGGGCAAATCCGCGCGCTGCTGATCAATGCCGGCAATGCCAATGCGGCCACCGGTGAGCGCGGCCTGCAGGACGCGCGCAAATGCTGCGAGGGGGTTGCCGCCGCACTGGATATCGAATCCCGCCAGGTATTGCCTTTCAGTACCGGGGTCATCGGCGAGCACCTGCCGGTGCAGAAAATTCTCGACGGCATTCCCGGCGCGGCGGCGGCACTCGATGGCAATGGCTGGGACAGCGCATCCCGCGCAATCATGACCACGGATACCCGCCCCAAAACCGCATCGCGCACCGTGGAAATCGATGGTGAGACGATCACCATTGCCGGTATTGCCAAGGGCGCGGGCATGATCCAGCCGAACATGGCCACCATGCTGGCCTATGTCGCTACCGACGCAACCATTGTGCAGCCCCTGCTGGACGAACTGGTAAAACAAGCGGTGGCAGAATCGTTCAACCGCATCAGCGTCGACGGCGATACCTCCACCAATGATGCCTGTGTGCTGATCGCCAGCGGCGCTAGTGGGAAAGCGCTGGATGATGCATCCAGTGCGCAGTTCCAGCTGATGAAGGCTGCCATCGTGGAAGTTCATATCGAGTTGGCACAGGCGATTGTGCGCGACGGCGAGGGCGCGACCAAATTCGTTACCGTGCAGGTGGACAATGCCGCGAGCCGCGAGGAGGCCCTGGCGGTGGCGTTTGAAATTGGTGAATCACCGCTGGTAAAAACCGCGCTGTACGCCTCCGACCCCAACTGGGGGCGCCTGGTAATGGCGGTCGGCAATGCGGGAATCCGGGATCTGGATACCAGTAAGGTGAGTATTTATTTGGACGATGTGCAGATTGTCGATGCCGGTGGTCGCGCCGACGGCTATACCGAACATGCGGGTCAGAATGTATTCGAGCAGAGCGATTTCACCATCCGCGTGGACCTGCAGCGCGGTGACGCCTGCGAACATATCTGGACCTGCGATTTTTCCCACGAGTATGTGACCATCAATGCGGAGTACCGCACCTGATGTCCGGGACCCTGGAGAAAAAATGTGTACACGTCGCTGTGGGAGTTATCTTCGGCAGCGACGGCCGAATCCTGCTGGCCAAGCGACCGGACCATTTGCATATGGGCGGGCGCTGGGAGTTTCCCGGTGGCAAGGTGGAAGATGGCGAGTCCATCCAGCAGGCCATGTCGCGCGAGCTCCGGGAAGAGTTGGCCATTGATGTGGTGCAGATGGACAAGCTGATCGAAGTGCGTCACGACTATGGTGAAAAGCAGGTGTTTCTGGATACCTGGTGCGTGACCGAATTTTCCGGCGAGCCGCAGGGAGTCGAGGGCCAGGAGCTGGCCTGGGTAAGTGCTCGCGAACTTTCCAACTACCATTTTCCCGATGCCAACCAGCCGATTGTGGAGGCGGTGCAGGCTAAGCTCCTACACTGAGATCAAACATCGTATCCCTTGAATGAGTTCGGTGGCGGCAAAGTGCTGGGGGCGGGTTTTCAGGACCGCTATGAATACGTCCCTGTACGCTCCGTCGGCAACATCCCTGTTGCCGACGGTCCTGAAAACCCGCCCCCAGCACTTTGCCTTCAGTTCAACCTATTCACTTCGTTGAAGTTCAGTTGTTTTTGGGCTGATTGAAAACCAGTTGGTCAAAGTGCAATGCTTGTCGAGAAGGCAGAGGGCCGGGTATCCGTTTTCGAAAGCGTCGGCGCCATGGACGGCGCCGACGCAGCTTACAGGGATGTATTTACAGCGGTTTCGAAAACGGATACCCGGTGCTTTGCCGCCACCAAGTCCTTCTAAGCGGGACCACGGCGTATCAAGGACTGATAAATATCCCGCGCCGGTACAGGAACCGCAGCACCAGCCACTGCAGCAAAATTACCCCACAGGCAATCAGCAGCACTCCTCCCGCCTCGGGTAGCGCATCTGCGATACCGCCGAATAGACTGCTACTGCTGTACCCCCAGTTCACCAGACTGGTGCCCAGGTAAACCAGAATCGCATTACAACCGATCACCGAAAAGAAGTAAGTGAACACTCTCCAGTGCCACACATCCACCAGCAGATAGAAAATACCCAGTAACAACAGGCAGCAGCCGACGGTGATCAGTACGAAAGAGCTGGTCCACAGCTCCTTGTTTACCGGATACACCCAGTGCCACAGGAACCCGGTCAGCAGACAGATTGTGGCACCGGCAAACAGCCCCTGCAGAATCCTTTTGTGGTTGCCGCTGTGGCGGGCGAGCCAGCGGCCGGCGAATACGCCGCCGAGGGCATTTACTACCGCGGGGATGCTGGAAAGGAGACCCTCGGGATCGTAGGGGCGGTGCTGGTAGGTGATGCCGGGCAGGAAGTACTGGTCGACCCAGGCATTCACCGAACCCGCCGGTGTCAGTGAGCCCACGCTAACCTGCAGGAGCCAGTATCCAGTGAGTATACCCGCGGTAATTGCATACTGGGCGCGGATACCGCAGTGCCAGACGATCATTGCCGCCGCAAACCAGGCGAAGCCGATTCGCGCGAGCACACTGGCGTAGCGAATTTCTCCCGGGTCCGCGGGTATACCGGTGCCCCAGCCGTGGTTGTAAAGAACCCCCAGTATTATCAGCAGCAATAACCGTTTGACCGCCTTGCGGTAGACCGGTGCACGCTCGCTGGCCGGGCGGCCGCGCAGGGATTTGTTGGCCAGCCCAAGGGTCACCCCGGACAGGAAAATAAACAGCGGAAAAATCAGATCGTAAAAGCTGAAACCGTGCCACGGAGTGTGTTGCATCTGCCCGTGGCCGAAATGAAAGAGGGACCAGCCGGTTAAGGCAAACAGTGGCAGGAACAGGGCCTCGCCGCCGATAATCCAGAACATGTCGAAACCGCGCAGGGCATCGACCGATGCCAGGCGTTTTTTAGCGTTAGTGTTGTTGCTGACCATAATAACTACTTCAATAATCAGTCGTTTTAATTGTGAAGCGGACAAGAATCCGCTCCGCAATGAACAGAATCGGGCCCTGCCGGATTACAGGCCGCAGGGGGATTCCAGTCTGGGCTCCCAGTCCGGTACGCTATCCGTAAATGCGATCTGACTTTCGCGCAGGGAAGCGACCGCACTTGTAACCTCCGCCGGGCTCAGGATCTTGTCGGCGTTGTGGTAGACCCAGTCCACATCCTGCTGGTAAACCCGCTTTTCCCGGGAATCTACCAGCCCTTCCGCAGTAAACCACAGGTTGAAATTGATCGACATGGGCTCTTCCGGATACACATGTTCGCTGTGTTCGGCAAACTGCTTGCCGTCAACAAAGTAGCGTACCCGGTTGTCGCTGACCTGCAGCACCAGGGTATGCCATCCGGCGAAGCTGCCCGGCCTGGTGGAGTATTCATTGTCCTTGACGAAAGGATCGAGTTTGAAAGTTTCCCAGGTGGTGGCGAACAGCGCATTTTCCGGTTCGCCCCAGCCGCCATTGGCCAGGTATTCGAAGTCCATCTCGCTGTAATCCGGATCCATCGGCGCCTTCAGCGGGCTGATGGTATAGAAGGTCTCGATAATCTGGTCACCGTCGGGCCCGGACAGCGGCGTATCGCGAAAGAACACCCGCGCGGCGTAAGTGCCGGAAAGGTATTTGCGCTGGTGGCAGAACTGGGTGTGTTCGGTATTTTCACCACTGCCGTCCGTGGAGGAGGTCATCCGCAGCAGGGTGTTTCCGGGGGATTGCGCATCCTCAAGGAAGCTGATGCCGTCGCCGGACCAGCGCGCACCGGGAATGCCGGGGTGACCGACTTCGGTGCGGGCCTGCCACTGGTTTTGTGCCATCTGTTCAAGGGATGTGTAAGAGAAATCGTCAAAAAATATCTTGCCCCCTGCACTTGCACGATTTGCGGATACCTGCGCATCTTCCTGTCTATTGCCGGATTCTTCCGGCACTTCGTCACCGCCGCAGCCAACCAGTGTTGAGGCGGCGAGTGCGATAGCGAGGCTGTACTTCCGCGGGGCGGAAAAATAGTTCATGGAGATTTCCTTATTGGATTAATTCGAAATCGATAAAACGAAAAAAGCCCCGGCCGGAACCGGGGCGGAAACAAGCATTTCCTTTAAGTCACAACGCAGAGAGAATTTTATACGTCCATCCTGTGAGAGCTGGCCGGTACTACAACGCCGGCCATGGATTTCCTTCCTTTCAATTCATCAGATATCACACAGCAGTGTCCAGCTACCATCTGCAGTACCGGGTTCCGAGTCGGTCCACCATTTGGCCTGGTAAACACTGCCGTTGTGGATGATCCTTTCGCCACCGGAAGCGTGGTTGCCGCTCGGCCAGGTGGGGTAGGTCACCAGACCTGTGGTGCTGACACCGGCATCGCTACAGCTCTGGCCGCTTCCGCCGCCACTGCTGCCACCACTGGAGCTGCCGCCGCTGCCGAGTTCGGCCAGTGGCAGGTCGGGGTACTCGAACGCCAGCGCATAACTGGTGCCATTTACCGTGGCGGTGTAGGCCTGGGGACCGGAGACCGGGAGGTAGTAGTTCAACGTCATATCCCAGGTTTCACCATCGGCCAGGTCCTGCCAGGCGGGGAGGCTGAAGCGCACGCGGTGGAATTCATTTTCCAGGCCGCCCACGTTGCCGCTACCGGTGTTGGCCCCGTCCTCGATCACTTCCAGTCCGGCACCGCTCTGGTCGGTGATGATGTTGGAGGTGGAGGTGGGCATGTCAAACTCGAACTCGGTGCCACCGGGCAGGGTGCCACCGGTATTGTTGGTGATATTCAGCTTCGGATTCAGCGGATAATTCTGGTCGCCCAGCTTGAACCCGGTGACCTCGATGGCAATGTCCAGTGCTTCCGCGGGGACCGTGCGATCGGTGCGGGTTTCGCGGTACTTGGGCGCAGTGGCGAACTTGTCGTACGCCAGCGTGGTGAGGGTGTCACCCATATAGTACTCGCCGTTCTCCGCATCCCAGTCGTAGTCGCCCGCCAGCTCCCAGAACATGATGCCGCCCACGCCCTGGTCGATCACGTACTGCACCTTCGCGTCCATGGACTCTTCATCTTCGGTGGAGATAAAGACGTTCTTCTGCGCGTTCCACAGCCAGGGGGCCTCGGACACGCTGTCGTAGTTGCGTACGTAGCTGCCGCTCAGTGCATCGTCGGGATCGTTGGCGGGGTCGAGTCCGTAGTCGCTCAGGTAGCTGCCGAGAATGCCGTTTTCCAGATTCTTGGCATGCCACATGGGGTTGGATCCGGCCCCCATTTCGTTGCCGTTGCTGTCCAGGTCGTGCCACATATTGTCGATACCGATGGCGCCGTTACCGCAATCGGAGGCGCCGCCGGTACCCTCGGGGCATTCGGACTGCGCCGGCAGCGCTGCGGAACCACCGAGACCGCTGTTGCCGCCGGTAACGCCTTGCCAGCCGCGGGTGTAGTAGGGGATGCCCACGTTGATGCGTCCCGCGGGCATGGAACCGCGGAAGTACTTCACAGCCCAGTCGATATTCAGGTAGCCGATGCCGCCGTACTGGGAAGTGGAATACACGCTCGCCGCCGCCAGTTCCGGATCGTTGCCGTTGTCGAACAGCGCCGAGTTGTGGCCGACGTATTCGTTCCACGCCCCGTGCAGGTC
>NZ_CAJXKH010000142.1 GCF_913055755.1 uncultured Microbulbifer sp.
GGCCAGTTGCCCCCGTAAGACTTCGAGATTGAAGCGACTCTGCTCCAGCTCCTGCAGCGACTGCTGCACCAGCTGGCGCTGCTGCAACACATCTGCCGCAGCGCTCACGCCGCTGCCAAATCGCAGCTCAAGGGCGCGCAGTGTCTTGCGGTTAATCTCCAGCTGTTGTTCCAGCAAGCGAGTCTGCCCCAACTGCTCCTGCAATTGCATCCAGGTACCGGCGACTTCGGCACTCAGGGTCAGGGCGGCGGTCTGCAGGTTTTCCACCTGCGCCAGGCGCCCCGCCTCTGCCGCGCGCGCGCCACTGCGCACCCTGCCCCAGAGATCCACCTCGTAGCCGGCGGCAAGACTGCCGCTCCAGCTGTTGCCCTCGTTTTCCGCACCGGAAAAATCGAAACCACTGCCGGAAGCGCGTCGCTGCTCGGTATTTTCCAGGCTGCCGGTCAGGCGCGGCCAGAACCCACTGCGAGCCTGCGCCGCGGCGGCATCGGCCTGCTGCAGGCGCCAGTAGGTTGACTGTAAATCGAGGTTCTCCTGCAGTGCCTGCTGCACCAGCTGGTTCAGGCGGGAGTCATCGAAACTCTGCCACCAGCGCACGGGAGAATTCTCCGCACCGGACGCGCGAAATTCTGTCGGCAACCCCAGTACCTGCTCCGGGAGGCCCGCGGGTAGCGGCTGGGTGGAACAGGCAGTGAGCCCGACCAGACAAGCCCCGAGCAGGACCGGGCGCACCGCAGCACGGCGGTTGCCAAAAAGGTGACGTGCAGACTGCTCGCTGACACGGGAGGATCCGGAAGAGTTACAGGGAACTGGCAGTGAAAAATCCATAAATCAATGGCGGTATAACAGCTTTATTTTTCATTATCGAAAGATCTAAAAACCCGGCAAGACGTTTTACGTTTGTTTACTCGTTTAGATCAAAATTGCGGCACTCTCGAAACCGGTATGCTCGGGGCCCTCTCGCTATCGCCAAAAAAATGTGATCACAAACGTGCCCATTGCGCTATTGTTCGTTATGATGCCCCACAGAACCAGGCTGTGGCGGCACTATCCGGCGAATTGCGCTACTTCCACGACCAACAGTGGAGCGACGGGGCTAACCTTCTCAGGGTTGCACCGGCCGAGGTAAACCGGGTGTGCCGTCGCCTCCCAACACATACCTGACACTCTGTACGGACCTGAACCATGAGCAAAAACCAGCCTTTGGCACACTGGGACGACATTCTGCTGCTGGATCGTCAATTGACTGACGAAGAGCGCATGATCCGTGATGCTGCACAAGAATACTGCCAGTCAAAACTGATGCCGCGGGTACTCGAGGCCAACCGCCACGAAGTCTTCGACCGCGACATCATGCGCGAAATGGGCGAGCTGGGCCTGCTGGGCTCCACCATCGAGGGCTATGGCTGTGCCGGCCTCAACTATGTGTCTTACGGCCTGGTGGCGCGGGAAGTGGAGCGTGTCGATTCCGGTTACCGCTCCGCCATGAGTGTGCAGTCCAGCCTGGTGATGCACCCCATCTACGCCTACGGCAGCGAAGCGCAGAAGGAAAAATACCTGCCCAAACTGGCCACTGGCGAGTGGGTTGGCTGTTTCGGCCTCACCGAGCCCGATGCCGGTTCCGACCCCGGCGGCATGAAGACCCGCGCTAAAAAGGTCGATGGCGGATACCGCCTGAGCGGCTCCAAGATGTGGATCACCAATAGCCCCATTGCCGATGTGTTTGTGGTCTGGGGCAAAGACGACGAAGGCGATATCCGCGGCTTTGTGCTGGAAAAGGGCATGGAAGGCCTGAGCGCGCCGAAAATCGAGGGCAAGTTCTCCCTGCGCGCCTCCATCACCGGTGAGATCGTGATGGACAATGTGTTCGTGCCGGAAGAAAACCGCTTCCCCGATATCAAGGGCCTGCGCGGTCCCTTCGGTTGCCTCAATCGCGCCCGTTACGGCATTTCCTGGGGGTCGCTGGGTGCAGCGGAATTCTGCTGGCACGCGGCGCGCCAGTATGGCCTGGACCGCAAGCAATTCGACCGCCCGCTGGCCCAGACCCAGCTGTTCCAGAAAAAGCTCGCGGACATGCAGACCGAGATCACCCTCGGCCTGCAGGGCTCCCTGCGCGTCGGCCGTTTGATGGATGAGAACAAGGACTTCGACCCCACCATGATTTCGCTGGTGAAACGCAACAACTGCGGCAAGGCACTGGAGATTGCCCGTATCGCCCGCGATATGCACGGTGGCAACGGCATTGCCGACGAATTCCACGTGATCCGCCACGTGATGAACCTGGAAGCGGTAAATACCTACGAGGGCACCCACGATGTGCACGCGCTGATTCTCGGCCGCGCCCAGACCGGACTGCAAGCCTTCTTCTGATCTCCTGGCGGTCGCCCGCGACCGCATCCGGCCTGGCACATCAGGCCACGGGGCTGTACCCATTCGCGGTGCGGCCCCATAATTCCCCCTCCTCCATCCAACCGAAAGCGCGCCCTACCCCATGGAACAGCTGCTGCACTGGTGTGACATGATCGGCATCGTGGTGTTCGCCTTTACCGGCGTGCTCGCGGCCGGGCACAAACAGATGGACCTGTTCGGCGCGGTGGTTCTGGCCTGTGTCACGGCCACCGGTGGCGGCACCACCCGCGACATGATCCTGAATGTGCCGGTGTTCTGGCTCGCCGACAGCTATTACCTGTGGATTGCGGTGGTAACCGGCGTGGTCAGTTTTTACCTGATCCGCTACCTACAGGTGCCCATGCGCCTGTTGATGATTGCAGATGCCGCCGGACTCGCGGTGTTCGTGGTGATCGGCACCCAGAAGGTGCTCGCCCTCGGCCACAGTCCCGCCATCGCCATTGTCATGGGGGTGATGACCGGCACCTTCGGCGGTGTTATCCGCGATATCCTCTGTGGCGACATCCCCCTGCTGCTGCGGCGGGAAATATATGCCACCGCGGCCTTGAGTGGCGGTGCCGCACTGGTGATACTGGACGACATCCCGGTGCTGCCCGGCGAGGTGGTGGTTGCCATCGCCATTCTGGTGACGCTCGGGATCCGCCTGGCAGCGCTGCGCTGGAATATCTCCGCGCCCATCGCCCGAATCAGGCCGAATTGAGGCCCGGCAAGGCACACGGGTCTTTGCCGCAGCACTTGTACTATTCAGACAAAGGACACCACGTGTACGCTTTTGGTCCGGTATCCAGATTCCTCTCCCTGTGCCTCGCCGTCGCCGCACTCGCGGCCGCTAGCGGCTGCCAGCGCGACGAGCAGCAGGCGGCCGCTGTCTCTCCCAACCGTCTGATTCCCAAACCCTGCTGGTTTGATGTGGAGCGGGACTGGCCCACCACCCAGTGCTACATGATGGAAGTACCGGAAAATCACGCCCAGCCCGGGGGCCGGAAAATCCAGTTCCCGGTGGTGCGCTTTTTTGCCGAGGTCAACGACCCGGACAAGGAGCCCCTGCTCCACCTGGGCGCTGGCGGCCCCGGCGCCAGTATGGGACTGGAACCGGAAAACGCCAGCGACTGGCTGTGGGTGAACTACGCCGATATGACGGTGAAAGACGGCCGCGACCTGATCGTGATCGACCCCCGCGGCACTGGCATGGCCACGCCGAAACTGTCCTGCAGCGAATTCATCGAGGACGCGGACCTGGCATTCACCCGCAACCTCAATCCCGATGAAGAATCCCGGGTTTTTACCTACAGCCTGGAGCGCTGCTACAGCCGCCTCAGTGAGGAAGCGGACCTGGCTTACTACAACAGTGTCGCGGTAGCACAGGATGTGGAAGCCCTGCGCGAGGCCCTGGGTATTCCCCAGCTGAACCTGTACGGCGTGTCCTACGCCAGTCGCTACGCCCTGACTATTGCGCGGGAATTCCCACTATCGGTGCGCACCATGATCCTCAACAGCGCCGTGTTCCCCAATATCGTGTACACCCAGCAACTGACGGAAGATGTGATTGCGGCATATCAGCGCGGCCTAAATTATTGCAGCGAGGACAGTGCCTGCAAAAAGCAGTACCCGAACCTGGACCAGCGCCTGGAGGCCCTGGTGCAAAAGCTCGACGAGACGCCGCTCACGGTGGAAACCGGAAACATTCACCCCGGCGAGCAGTACCCCTTTGTGCTCTCCGGGCAACGGCTGCTGCGGGTGCTGTTCCAGGCCCTGTACAACGAGAATTTTTACCGCCAACTGCCAAAAATTATTGAACAACTGGAAAATGACGACGCCACCCTGCTGAAGCCTTCCATTGTCAGCTTTATGGGCCTGGTTCTGGATCCGAACTTTGGCGATGCCGCCGGTATCAGCCATTTCTGTTATGAAGAAGCGCCCTTCGTGGACTTCGACAAAGCCCGTCGAGACGCCGCCAGTGGTGGTATTCTCGCCGGCTCGGTGCGCTCCGACATTGATCTTCTGCAGATCCAGTGCCGGATCTGGGCCATTCCTTCGGCACCGATACTCGAATCCCGCGCCATCAAAACCGATGTCCCGGCCCTGGTGATGCACGGCGGACTGGACCCGGTGCTGTCCGCTGCCGACGCAAACAAGGCCCGCCGCAAACTGCCGAACCACCAGTGGCTGCTGTTTCCCAGGCTTGCCCACGACATCATCTCCGCCAGCGACTGCGCAGAACAGGCGGCCGCGGACTTCCTCAATCAACCTGAGCAGCCGGTAATCGAGAACGCCACGACTTGCCGCGAGCAGGAGCTGGCCCAGCAACGGGAGCTGGAACAGAAAATCGCGGAGATGGAAGCGGAAAAGAACGCGGGCTCCTCGCAGGAAAAGACCCCCGGTGAAGATGGCGCGCAGCAGGATGCGCCCCGCCACCGGGAGGCACCGCCGAACAGCCGCTTTTCGGAAGCCAATTGACGCACCGAATTGACCGACCTGCAGACGCTGCTAAATTGATCGGTTTGTCGACAGATTCAGCGCCCGGTTTTCGTCGCGCGGACATTCACCAGGCAGCCGCTGGACAAAACCGTTGTGGCGGCTTAATTTGCTCGTATAACGACTATAAAAAGCATTGGCTATGAATTATCAGGGTGTGATTGAAACCTCCGAACTGGCACAGCTCATCGGCGATCCGCAGCTGGTGATCCTCGACTGCCGGTACGATCTCGCGGCAACTGATGCCGGTCAGCAGGAATTCCTGAACGGTCACCTGCCCGGTGCACACTACGCCAGCCTGCACCATGACCTGTCCGGTCCCTGCCAGCGCTATGGCGGTCGCCATCCGTTACCATCCAGAGAGCAATTTACCGAGTTTGCCCGCGGCAAAGGGATATCCGCGGACTCCCAGGTAGTGGTTTACGACAATCAGCGATTTGCTTTCGCGGCGCGGGCCTGGTGGCTGTTCAGGCACTTCGGCCATCAGCGGGTGGCCATCCTGAATGGGGGATTCAGGGCCTGGGAAGATGCGCACCTGCCTCTGGAAACAGGTCCGGCGAAGGCGGTTGCAGCGGGCGATTTCACAGCACGGGTCGGCGATGGCGACCTGCTGCACCACGACGACATTTACCCGTATCTGGCAAACCCGCCGTGGCAGCTCGTCGACGCGCGGGACACAAGGCGCTTTGCCGGCAATGAAGAGCCGATCGACCCCATTGCCGGGCACATCCCCACCGCTGTCAACATGCCCTGGCAGCAGGTCACCGACAGCGACGGCTTCCTGCGCCCCCTGCCGGAGCTGAAGGCGCACTGGCAAAGTATTCCCGCCGACGAGGACATCGTCTGCTATTGCGGCTCAGGAGTCACCGCTTGCGTCAACCTGTTTGCGTTGGCACAGCTGGAGCGCAGCGCCCGCCTCTACCCGGGAAGCTGGAGCGACTGGTGTGCCCAGATACTCCACCCCCGCAAAGCCAGCGAGCAGGCCTGATCAGCGCAGCAGGCAGGCGCCGGTTCCCGCCAGGCCACAGTAGCCATCCGGGTTCTTGGCCAGGTACTGCTGGTGGTCCTCTTCCGCGTAATAGAAGGTCAGCGCCTCGCGCACTTCGGTGGTAATTGCACCGTAGCCCTTCTGCTGCAGCGCTTTCTGGAACTCTGCTTCAGTGGCCCTGGCCGTTTCCAGCTGCTCAGCACTGTAGCAGTAGATACAGGATCGATACTGGGTGCCCAGGTCATTGCCCTGGCGCATTCCCTGTGTGGGGTCGTGCTCCTCCCAGAAACGCCGCAGCAGTTCCTGATAAGACACCTGCGCCGGATCAAAAACCACCAGCACCACTTCCGCGTGACCGGTGCCTCCGGTGCAAACCTCGCGGTCATTGGGGTTGGGCGTCATCC
>NZ_CAJXKH010000143.1 GCF_913055755.1 uncultured Microbulbifer sp.
GACTGGCGACAGCTGGCGGACGACTACTTTGCCGCCTCCATGGACACCTCCGACGGCGGTGTCGCCATCCCCATCATCTGGGGTTCGGACGCCGTACACGGACACAACAACGTAATCGGCGCGACCCTGTTCCCCCATAACATTGGTCTGGGTGCTACGCGCGACCCGGAACTCATCCGCCGCATCGGCGAGGCCACCGCCCGCGAAGTGGCAGTGACCGGTGTGGACTGGACCTTCGCCCCCACCATCGCGGTGGTGCGCGACGACCGCTGGGGACGCACCTTTGAAAGTTACTCCGAAGACCCGGCAATCGTCGCCGACTATGCGCGCGAGATGATCAAGGGCATTCAGGGTGAAAAGCGCAGCGAAGAATTTCTCGATGGCCGCCATCTCGTTTCCGCCGCCAAGCACTTTGTCGGCGACGGCGGTACCACACGCGGCATCGACCGCGGCGACACCCAGGTCAGCGAAAAGGAACTGGCTGAAATCCACGCCGCC
Organism: uncultured Microbulbifer sp.; assembly: GCF_913055755.1. Classification (GTDB taxonomy): domain Bacteria; phylum Pseudomonadota; class Gammaproteobacteria; order Pseudomonadales; family Cellvibrionaceae; genus Microbulbifer. Next base: position 499 of record NZ_CAJXKH010000143.1, read on the forward strand.
GGTTATTTCACCGCGCTGGAATCCGGTGTACAGACCGTGATGGCGTCCTTCAACAGCTGGAACGGCAAGCGCCTGCACGGCCACAAATACCTGTTGACCGACGTACTGAAAGAGCGTCTCGGCTTTGACGGCTTTGTGGTGGGCGACTGGAACGGCCACCGTTTTGTGGAAGGCTGTACCGTCGACAGCTGCGCCCAGGCGGTCAACGCCGGCCTCGACATGTTCATGATCACTGCCGAGTGGAAGGCCCTGCTCAAGAACACCATTGCCCAGGTGCAAAACGGCGAGATCCCCATAAGCCGGATCGACGACGCCGTCAGCCGCATCCTGCGGGTCAAGATCCGCGCCGGCCTGTTCGAGCGCGACCGCCCGCTGGCGGGCAAGTCCGGCATCCTCGGCAGTCCCGAACACCGCGCCATCGCCCGCGAAGCGGTGCGCAAATCCCTGGTGCTGCTGAAAAACAACGACCAGCTGCTGCCGGTGGATGCGCGCAAGAATATCCTGGTGGCCGGCGACGGTGCCGACAACATTTCCAAACAGAGCGGTGGCTGGACCATTTCCTGGCAGGGCACCGGCAATACCGCGGAAGACTTTCCCGGTGCCACCTCCATTTACACCGGCATCAAGCAGGCGGTGGACGCCGCCGGCGGCCGGGTAGTGTTGAGTGAAGACGGCGAGCTCGCGGCCGAGGCGTTCAATGGAGAGAAGCCGGATGTCGCCATCGTGGTATTCGGTGAAGAGCCCTACGCGGAATGGCACGGCGACCTGGCCAGTATCGAGTTCCAGCTGGGCAGCAAGGATGACCAGGCACTGCTGCAAAAACTCAAGGCGCAGAATATCCCGGTGGTAAGTATTTTCCTCTCCGGCCGCCCGCTGTGGGTCAACAAGGAAATCAACCTGTCCGACGCCTTTGTCGCCGCGTGGCTGCCGGGTTCCGAAGGCGCCGGCGTGGCCGATGTAATCCTCACCGATGCCGAGGGCAACCGCCAGTACGACTTCACCGGCCGCCTCTCGTTCAGCTGGCCGGGCCTGGTGCACCAGACGGTGATCAATCGCAACGACCGGGAATACGATCCGCTGTTCGCCTACGGCTATGGCCTCGGCTACGACGACCGCAAACAGATCGCCGGCAACCTGAATGAAGATGGCGAGTCCTACGTGGACGGCGAACTGGAAGACGCGTGGCTGATGGTGTCCCGCCCCCGTGCGCCCTGGAAGCTGTTTATCGACGACAGCGACGACCCCCTGTGGGTCAGCGGCAACCTGGCGTCTTCCGCCGACGACAATATCACCGTCGCCTCCATCGATATGCTGTCCCAGGAAGACGCGCGCAAGATTACCTGGAAGGGCCTGCGTGCGGGCAGCGTCGCGCTGCAGACCCGGAAGCCCCAGGATCTCAGCCGCTACCTGGCCGAAGGCTCGGCACTGACTATGGACGTACGCATCGAGCAGACGCCCGCTGCGCCGGTATTTGCCGGCATCCGCTGCGCCGCACACGACTGCAACGGCGAGCTGCCACTGCAACAACCACTGGCGCAACTCCCCGCGGGAGACTGGTCTGAAATTTCCATCGACCTGCAATGCTTTGCCAAGGCGGGCGCCGACTTCAGCCAGGTGTCCAGCGGTCTGTACCTGCGCAGCGAAGGCGCGCTGACCCTGTCTGTGGCCAACATCAAGTTTGTACCCGGCGCCGCTGCGCAGGCTGATGTACGTTGTGAGGGCTGATCAGATGTTCAGGAAACCGTACGGATTTGTGCTTTCGCTACTCGCGGCACTGGTTACTGCGCAACCCCTGGCCGAGCTGCCGATCCGCCTGCAGCAGGGTGAACTGAGCCTGTCGGTCGATCCGCACTACGGCGGCCGCATCACCGAAATGCGCCTGGGAGACCGCGATTTACTGGCCCTGTCTGATCCCGGCGCCAACAGTTTCGGCTCCACCTTCTGGCTGTCGCCACAGAGCCTGTGGAACTGGCCGCCGATCGTCGAACACGATACCGCCCCCTACCAGGTACAGGGCCTGGGACAGAACTTCGTCGCGCTGGAAAGCGAGGCAGGTGCGGGCGCGCGAGTGGCCAAGGCCATCGCCCTGCAGGGGGAAAATCGCGCGCGTATCGACTACCGCATCCTCGCGGAAAAGCCCTTTGCGGAAGTCGCGGCCTGGGAAATTACCCGGGTGCAGAAGCGCGGTATCGCCTTTGCACCGGTCGCGCCGAATACGGTAAAGACGGTGCGCGGGGAAATGGACTTCCATCTCGATGACGACAGCATGCTGTGGCTGCCGATGTCCGCCAGCGACAAGCTGGTAGAGGGCAAGGTGGTGGCCAATGGTCGCGAAGGCTGGCTGGCCTATGCGGTCGACCGGATGCTGTATCTCAAGGTATATCCGCCGGTGGCACAACAGGCCGTGGCCAGCGGAGAGGGAGACATCGAACTGTACCTCAGCGGCGAACTGCCCTTCCTCGAACTGGAGGTCCAGAGTGCCGCCCAGCCCCTTGAAACGGGCGAAATTCTGCAGTGGTCGGTGGAGTGGTTACTGCTCCCCATTCCCGCACCGGTGGAAGTCCGGCAGGGGTCACAATCACTGGTGGCGTTCGTACGCGATCAGGTGCGCAGGCAGGCAACGCTCTCCGATTAGTGTTCCGTCATCCCGGAGCTCTTTACCGCAGTGCACCCGCACTGCGGCTTTTTTCTCCCCGACCACACGGTCAACGATAACCTCTAGTGACCAATTGTTCACGACTGGGCCCTCCGGACGCAAAGTGCTAAATTTGGCGACTTGCTCGAAGATGTCCCGTCTCCGACAGCGGACCGTATAACTAGAGGTATCCCATGGTTCAGTTAGTCGTCGATTCCGGTTGCGACCTTCCCGATGAATTCCTGCGCAAATATGCCATCCCGGTACTGCCCCACAGCGTTACCGTGGGCAAAGACCAGTTTGGCGACCAGCGCAATCCCGCGCAGATGTCCCACTTCTATTCCCTGTCCCTGGTAGACCGCTCCCGCCAGGTCAGCTCCGGCCCTGCCGACGAAGACACGATCGAGCAGGTGCTGAACAAGTTGCTGGCGAAGGGGCACAAGGACATCGTGGTGCAGACCATCAACGCTGCCAACAGCCCGACCTATGCCAACGCCGAAGCGGTTGCGCGCAAGCTGGGCACGGATGACGTGCAGATTCACGCGGTGGATTCCCACACCCTGTTTTCCGGCCAGGGATTGCTGGCGCTGTATACCCTGTCACTGATCCAGAAGGGCCTGTCCGGTGCACAGATCAAATCCCGCGCCGAGGAATTCGGGCGCAAGATCGTCGGCTACGCCGCCATCAAGGATGTCTACTACCTGCGAGAACGGGGACGGCAGAAAAATGAAAAAAGCGTGAGCTGGCTCAAGGCATTTATGGCGAAATCCCTCAACCTGCACCCGATCATTTCGATGACCTATGAAGGTTCCACCGTTGCCGATACCGTAAAAGAGTACGACAGCTGCAACCGCCGACTGTTTGATATCGCCGCGGAGAAAATCCGCGCCGGCCAACTGTTGATGCCCGCGGTAATGGTGAGCATTGCCGGCCCGCTGCAGGATCTGGAAAAAACACCCGGTTTCCGCGAGCTGCAAACCCTGGCCGCAGAACACAAGGTAAAACTCTATCGCTCGGTAATGAGCCTCTCCGGTGGCATCAACCTTGGCCCGGGTACCGTGGCACTGGCCTTCGCCAGCAAGTAACGACAAAATCCTTCGTAAGAAAGGCGACACATTGCCAACGTGTCGCCTTTTTTTTCACATTTCCGCGGCCATTCGCCTGAATCACTGTGAAGAAAAGTAAACTGCGCATTTCCGGGAGGATACTGACGACGAGGTAGCACCGGGCAACAGGTTCACATCTAGACTGAGGAAAGTCGTTTCAAGTTTTCCCTCAATTTGGTGAATATGATGTATCGCAATTTCGCCGCATTTTTCGTTGTTGCACTGTTCAGTGCGCCTTTGTGGGCCGATGCCGATCTGGCCAAAAAACTCAGTAATCCGGTTGCCGACCTGATCAGCGTACCCTTCCAGAACAACTGGGATAACCGGGTCGGCCCGACCGAAGGGGGGCGTCGCTACACGCTGAATATCCAGCCGGTGATTCCCATTGGCCTGAACGAAAAATGGAACTTGATCAGCCGCACCATTCTCCCGGTCATGAGCCAGGAAGAAATCTTTCCTGGCAGCGGCGACCAGACCGGCCTGGGTGACACCGTACAGAGCCTGTTTTTCTCTCCCAAAGAAACCACTGCCGGCGGCGTCACCTGGGGGGTGGGTCCGGTATTTCTGTTGCCCACAGGCACCGAGCCACTTCTGGGCACGGAAAAATGGGGTGCCGGGCCAACGGGTGTGGTACTGAAGCAAAGCGGCCCCTGGACCATTGGCGCACTCGCCAACCACATCTGGTCGTTCGCGGGCAAGGACAGCCGCACCGATGTAGACAGTACCTTTGTACAGCCTTTCCTGGCCTACAACACCCCCAACTCCTGGACTTTTACCCTGCAGACCGAATCCACCTATGACTGGGAGGCGGAGCAGTGGAACGTACCGGTGCATTTCCTCGTCGCCAAAGTGTTCACGGTCGGCAAGCAGACCTACCAGATTCAGGCAGGTCCCCGTTACTACGCAGAAAGCCCAGATACCGGCGCGCAGGACTGGGGCTTTCGCCTGAACTGGGTGATGCTCTTCCCCAAATCCAAGTAACCCGCAATGGGAAGGGCACCAGTATCAGCAACGCTTTTTCCCAGCCACAGTAGCGGATCTGCCTTCCGAGGGACCTGGAAATGAAATCCTTGCGTCACGTATTGAAACTTCTGCCAATGGTTATCTCTACCGTCGGCGCAACCTCAGCCCACGCCGGCGGCATTATGTTGTGGCAAATAGGCACTCCCACCAACGGCACCGCCAGTGCCGGTTGGGCGGCCATGCCAGAGGATGCGGCAACCGCTTTCACCAACCCCGCCGGCACCGTTTGGCGTGACAATATTGATGTCCGGGCGGCGGCACAGTTGCTTTATGGCGATGTCGAATTCACTGATGACAGGAATTCCAATGTGCCCGGTAACGACGGCGGCAATCCGCTGGAGTGGTTTCCGGGCGCCGGCGCATTCGCCGCTGGCAGGCTCAGCGACAACCTGGGCTGGGGCTTTGCCATGGCGGGCAATTTCGGCTCGGGACTCGATTATCGCGACGAATGGAAAGGCCGCCGCTTCGTACAGGATGTGGACCTACTGGGGATGAGCCTGATCCCCTCCCTCAGCTGGAAGATCAACGACTGCCTGTCACTCGGCCTCGGCGCCAATATCATGGGGCTGTTTTTCCAGTACCAGTCGGCACCGCGGGCGGGACTCATCGACGCCGATGCCAGCCTCAAGTACAAAGATTTCGA
>NZ_CAJXKH010000144.1 GCF_913055755.1 uncultured Microbulbifer sp.
CAAGGAGATGGGCCAGTTCCAGGATCCCTACAAGGACTTCGGCCGCCTGACCGCGGAAATGTGGCGCGCCATCCGCCTGGTGGTCGACACCGGCATGCACGCCAAGGGTTGGAGCCAGGACCAGGCGGTACAGTACTTCCTGGATAACTCTGCAATTCCGGAAGGTGCAGTGCGCTCCGAAGTACGTCGTTACCTGACCGTTCCCGGCCAGGCTACGTCCTACAAAATCGGCATGCTGAAAATCGAAGAGCTGCGCGGGCAGGCGGAAGACGCGCTGGGCGACAAATTCGATATTCGCGCCTTCCACGACACCGTTCTCGGTGGTGGTGCACTGCCGCTGCCGCTGCTGGAGAAGCGGGTCAACGACTGGGTCGAAAGCGTCAAGGCAGGCTGATTGCCAGCGCGATCGACAAAATAAAAATGGCGGGCCCTGTGCCCGCCATTTTTTTTGCTGCTACCTTGAGAACTGATGTCGCCAGGTACCGGTAAGGTGTCCACAAGTGGAGAGCGCAGGTGTCGCAGGAAAAATCTCGCAAACAATCTCGTAAACAACAGCTTCAGCACGACCACCGCCCGGAAAATATCGCCCGGCGTCTGCAACAGGCGCCGCAACCCCGGCGGCTGGCGGACCTGGTGCTCGGTGCCATCGATGGCTGCGTCACCACCTTTGCTATTGTCTGCGGTGCCTACGGCGCCGGATTCCCGCCGCTGGTGGTGGTGGTGATGGGATTCGCCAACCTGCTGGCAGATGGCTTCAGCATGGCGGTGAGCAACTATGAAGCGGTGAGTACCGAGCAGCATTACGCGGACACTGCACGCCGCACCGAAGAGCAGCATATCGCACTGGTGCCGGAGGGTGAGCGCGAGGAGGTACGGCAGATATTTGCTGCCAAGGGCTTCAGTGGCGAAAGCCTGGAGATCATCGTCAACACGGTTACCTCGGACCACAAGCTGTGGGTCGACACCATGTTGCAGGAAGAATATGGCCTTGCGCCGATCGAGCCGAACCCCCTGGCGTCCGCCTGGTGGACTTTCTGTGCATTCGTGGCCATCGGCCTGATACCACTGCTGCCCTTCCTGGTGCCGGGCATTGCACAGTCGCGACAATTCTTCGCCAGCGCGGTGCTCGCCGGCATTGTCTTTTTTGCTATCGGCCTGGTCAAAGGGTGGGTAAACAGCCGGTCGTTGCTGGCTTCGGGACTCAGGACATTTGTGCTGGGTGGCGGTGCCGCTTTTCTGGCTTTCGCGACCGGCTATTTTTTAAGGCTGATATTCGGAATTCAATAGAAATTGTGGGGCTTGAGGTATCATACCGGCCGCAATTGTCAGTAATGTAAATCAGATTGTTCAGGAGCCCCGCCATGTTCACTTACCAGGTGGAACCCCGCTTTTCAGAGACCGATGCCCTGGGGCATATCAACAACACCATTGTGCCGAACTGGTTTGAACACGGACGCATGCCCATTTTCCAGTTGTTCAACCCGGACCTGTCTCTGGCGAAATGGAATCTGATCCTGAAAAAAATGGATGTGGATTTTGTTGCGCAGATCTACCTGTTTTCAGCGGTGGAAATCCGCACCTGGATAACCGCAATCGGCAACACATCTTTCGGTGTGCACCAGGAAGTCTGGCAGAAGGAGAAATTGGTGGCGCAGGGGGATTGCGTGATGGTGCACTTCGATTACGAGAACCAGACCAAGGCACCCATTCCGGGCGCGGTGCGCGAGCGCCTCAACGAGCACCTGTTGCCCACGTCCGCATGACTGCCGGTTGACATGCTCAAGCCCGGAAATGGGGCCCGCCGCGGCGATGGCGGCGGGTGGTGTCTCAGCAATTCAGTGAATTTGAATGCGGTGGCTGACTGGCTTTTTGTGCTCCACTTTCGGCACAGTCAGTGTCAATACGCCGTCCTTGAAGGTTGCATCGATGTCGTTTTCGTCGATGCCCTCCCCCAGGTTGAAACTGCGGCTGAATTTACCGTAGCGGCGTTCCTGGCGTAACACACGGCTGTCTTCATCCTGTGGAATCGTCTGGTTAATTTCCGCCTCGATAGTCAATACACCGTCTTCCAGTGTCACCTCCAGGTCCTCTTTGCGAATTCCCGGCATTTCCGCGCTGACTTCATAGTGGTCTTTGCGCTCGTGGATATCGACCCGCGGGGTAAAGAATCCGCTGCGGGATTCACCCATGTCCTGGCTGGTATTAAAAAATTGCTCCACGATTTCGTCGAAGTCGAGCAATTTGTCGCGAGGGATCAGTTTCATAGCCTCACCTCCCAAAATCTCGAACTGGATATGTCGCCACACACAATTCCGGCGCGCGATTTACCTGCGCATAAATTATAGGGAGCTGGTGCTCTGTCCGTAGGGCCGGGGGCCCCCTGTGTATGAACGGGGAGTGCCGATCAGTCGGCGACTACCTGGTTGCGACCGCCGTGCTTGGCGCGGTACATGCGGGAGTCCGCCTGAGACAGCAACTGGCCGTGCGTCGCCGTGCGGGGATCGCCTTCGGCCACACCAAAGCTGATGGAAATACTGGCATCCTGCGGGTATTTGTCCCTGAGGGCCGCGACTTTCAGCCGCAGTTTTTCCGCGAGAATACCGCCACCCTGTACATCGGTATTCGGCAACAGGATCAGGAATTCCTCGCCGCCCCAGCGCGCGACTATGTCGTCACTGCGGGTATTGTCGCGCAATACCTGTGCGACATCTTTCAGCACCTGATCGCCGAAGTTGTGGCCAAAGTTATCGTTGATGGCCTTGAAGCCGTCCAGATCGCCGATCAGTACCGTATAGCGCCCCGCCAGTTCGCGGTTGCGCCGCTCCAGCGCGCTGATCGCGCGGTAGGCTTCGTGACGGTTGGCGAGGCCGGTGAGCGCATCGGTACTGGCGCGGCTCTCCAGTTCCGCGGTGAGGGTGTGCAGCATCTGCTGGGTCTGGTGGCGGCTGCTGTCGAGGATCGCGGTCAGCGCGGTCAGGGCGCCAAATACGGCGATAAAACGCGCGCGGTGACCGGTATCGTAGTGTGCCAGCAGGCCGGGAAAATCCGGATAAAACAGCACCAGCGCGGTCGCAGCGCCGACCCCGGCCAGGGTGACCGTACCCCACTTGTACCCGTAGAGATTGATAAATCCGGGCACCAGCATCACCGCCCACATCAGACCGGTGTTGTTCACGCCACCGGACAACAGCAGGTAAAAGTACAGCACCAGCAGCAGTACCCCAACCAGCACCGGGGTCTTGCGGCTGGGGCCGGCAATATTGACACCGATAAACGCGGCGAGAATCACACCCGCCACGGCAAACAGGGTAGCGGCGAGAAACAGGTCCGCAGCCATCAGCGCAATCACACCCATGGCACCGGTAATGGCGAGGGCGAAGATCAGCATATAGCTGGATGCCTGGATACGGCGACGCAGCTCGAGGCCCCGCGCCTGCACGATGGGGTCCGGAAAGTCGGTGTTGTTGGGTGTGTGGTATGTATGTTCCATGGTTCCGCGTATTGCTGCTCGGGCCATAGCCTCTGCCGGTTAATGGCGGGCCTGCGGGCTATAGTAAAGGCGAATGACCATGTCGCGGAGTTACCGATGGGACAACTGCAGTTGATTTGTGATGACGTTCTCACAATCGAGGCGGACGCGCTCGTGTGCCCCGCGCATAAACATCTGATCCGCGGCCGTGGATTGTCCGCCCAGATTTACGATCGCGCTGGGGATGCGTTGCTCCGTGAGTGTGCGCAATTGCCCGAGTGCGCGGTAGGTGAGGCCCGTATCACCAGCGCGCCAAATCTCGCCACCCATTACCTGTTACACACGGTTACACCGCAGTGGAGCAGTGGTGACCAATGGGGGGCAATTGCACTAACGCAGTTGCGGCAGTGTTACCAAAGTGTTTTGGCGATGGCCCGTGAGCGGGGGCTAAAACGATTGCTGTTCCCGGCACTGGGTGCCGGTACCAATCGCTTTCCCCACGGTATGGCCGCACACCAGGCGCTTGAGGTGCTGCGCGCGTCGCAGCAGGATTTTGCATTGCTGACCGTGTGCCTGCACTCCCCGGCGGCGTTGACGGAATGGCGCAAAGTCCAGGCGCGCTTTTTTAATCAATAATTCCCTGTTTCCCATCGTGGACTATCTCTGTCCGGAAAAATTTAATTGCGGAAGAAAAACCTTTTCGCCGTCTTGCTTCACCTTATGTGTCACTTTCATCTCGCCCTGATGAAAAATAAGCTCTACCGGGAAATGGTTGAGTTGGAAATTACCGGTATAGAAGAAATTTTTGATAAGTGGCGTCAAAGTCATTCATTATTTGGATTGTTTGAACGAAAGTAAAACCTGACTTTGCTGGTTTTCTCGGCTCTACTCCTTTTATTGGCTCTTCTGGTTTTCCCGGATCTACTGATTTTATCGCAAAGTTCCCATAGGGGTATTCGGTAGACTTCGCGGCATTAATGCTTTCCAATTATTTTGCTCACAACGGGATTACTTAACCTGTTGTGTTCATCGCGAAATTCTCGCCCAAACCTATAACTACGTCGAAATTTCGCGCCATAAAATAATAATCGCTAATTGGAGAGAAACCATGAAGGTTCAACAAGTCGTTACTTCGCTGTCCCTGGTTGCGCTGGCCGGCAGCCTGGGAATGCCCGCATTTGCACAAACCAGCAGCGATGCCAAGGAAGTGATTGAAGAAGTGGTTACCGTGGGTTCCAGAACCAAACCCCGTTCCGTGACAGAATCCCCGGTGCCGGTGGATGTGCTCAACGCGAATGACCTGGCCAAATCGGGCAGCAGCGATATGCTCGACCTGCTGAAGGGCTCGGTGCCTTCCTTCAACGTGCACGACCAGCCGATTAGTGATGCGGCGTCGATGATCCGTCCGGTGAATATGCGCGGCCTGTCCTCGGATTCCACCCTGATTCTGGTAAACGGCAAGCGCCGTCATCGCGCCTCGGTCATTGCCTTCCAGGGCGGTGGCCTGAACGATGGGGCGCAGGGACCGGATATCTCCGTGATTCCGAGTATCGCGCTCAAGCAGGTTGAAGTACTGCGCGACGGTGCAGCGGCCCAGTATGGTTCCGACGCCATTGCCGGGGTGATGAACTTCGTGCTGAAAGACGATGCGGAAGGTGGTTCGCTGGAAATCAAAAACGGCGAGTTTTTTGAGGGCGACGGCCAGACCACAACCATGGCGGGCAACTATGGCATGCCCATGACCGATTCAGGTTTCCTGAATTTAAGCTTCCAGTTTAAAAATACCGACGCCACCTCCCGCTCGGTGCAGCGTCCGGATGCGCAGGCAATGATTGATGCGGGTAATACCGCGGTGCCGGAACCAGCACAAATCTGGGGTTCGCCCAAGATTGAAGACGACCTGACCCTGTTTGGTAACTTCGGTATCGACCTGAAAGACGGCAGCGAAATTTATGCGTTTGGCAACTATTCCAATCGCATGGTGGACGGCGGTTTCTATTACCGCAACCCGAATGGTCGTGATGGCGTATATACCTCGGATGGTGTGCGACTGGTCGGCGCACTGGATGGCAACGCAG
>NZ_CAJXKH010000145.1 GCF_913055755.1 uncultured Microbulbifer sp.
CCCTCAACCCATCCCTGGGGGCTCTGCGAAAACATCCCTGTTTTCGAAGGTCTCGGAAGTTGGCCCCCGCCATCGCCACCTTCGCGGAAGGTTCGGTGTGGCTTATCAAGTAACGCGCTATATCGCCGCGGCTGTAGCCCGCTGCAGCGGGCTGGAACGCCTTGTGGTGTTCTTCTTCAACAGCTCCCTCAGGTCCTCCAGCAGGTTGTCCCGCACCATTTTGCTGTCCCAGTAGCCGTCGTGGGCCACCAGTTGCGGGCCCCAGCTGGCCGCGCTCCAGTCCGCCAGCGGGCGGGTTTCGTAGTCGCGGTAGACGGCCTGGTTGTAGGAGGGGCTGAGGGGTTTGAGGGGCCAGCCGAACAGGTCGTCGGGGTGGTAGAAGTTTTTCCAGCGGAAGTTGTAGCCGCGGGTGTCCGAGGTGACGGCCTGGATCTGGTCCCGGGGCATGGCGGCGGTCCACAGGGGGATACTGGGGCCGAGGGTGTACCAGTGCGCGAGGGTTTTGCCGCGCAGGAACAGGTCTTTGGCAGAGCCTTTGTGCACGCCCTTGGGGCCACCGTCGCGCCAGATGCCGTGGTTGATGATCGGTCGCTGGGCGTCCCACAGGTAGTTGGAGAGGATGTTGCAGCCGATGGAGTGGGTGAGCAGGATGACCGGGGCGGTATCGCCCGCGGCCTTGGCGGCGCGCTCGAGGGTCTGGTACACCGCCTGCTGGGTCTTCTCGTAGTTGCCGTCGCGCTGGTCGACGTCGCTCAGCTGTGCCGCGGTCTCGGACAGGCCGTACAGCATGAATTTGCGCGCGCGCAGGTAGTCCATGTCGCGCTTCTGCATGGCCTCGAACGTCCGCTCGAGATTGTGCTGGAGATGCCCCTGGCACAGCAGGGTGTCGGCATGGATGCGGGACCAGTCCTGCCCCAGGGCGGATTTAAGGTGGTCGAACAGCGGATCAGCAAACCCCTCTTCCACTGCGCCCATTCCCGGTGCCGCCAGTATTACCAGATCGGCCATTTTTGCTCCCCGTGGTATACCCCGCGCGCCTCGATCGCAGTGAGAGCCGCAGGAGTAGGAACCTCTAGTATTGTTATGGATTGGATGCGCGCACTGATTCGGGGTTTACCCACGCATCCTCTTTTGTTGAATTTTGTGCCGCCTATCAATAAACGGACTACTACTGGTTCACCACAAACGGAAAAAGCTACCACTGGCGGCCGCCAATGGGAAGTTTCGCGCCAAAATTCGCACTTTTGACAAATTTTTCAAGATTTTTCACGGAAGCGAGGAACTTCTGGCGATGTGGTACATCCAAGTTAGCAGATTCCCCCTTGGATCTGCGTTGTACATGGTAACCTCTCATCGTATGTAATATTGAAGCCGGCCCCCAAGCCGGCTTTTTTTTGCTTGTAATTTGAGGTTCGGGAACAGGGCTCTGAGAGCAGCATTTGTGGCGGCGACGATACCGGGGGCAGCCTTGCGAGACACGCCGTAAACCCATCCCTGGGGGCTCTTCCGCGAGGTCCCTCTCGCGGAAGGTCTCGCAAGGCTGCCCCCGGTATCGTCGCCTTCGCAGATAGCCCAGCCTCTTATGGACGCGGCGGCGCGTCTGAGCGGCGGCGGATCAGGGTGAAATCCAGCTGGACCTGCTGGCCGCTTTCCGCCTCGCCGGCGCGGCGCGCGCGGACCTTTTTCACCAGCAGATCCACCGCCGCCCGGGACATATCCATGACCGGCTGGTGAATCGTGGTGAGTTCGGGCCAGATAGTGGTGGCGAGAGCGGTGTCATCGTAGCCACAGACGGTCAGGTCCTTCGGCACATCCAGCCCGCGGCGCTGGGCCACGGAGATGGCCGCGGCGGCCATTTCATCATTGCTGGCAAAAATGGCCGTGGGCGGGTTGTCCAGGGACAGCAGCTGTTCGGTGGCATTGAGCCCGGAGCGGTAGGTAAACAGCCCCTCCACTTCCAGTGCGCTGTCCGCCACCAGGGACGAATCCTTCAGCGCCTGTCGGTAGCCCTCGAGGCGGCGCTGGCTCACCTGCTGGCCGCGGTCGCCGGTGATAAAGGCAATGCGACGGTGCCCCAGGGACGCGATGTGCCGGGTCATCTCATAGGCGGCCTGGTAATCGTCGATCTTGACTACCGAGATATTGTTGCGGGGCTGTTCGGACGCGATGAGTACCGCGGGGGTGTCACTGGCTTCCAGCACATCGAGCACCGCCGGCAGGTCCGACAGCGGCGGCGGCAGCAGCATGGCCTCGACGCCGCCGTCCAGCATGCGCGCGGTGACCGCATCGGCATTCAACTGCGCGTCGCAGTGCTCCACCACCAGCTGCACGTTGTAGCGGCTGGACTGCTCCAGTGCGCCGATCAGGAAGGCACTCAGGTAGGAGGCGCTGAGGTTGCTGTGCAGCAACCCCACCTTGATCTGGGCAGCGCCGGCCAGGCTGCGCGCGGCGCTGTTGGGGGTATAGCCCAGGGCCTTGATGGCAGCGTTGACGGTCTCGCGGGTTTTCGCCCGCACATTGTCTTCGCCGTTGATTACCCGGGACACGGTCATCGGCGACACGCCCGCCTTGCGGGCCACATCGGCGATGGTGGGGCCACTGCCCTGGCGCCGGCTCTGTCTCTGTTTCACGGTTTACTGGATCCGAAAGGTCACGTCTGGCGGCCAATCATCTAACCAAAGCGCCGGCGGAAGCAACCTCCCCCGCCGACACAATCACTTCGCCAGGCTTTCCGCCGCACCGGCTTCCATACCACTCCCCGCCCTGGCCATCGGACAATAGTCCCGCACAAACGCCTCGTGCGCCGGCAGTTGCGCCACCGCGCGCTGGATATTTTCCCGCAGGCCGGCGAGAAAGCCCTGCAGCTCCCGATCCGACATCATGTTCGGCAGCGGGTGGTGGGACCGGGGCATCAGTCCCTGGCCGATCATCACCTGCACCCAGGAATCCACCCGGAACAGTTCGCCCTCCGCCTGGTAGGCGCGGCCGGACTCACGGAACAGATCCATGCGCTCGCGCAGTGTCTGCGGTATTTCCATATCGGCGCAGTAGCGCCAGAAGGCGCTGTCGTTGCGCCGGGTCAGGTGGTAGTGCAGGACGATGAAATCACGGATTTTTTCCAGCTCGGCGCGGGTTTCGCGGTTGTAGTAATCCACCGTCGCCGGTGAAATCCCGTCGACAGGGAAATTCTGCAACAGGCGCGTGACCCCCGTGATCACCAGGTGGATACTGGTGGACTCCAGCGGTTCGATAAACCCACTCGCCAGCCCCAGCGCAATACAGTTCTTGTGCCACGCCTTGCGCCGGCGCCCGGTGCGGAAGCGGATCAGGCGCGGGTCGGTCAGCGGCTTGCCGGCAAGGTTTTCCAGCAACTGCGCGCGCGCATCGTCATCGGAAAGATGCCCGCTGCAATACACCAGGCCGTTGCCGGTGCGGTGCTGCAGGGGGATGCGCCACTGCCAACCGGACTCCCGGGCCATGGAGCGGGTGTAGGGGGCCATGGCGCCAGTGGATTCGGTCTGCAGCGCAACCGCGCTGTCGCAGGGCAGCCAGTGGGACCAGTCCTCGTACCCGCTGTGCAGGGTCTGCTCGATCAACAGGCCGCGAAAACCGGTGCAGTCGATAAACAGATCGCCCGCGATGCACTGGCCGCTCTCCAGCCGCAGCGCTTCGATATGGCCGCTGTCCTTGTCCTGCTCGACACCCGCGATCTTGCCCTCAACCCGCTGCACCCCCAGTTTTTCACTGAAGCTGCGCAGGAATTTTGCATAGAGCCCCGCATCCAGGTGGTAGGCGTAATTGATATTCGAATTCGGGCCGATGCCGAAGCGCCCCTGCTCCGCCGCCTGCAATTCCAAGCAGTAATCGCCAATACCGGTATCGATGCCCCGCTCCAGTCCGCGCAGCCAGAAATGGTGGAACTCCGCCAGCCAGCTCTCGCGGCCATTCTTGCCGAAGGCATGGATATAGCGCTCGCCCTGCTGCCCCCAGTTTTCGAACTCGATGCCGAGCTTGAAAGTGGCGGAAGTCGCGCGCATGAATTCCCGCTCGTCGATACCCAGCAACTGGTGGAAAACCCGCATGGGTGGAATGGTCGCCTCGCCGACACCGACGGTACCGATGGCCTCCGACTCCACCAAGGTGATATCCACCAGCGCCCCGAGTTTTTTCGACAGCGCCGCGGCGGCGACCCAGCCGGCGGTACCGCCGCCGGCGATCACCACGCGGTATTTTTTTCCGGAGTGCATGCCGTCGCTTGCAGCAGAATTTTCTTTGGTGTGCATACGGCCTCCGGTTAGCGGTTCAGTTTGTTCAGCAACATTGCACGCAGGCGGCGCGCGGCGGTTTCATCCAGCGGCCCCAGGGTATCCCAGGCGTGCTCCGGCAGGTGCGCGCGGGGCTTCTGCGGATCGTCAAAAATGTAGTAATCGAACAGTGCTTTCCATGCCTGGCGCTGATGTACAGGGAGGTTTCGCAACCCCAGAATCGCGTGCAGTAACGCGTTGGTGGGGCGCCCCATATACGCCTCGGAATCCCGCCACCAGTGGGTGTACAGGACGTTCAGGGTGTCCAGGCTTTCGACATGGTGCCACCACATGCCGGGAATATACAGCGCGTCCCCTGCTTCCAGTTCCGCAGTCTGTGCATTTTCCAGTGCATCGCGAAACCGCGGAAAACGCGCAAAGTCCGGATGGTAAAAATCCACCAGACTGATTTCCTGGCCGCCGGGGGCAAAGTCCAGCGGGCCCGGATAGAGGTTGCCGATCTGATCCGGCGGCAATAACGTGAATCGACGCTTGCCGGCAATATTGCACGCGAGATTGTTGGGAAAGTCATAGTGCGCAGCCACACGGACTTTATTCCCCAGCCACAGCGACCCCATGGGGGAGACACTGTTTACCCCGGCGTCGTTGACTGCGGCAAACTCCGGAAACCAGTAGGAGACTTCGCTCGATGGCATATAGCGCATGGGCGGGTTTTCCCCGTCGGCGTGGACGAGAATCTCCTCCAGCAGCGCATCCAATGGCACCCGCCGGGTCTCGAAATTGAATCCGCTCAGATCATCGTTGTAGAAAACCCGACCGCCCGCATCCGCGCTGCCGTAACAGCCATTGACGGGATGCCCGCTGTACTGACTCAGCAGGTAATCGACCATCGCGCGCGGAGACACTTTCGCGGCCTGCACTGCGGGGAAATGGTCGCAATAACCGCGCAACACCAGTGGACGGGTAACGCCGGCCACAGATGCCAGCATGTTTTCAGGCGTTATCCCCTGGGCTTCATCAGTACTCGCAAGGCCGGCAGTTTCGATATACGGGGTTTTCACGGTACACCTCACGCGCCAGCGGCGCGGCGGTTTTTTTCATTCAGGTTCTTTGCATCTATCAGACGG
>NZ_CAJXKH010000146.1 GCF_913055755.1 uncultured Microbulbifer sp.
CGGAGAAGGTGGAGCAGCCCATGTAGTGGTAGATCGGCTCGCCGTTCTTGGAGAAGCGGGTGGTGCCGTCCGGCATCAGCCCCTTGCCCTGGGTATCGCGGATCTTGCCGCACAGGTTGGTCTTGCCGGATTTGCAGAACTTGCACTCGCCGCATTCGGGGGTATAGAGCGGGATCACGTGGTCACCCACCGCAACACTGGTCACACCTTCGCCCACGGACTCGACAATACCGCCGCCCTCGTGGCCGAGAATGGCCGGGAAAATACCTTCCGGATCATCCCCGGACAGGGTGAAGGCATCGGTGTGGCAGACGCCCGAGGCGATCACGCGAATTCGCACCTCGCCGGCCTGCGGCGGCATTACATCGACTTCTTCGATAGACAGCGGTTTGCCCGGGCCCCAGGCCACGGCAGCTCTGGATTTGATGGTCTCGGTCATGGCGGACTCCTGGTTGAATAGGGGTTGGTGGCGGTTTGGCCACCGGAGGAAGCGCAGTCTATCTGTTTCCTTATCGCGTATAATCCATGCATTCTGAAAATCATTTTTTCCCATCAGTAATAATCGAGCTGTCGGATAACTGAGAGGCATACATGGGTAACTGGGAGGGCGTGAGCGAATTTGTCGCCGTGGCCGAGACAGGCAGCTTTACCGGCGCCGCCCGCAAACTGGGGATTTCCACAGCACAGGTCAGCCGGCAGGTGAGTGCACTGGAGGCCCGTTTGTCCACCAAACTGCTGTACCGCACCACCCGCAAGGTATCGGTGACGGAAGTGGGGCAGGTCTACTACCAGCACTGCCGCCAGGTGCTGGACGGTCTGGCGGAAGCGGAGCGCGCGGTGACCGACCTGCAGCAGGTGCCCCGGGGCAGGCTGCGCCTGACCGCGCCGGTTACCTACGGCGAGACCACGTTGGCGCCGCTGGTGAATGACTTTGTCGTGAAGTACCCGGAATTACAGGTAGAGATGGAACTCACCAACCAAAAGCTGGATCTGGTCGCCGAGGGCTACGATCTCGCCATCCGCCTGGGCAAACTTACCGACTCCAGCATGATGGCGCGGCGACTGGGATCGCGCACCCTGTACGTGTGCGCCTCCCCGCAATACCTGTCCTCCCACGGCGAGCCCCACAGTCTGTCGGAACTGGCACGGCACAACTGCCTGCCCGGAACCCTGGACTACTGGCGCTTCCGCGAGCAGGGGCGCTCCAGGGATATCCGCGTCAGTGGCAGTGTCCGCTGCAACAGCGGGCGCGCGCTGGTGGACGCGGCGCTAAAGGGGATCGGCATCGTGCAGTTGCCGGATTACTACGTGGACGAGGATCTGCAGGCGGGGCGGCTGCTGTCCCTGCTGGAACACTACCGGGAGGAAGATGACGGTATCTGGGGGATCTATCCCCATAACCGTCACCTGTCGCCCAAGGTGAGCATGCTGCTGGATTTCCTGGCGGAGCATATTGGCTAGGGCGGCGACAGGCGGTTGCCTAGGGGCCACAGGCTTCGCAAGTGGCGTCACCCTGCGGCGCGTGTGGGCGCGCCGGGAGGTGGAACAGGAACGGGCTTCCGCCGGGATTGCCGTGCTCGCCGCTGGCGATGTCGGCATAGGCTTTGTACAGGTCGCTGATTTTACGCACGTACATCACCGGTTCGGCACCGCGCACATAGCCGTAGCGGGCGTTCGAGAAGTATTCCGGAATCGACAGCTTCAACATGGCCACTTCGACATTGCCGAACCAGGTATTCGGGTCCAGCCCCAGCTTGCGCGCGAGCCGGCGCGCATCCAGCAGGTGACCGTAACCCGCATTGTAAGACGCGAGGGTAAACCAGAGTTTGTCGATTGTCGACAAGGTCGGCTCAAAGCGGTCGCGCACCCAGTTCAGGTATTTGATCCCCGCCTGAATATTGCGATCCGGCTCAAACAGTGGTGGCGGGAAGCCCATCTCCTCTCCGGTCACCGGCATCACCTGCATCAGGCCCTGAGCGCCAACCGCCGAGACTGCCGCGGGGTTGAAGTTGCTTTCCTGCCACATCTGCGCAACCACAAGGCGCCAGTCGAAGTCGTATTCCAGCGCAGTCCCTTTTACCAGGTTGTCGTAGGGTGAGAGGTCTTTGCCGGGAACTACCCGGGCTGCAACCCGCTGGGTGAAACGCTTGTTGGGCTCGAAGTAGGCGGCAACTTTCTGCCGGTATTGTTCGCTCTTGCGGTACTCAACGATGAACTGGTTGAGCTGTTTCAGCAGTTCCCGGTTCTGCGGCATCAGCATCCAGCCCTGGCGTTGCGGGTCGCTGACCAGAGTCCCCGGTATCAGCTCCGGTCGCAGTGAGGCTGACATTACAACGTCGTCGTTGTCGACGATGGTCGCATCCAGCTCTCCGGCGGCAATCTTTTCGACAATTGCAGCGAGGGAGACTTCCGGGGCTGCCACTTCCACCGTGACATCAATGCCGCTATTTTTGATCGCGCGGGCGGTGGCGATAAAGGGAGAAAAGGCGCGCAGGGTCAGGGTGCGCCCCGCCAGGTCCTGAACCTTTGCAATTTCCGGTTTCTGGCGGTTGCTCACCACCTGTTCCGGGGTCTCCCGATAGGAGGTGGTGAAGACGATTCCCTGGTTGATACGCTCCTGGGTAATATTTTTCACGGCGCCGGCGAAATCCCCTTTTCCCGCCTTGAGCCAGTCGATCAGGGTTTCGTTGTAGGGCACGACGATCACCTGCAACTGAAGGTCATGTTTTTCGGCCAAGGCCCTTGCCAGGTCGTAGTCAAACCCCATCAGCACACCCTTCCAGAGAAAGTAGACCGAGGGGCGGTTGTACGTTAGAAAGCGAATTACCCCCGACTCCCTGATCACCTGCCAGTCGGCAACGCGACTACTCGGTGCCTTCACCAGGTTGTTGGTCAGGTAATTATTGACCGTGGTCAGCAATTGCCTGGAACCCTTGCGCACTGCCCAGGCAATGTTCTCCGGTTCTGTAACCGCAGCTCCGATGCGGACGTCATGCCGATAACTTTGCATATTCTCGGTGATATAGTCGTCCAGAATTGCCGCTCGATTGTTTTTCTCGTTTAACAGGTCCACCAGGGCATCCCGGTCTTCATAGACAATAGGTTCGATCACGGTCAGGTTCGCCTCCGGATATTGCGCGACCAGGCGGCGCGCCGTGTCCACATAGGTGGAGCCTGCCTGGGCAATCAATTCAACGTTGCGCAGGCGCTTGGGATCGCTGATATCTGGCCCGTTTGTGCTGGTGATGAGTTTCTGGCGGGATTGCAGCAGTGGCACGGTGAACGCGACCAGCTCGCGGCGGGCCTTGGTATCGGTGAGGGAGTAGGCGGCCACATCGGCCTTGCCGGATTGCACCAGTTCAAGGGCTTGCTGGGGCGTGCTGGCGCTGATCCAGTGGGGTTCGAGTTTGAGTTTGGCGGCCAGCTTGTTGGCGAGGTCGAGGCTCCGCATCGTTACGATACTGTCGCGGGGCAATATATCCTCCTGTGGACCGGACAGGTTCACGAAGCGAATAACACCGCGTTTCCTGATTTCCTGGAGGTCGCCTGTCTCGATGTAGTCGGCAGCCGGGGCAGCACCGGGGGCAGTGGCCTCATTTGTCAACTCCTGCTTACCACAGGTGGCGAGCAGCAGGATCAGGGCAATGGTAATACACGACAGGGTGCCGCACTGCCAAGAGGGTCCATGACGTTTTCCCATAGACCGGTCCCTCGCACTTCTATATAGCGAAATAATAGTGTCAGCCTCGGTGAGGCACTATTTTGGAACTGTCTGGAAGGAGGGCGCGGTGGTTGGCGGGAGCGGAGACAGGGTGGGAGTGAACGGGGCACCCGGAAGGGCCCCGCTCGAAGACGGGTATCAGCGGGTGCCGAAGACCACCATGGTTTTTCCTTTTACGGATACCAGGCCCTGCTCTTCCAGGGTCTTGAGTACCCGGCCCACCATCTCCCGGGAGCAGCCGACGATACGGCCGATTTCCTGGCGGGTAATCTTGATCTGCATGCCTTCCGGGTGGGTCATGGCATCCGGCTCGTTACACAGGTCGAGCAGGGTGCGGGCCACGCGGCCGGTTACGTCCAGGAACGCCAGGTCACCCACCTTGCGGGTGGTGTTGCGCAGGCGGCCGGCCATCTGGGTGGCCAGGGCAAACAGGAATTCCGGATGCTGACGGGTCAGTTCCTGGAACTTGCTGTAAGAAATCTCGGCCACTTCGCACTCGGTCTTGGTGCGTACCCAGGCACTGCGGGTATCCTGGTCGAACAGGCCCATTTCGCCGAAGAAGTCGCCGTCGTTCAGGTAGGCGACGATCATTTCACGGCCTTCGTCGTCTTCGATCAGGACGGTTACGGAGCCGCGCATGATGAAGTAGAGGGACTCGCAACGGTCTCCGGCGTAAATAATGGTGCTTTTGGCTGGGTAGCGCCGGCGGTGGCAATGAGACAGGAAATCTTCGATGTTGCCTGTAGATAGAGGTTCTTCGATAGCAACCGTCACGGATCTACTCCTTTTCTAGAATTTTTTTGCTTGATCCCGGTAAGCAGAGGATTATCACGCTAAACACGCAGGGCTGACAGGGTCTGACGCCAGCAATGTGATCTGGACCACTTTATTGCCAGGCATTGGTACAAGGTGTCGTTTATAGCGGTTGTCCGGCGTGGATACAACCGCCGTGAGTAATGACTCACTATTTCTCTGGCGCCTGTGTGCAATCGGGATATTTAACTGTTCTGCTGTGGTTCGGTTCAGTGTGATAAGCTCCTCGCCCGCTTAATTTCTGAAGGAGTATTTCCTATGCCGGGTGTAATGCTGGGTCAGGTGACCTGGGTGAAAGAGGCCATGTTTGTCGGTGAGGCCGGCAGTGGTAATTCTGTGGTGATGGAAGCGGGAGAGACCAACAATGGCATCCGCCCGATGGAAATGATTTTGCTGGGCGTCGGTGGCTGCTCTTCCGTGGATGTGGTCAGTATTCTGCAAAAAGCCCGCCAGGACGTGCTGGGCTGTCATGTCGAGCTCAAGGGCCACCGTCCGGACGCGGTGCCGGCGCCGTTCGAGAAGATCGAGATGGAATTTGTGGTGCGCGGCCGCAATATCAAGGAGTCTCAGGTGGCCCGTGCGGTGGAGCTGTCGGCGGACAAGTACTGCTCTGCCTCTATCATGCTGGGCAAGGCGGGCATCGAGATCGTGCATAGCTACCGGATTGAAGAAGTCTGATCCGGTTGCGAGCTTCACAGCCCTTTCGGAGTGGAGCTCTGTAGGTGATTTTGTGGCGGTCTGGTCAGCGGTAGCAGCTCGCGAGACACGCCGTGAACCCTTCCCTGGGGGCTCTTCTAAAACATCCCTGTTTT
>NZ_CAJXKH010000147.1 GCF_913055755.1 uncultured Microbulbifer sp.
TGCCCCACCTGCGGCTCCTGTTCCGGCATGTTCACCGCCAACTCCATGAACTGCCTGACCGAGGCCCTGGGGCTGTCCCTGCCCGGCAACGGCACCCTGCTCGCCACCCACGCGGACCGCGAAGAACTGTTCCTGCGAGCGGGTCGCGAGATTGTGGCGCTGGCCAAGCGCTATTACGAAGGCGACGACGACAGCGCACTGCCGCGCACCATCGCCAACCGCGCGGCCTTCGCCAATGCCATGGCCCTGGACATCGCCATGGGCGGCTCCACCAACACCATCCTGCACCTGCTGGCTGCGGCCCAGGAGGGCGGGATCGACTTTACCCTGGCGGATATCGACCGCCTGTCGCGCAAGATCCCGCAGCTGTGCAAGGTGGCGCCGAACACGCAGAAATACCACATCGAGGACGTGCACCGCGCCGGTGGCGTCATGTCGATCCTCGGTGAACTGGAAGCCGCCGGCCTGCTGGACGCCAGCCTGCCAACGGTACACAGCGCTTCCCTCAGGGAGGCGCTGGAACAGTGGGACATTCGCCGCACCGATGATCCCGCGGTACACCGCTTCTTCCGCGCCGGCCCCGCGGGCATCCCCACCCAGACCGCGTTCAGCCAGGACTGCCGCTGGAACAACCTGGACGGCGACCGCGAACAGGGCTGCATCCGCTCGGTGGAACACGCCTACTCCGCCGAGGGCGGTCTCGCGGTGCTGTTCGGCAACCTGGCACCGGACGGCTGCGTGGTAAAGACCTCCGGGGTCGAAGAGGAGCTGTGGAAGTTTGAAGGCCCCGCGCACATTGTCGAGAGCCAGGAAGACGCCGTCGCCAATATTCTCGAGGGCCGGGTAAAAGAAGGCGAAGCCGTGATCGTGCGATACGAGGGCCCCAAGGGTGGTCCCGGCATGCAGGAAATGCTCTACCCCACCAGTTACCTGAAATCCAAGGGGCTGGGAAAATCCTGTGCGCTGATTACCGACGGCCGCTTCTCCGGCGGCACTTCCGGCCTGTCCATCGGCCACGTTTCCCCGGAAGCAGCCAGCGGTGGCAATATCGGCCTGGTACAGGACGGCGACCTGGTGCGTATCGACATTCCCAACCGCCTTATCGAAGTGGATATTCCCGAGGCGGAACTGCATCGCCGCCGGGAAGCCATGGACAAGAAAGGTCCACAAGGCTGGAAACCGGCCAAGGTACGCCCGCGCAAGGTCAGCAAGGCCCTCAAAGCCTACGCCCTGCTCGCCACCAGTGCCGACAAGGGTGCGGTGCGGGAAATCGACTGAGCCACGCCGATATAAAAATAGCGGGCACAATGCCCGCTATTTTTTTCTCAATTACCCCATTCAGTCAGCCATTTTAAAAACGATGCGGTTGCGCACGCCGTGCTGTTCCACCGCCTGTCCCTCGGCCATAGGCGGCCGGTACTTGAAGCGCGCTACCGCGCTCAGCGCCGCGCGATCGAATACGGTGGTGGGCTGACCGCTGCTGTCGTACCCCCCCACCACACTCGCATTGCGCACACTGCCGCTGCTGGTGATCGTAAACTCCACCACCACGTACCCCTCAATGCCGCGCGCCAGTGCCCGGCGGGGATAGCGCGGCGCCGGTTTGTAGATCGGCAGCGGGTCGGAGCTGACGATGGTCGGATCGAGTCCGGTGCCATCGGTTGTCGGCGGCTGGAAGATGACCGGCACCTCGCCGGGCTTCACCGTGCGATCCACCGTGGTCGGCTGCACCGGCGGCGGCAGCTCCTGGGGTTTCGCCGGCGGCTCGGTTTTTTGCACCGTGGGTTTTACATCCGGCATATGGATATCCGCTATCTTGGGTAGCGGATCCGCCGGTGGTGCCCGGTAGTCGGTGGCAATCAGCTGGGTCATACCCAGTAACAGCAAGCCGGTAACCCCCAGGGCGAGGGCACCACTGCGGGCCAGCGCCATGGATCTGCGAGACAGGAAAAAACGGGGACTGAACGATTGGGAAATGGAGTTGGGCAGATAAGCCTGTTCCATAACACCTCTCCTTTTTTATTTTCAGGTGTTGGTTGGCCGCACAGCAAACTGTGCGAATGGAAAAAGCTGATCAGCTACTTTCAGTATTTAGTTGAATCTGGCGAATTTGCAAATAATTCGCATTTAATGTTCATTTAATATGCAAAATTTGCCGCCACAGGAATCGCGGGCATAAAAAAAGGCCGCACAGTGTGCGGCCTCAGAATTCCGGAGAAAAACCCGGACCATGCTTTTTTGATTACATGGCCAGCTGGTCTTCCCGCTTCTTCTCATTTTCTACGAAAGAAATCCACTGTCTGGCAAATTTCTCGGAGCGCTTGTCATCCAGGGCCTTCTTGAAGTACTTCAGTGAGTCGTCGTACTTCTTCAGGTTGGCGTTGGCCATACCCAGGACAATGTACAGCTGATCCGGACGCTTGATATCGCCCTTCTTCAGTGCCTTGGCACCCATATCAACGGCCTGCTTATTCTTGTCCAGATCCAGGTAGATACCGGCCAGACGGGAATAGAGGTCGCCCTTGTCAGACATGCTTGCAGCTGCTTCCAGCTCGGGAATCGACTTCTGCAGCTCCTGAGCCATCTGGTACGCCTGAGCCAGGGTTTCCAGATTCTTGGAAGTGCGGGCAATCTTCTTCTCTTTGATGCCCTTGTCGATCACCTTGGCGCCCTTGTAAGGCACTTCCGCGCCCATAAAGAGATAGGCCATGTTCAACAGCTCTTTCTCTTTCTGCAGAGCACCGGCAATGTAGGCAGCTTCCATCATGTGAAGCATATCGTCTTCACGCTTGAGCTCGCCGTACATACCCGCCAGCTGCTTGTAGTACTCACCCTTGGGGTAGTGCTTCACCAGCTTCTCAAGGATGTTGGTGACCTTCTTGTAGTCGTTCTTGTCGTAATACAAGAAACGCTGCAGGCCGAACCAGGACTCCTTGGGCACCTTGCCTTCTTTTTCGTACATGGACACCGCCTGATTCATATCGGACAGCGCCTTGTCATTGTCGCCCAGCTGGTAATAAGCCTGGCCGCGCAATGCGTACGAGTTGGCGTCGATCTTGTCGGAAACCGCAAACCACTTGTTCAGGTAGTTTACCGCCTGCTTGTAGTCTTCGGTCACAAAGTACAGCTGGGCAATGGTCAGCAGCGTACCGACTTCCAGTGCCACCGGCAGGTTCTCCTGCCCCTGTTGCAGCACCTTCTTGTAGTAGGTAATCGCCTGCGGGTACTTCTCCATGCTGTAGTAAACGAAACCGTAGAAGTAATACATCTGCGCGGTTTCGTAACCATTCAACTTGGACTTGCCGGCTTCCATTTCCCTCAGCGCTGCCAGTGCTTCATTCCACTTCTGCGCTTCCGCAGCTTCCTGCGCCTTACCCAGGAGCTTGAAAGCACTTTCGCGCATGGCGGGCACTTTGCGGGTCTTCTGTTCGCTCTGAGCCTCAGCCTGGGCGAAAGAAGCGGATACACCTGCAGCCTCCAGCACGGTCACGCTGACCGCCGGAGCCAGTACCAGGGGCAGCGCCACTGACGTGCGCAGGACGAACTTGGAAAGTCCTTTCGTCACGGTCGTCATTTTCATATGCGTCCCCTATTTATTTGGCCAGGTTGAAGCTGATCTTGGTTTTTACACCAGGCACTTCAATCGGCTCGCCGTCAACAACCCGCGGCTTGTACTTGTACTTCAACGCGGACTTCATCGCAGCGCGGTTGAAGATCGTGGTCGGGTTGCCATCTTTGGTGAAGGCTTCCACAACGCGCGGATCACGTACAGAACCGTTCTTGGTAACCGTGTATTCCACAACTACCCAGCCTTCGATGCCACGCTGCAGAGCGCGACGGGGATACTGGGGCTGTACTTTCACGATTGGCAGGTAGTCACCCTCAGAGGCGAAGCCACCGATACCACCCACTTTCAGGTCCGCGTTGGCGGCCGGTGCAGACATGTTCAGCGCATTGTCCACGTTCGGCTCGTCATACTCCGGCTCCGGCATATCGGGCGGCGGCTGCTCGGGCTCGTCGGGCTTGTCCGGCTTGCTGGTATCGTATTGGGTTTCGATCTTCTGTTCCGGCATCACGATATCGGCTACCTTGATCTGCTCCTCTTCTTTGGGAGCACCCAGGTTTGCCGCGATCAGCGCATGCATGGTGAAGATCAGGGCAAAAGTGGTGGCTACTGCCAGCGCACCCGCCCCTAAAAGTCTTACCGGGTTCATAGCTGTTAACTCTTCTCTGTAGCGACCGACACTTTCTCGATTCCGATCTTCCTGGCCGCTTCAGCGATCAGGGCAACCTTCTCGATACTCGCCTTTTTATCGGGCTGAATTACCAACCACCCTTTCGGGTTTTCTGCATAGAGACGCTCCAGGGTGTTCTTCACCAGGCGATCGTCTACCTGCTCTTTGGCAATCCAGATTTCGTCGTTGTCGTTAATCGCGACCAGAATAGAGGCGGCTTTGAGTTCAGCGGTAGTCGCTTCCGGCTTCAGAACGTCAACACCCGGCTCCTTGATGAAGGTCGCGGTGACGATAAAGAAGATCAGCATGATGAACACCACGTCCAGCATGGGCGTGAGGTCAATAGCGCCGCCTTCTTCTTCCGCCGTATTCTGTTTTCTGCTCATTGCAACTCTCTCTAGCGAAATGCTAATAGCGAGATTTGGCCCTGTGGAACTCCCACATCAATCTAATTGATAGTGAAAGTCCCGCGATTTGGCTAAACCTTCTCGGTGTCCGGCACGGTTTTCAAACCGGCCGGTCACCTTGATTGTGGTGCTGTCAGTGATCCATCGTCAGATGGTCTTCCAGCAGCTGGGTCTCACGCTGGGCAGTACGGGTGATGTAGGTATTGGCAAATACACCAGACAGTGCTGCCACCATGCCCGCCATAGTCGGGATGGTAGCCATGGATACACCACTGGCCATCTGCTTGGCATCACCACCGCCGGTAATCGCCAGCACTTCGAACACGTTGATCATGCCCCATACGGTACCCAGCAGGCCGAACAACGGCGCGAGGGCAACGCAGGTCTGGATCATGTCCATATTGCTGTCGATTTTCTCGGATACCCGGGAAATCAGCGCGTAACGGATCTGGTGGGCATTCCAGGATTTGCGCTCGGGGCGCGCTTCCCAGGAATCCACAGCAGTCTGAACATCGCGCTTCAGACCGCCGTTGAAGTAAAAGACCCGCTCAAAAATCAGCGTCCACATGAAGAAGGTCAGGCCGGCGATCAGGAGTAGTACTGGCCCGCCCGACGCCATAAAGGCGTT
>NZ_CAJXKH010000148.1 GCF_913055755.1 uncultured Microbulbifer sp.
GGCCATGGAAAAGAAGATACTGCTAACGGACTGCCCGGACGACAAGGGGCTGATCGCCAAGATCACCAACATCTGCTACAAGCACCAGCTCAACATCACCAAGAACGACGAGTTCGTCGACCGCGCCCAGGGCCGCTTCTTCATGCGCACCGCGCTGGAAGGCAACTTCAATGATGCCACCCTGCTGGAAGACCTGGATATGGCGCTGCCCCAGGGTGCCGCGCGCAAACTGGTGGCCAGCGGCCGCAAGCGCCTGGTGCTGATGGTGACGAAAGAGGCCCACTGCCTGGGCGATATCCTGATGAAATGCTACGCCGGCGCGCTGGACGTGGAGATTGCCGCGGTGATCGGCAATCACCAGGACCTGCAGCCGCTGGTGGAAAAGTTCGATATTCCGTTTCACTGGTTACCCGCAGAGGGACTGGAACGGGCCCAGCACGAAGAGCAGGTGATGCAGCTGGTGGACGGCTACGGGCCGGATTACTTGGTTCTCGCCAAATATATGCGCGTGCTGACCCCGCAGTTTGTTGCGCACTATAAAAAGCGCATCATCAATATCCACCACTCATTTTTACCTGCATTTATCGGTGCCAAACCCTACCTGCAGGCGTTTGAGCGCGGGGTAAAGATCATCGGTGCCACTGCCCACTTCGTCACCGACGACCTGGACGAGGGGCCGATCATCGAGCAGGATGTGATTCACGTGGACCACGGTTATTCCGCCGAGTCCATGGCCAGCGCCGGCCGCGATGTGGAAAAGCAGGTGCTGAGCCGCGCACTGCAACTGGTGCTGGAAGAGCGGGTGTTTATCCACGGCAACCGCACAGTTGTTTTTAAATAACGATTTTCAAATAAAGATAAATAGTAAAAGGGGGCGTAATGTTCTGCCGAGTGCCCGCGAAGTTTTTGTGTGTTTCGGTTGTGTTGTCTCTGGCGGCCTGCGCGAGCGAGCCGTCGGCGCCGAATCCGGGGCTGAAAGAATCTTTCCACACCGAAATCTCTGCCAATGGTTCCAAGCGCTTTACCTACGCCCTGGAAATGGCTGCGCCGCAACTGCGCGGCCCCTATACCGAAAACCCTACGACACGCCGCGGCATATTGCGCGAACAGGAAATGATGCGCAGGCAACCGCGAGCGGGCAGGTCAGTGAATTTCGATCACGCGCTGGAATTGAAGCTGCAGGAATCCGGCTTCTGCCGCGACGGCTATTTTGTTATTGAGCGGGTGGTGTCGCAGATGGGCGGCGAAGTGCGCGGCGAATGTCGGGATGCGGCAGCGGGTCGTGAAGGCGCCCCAAGATAGTGCGCTTGCAGAATTCTAGTCAGGCATATGGATCAGTGCCTAGGTTTTAAACAATTGCTTAAAAATTTTCACGATGGCGCGTTTTTCTTTTCCTTGTGGAGCGCGGGTGCTGCTTGACTTTTACTGGAGTTAGTGGTTCTTTCGTACCAATCGCATATTACAAGGAATGTACATGCAATTCGTGAATTATCAGCAGATGTCCCTCGCCTTGCAGGAAAATCGTAGAAAACTGCCCAAGAAAATTGATCTTGTGGTTGGAATTCCGCGCTCCGGCATGATCCCTGCAACGATGCTGGCAACTCAGCTCAACCTCCCCTTGACCGACATTGACGGCTTGAAGGCCGGCAGGTTGTTGGGCTTCGGCGATACGAAGAAAACGCCCGATATAGAGGCGGCCCATGCGGCAGATCGAACGGTACTGGTGATCGATGATGCTGTAGGGTCTGGGCGGGCATTCAAGAAAGCGCGGAAGGACCTCGAAGGGGTGGAAGGCCATGTTGTCTTCTGTGCTGTTTTTGCACCGGTTGCAAAGCACCCGGATGTCGATGTTGTGCTTGAAAAGCTGGCTTCTACCTTGGTTGCCCCGTGGAACCTATTACATTCCAGTGTGCTGCGGAATGCCTGTGTCGATATTGATGAGGTGTTTTGTCGTAACCCAGTGGCGTATGAGTACGACAATGACGAAGTGTATCGTCGGTTTCTGCTGGAAGCTGAGCAGCTACATGCATCATCGGGCGAAATCGGTTGGCTGATTACCTCGCGCCGGGAAACGTATCGACCTGAAACCGAGGCTTGGCTGGAGAAGTATGGGGTGAAGTATCGTGAGTTGATCATGACGCAGTCAGATGAAGAGCATGCGAATTCCCCGGCGTTTAAAGCCCGTGTATACCAGGAGACAGGTGCTGGCCTGTTTATTGAGAGCGACGCGGCAGTTGCTGCGGAAATTTTTGCATTGAGCAAAAGACCCGTAGTCTGTATTGAAACGCAATCCGTGGTCTCAGGTTCTAATCAGGTGGATACGGGCGGAAAAATGGTTGCCCGGACGTCGATGGGACTTGCCAAGCTAAAGCTCCAGCTCCGTAATCTAATTGGAGACAATGCCTATTACGCGATCAAGAGCATCGCTGGCCGAGGATGAACAGCATCACTTGTGTTAACCGTGATTGATGTGATCTGACGGTTACTCGGTGGCGGAGTGGAAGGCTGGGATCTTTCGCGAGATCCCGGCTAATTTTTTTTCCGAGGAATTCGAACTGCAGGAATCCGCCTCCTGCCGCGGCGCCCAGGCCGCTTGAGGGTAAACCCTGCCGAGGGGCCGGTTCCGCCTTGCGGAAACAAAGCGGAAACAAAAAAGCCGGAGCATTGCTCCGGCTTTTTTGTTTCCGATATCCGGACTATCAGTCCATATAGCTCTCAACCGGCGGGCAGGAGCAGATCAGGTTGCGGTCACCATAGACGTTGTCGATACGGTTGGACGCCGGCCACACCTTGTGGTGCTTCAGCCAGGCTGCCGGGCGCGCGGCAATCTCGCGGCTGTAGGCGTGGGTCCACTCGTCGGTCATGACGTCGTCCTGGGTGTGCGGCGCATTGTGCAGCGGGTTGTCTTCCGCGGTGTACTTGCCGCTGGCCACGTCTTCCGCTTCCTGGCGGATGGTCGCCATGGCTTCCACGAAACGATCCAGCTCCTCCTGGGCTTCCGACTCGGTCGGTTCGATCATCAGGGTACCGGCGACCGGGAAGGACATGGTGGGCGCGTGGAAACCGAAGTCCATCAGGCGCTTGGCAATGTCTTCCTCGGAAATACCACTCACTTCCTTCAGCGGGCGCAGGTCGATCAGGCACTCGTGGGCGACGAAACCGTTGCTGCCCTTGTACAGCAGCGGGTAGTGCTCGCTCAGCTTTTTGGCCACATAGTTGGCGTTCAGGATCGCGGTCTCGGTGGCGAGCTGCATGCCCTGTTTGCCCATCATGCGGATGTACATCCAGCTGATCGGCAGGATGCTCGCTGAGCCCCAGGGTGCCGCGGAAATGGTGCCGTTCTTGGCGTCGTTGCCCGGTACTTCGGTCACCGGGTGGCCCGCCAGGTAGGGCTTCAGGTGTTCGCCGACGGCAATCGGGCCCATGCCCGGGCCGCCACCACCGTGGGGGATACAGAAGGTTTTGTGCAGGTTCAGGTGGGATACGTCACCGCCGAACTTGCCCGGCGCCGCGACGCCGATCAGGGCGTTCATGTTGGCGCCGTCGATGTACACCTGGCCACCGGCGTTGTGGATCAGCTCGCAGATCTCGCGGATGCCTTCCTCGAACACGCCGTGGGTGGACGGGTAGGTGACCATCAGCGCGGCGATGCGATCGCCGTGCTCTTCGATCTTGGCCTTGAGGTCTTCGATGTCCACGTTGCCCTTGTTGTCACAGGCAACCACTACCACCTTCATGCTCACCATCATCGCGGATGCGGGGTTGGTGCCGTGGGCGGAGGCGGGGATCAGGCAGATATCGCGCTGGCCTTCACCCTTGGCTTCCAGGTATTTCTTGATTGCGACCAGACCGGCGTACTCGCCCTGGGAGCCGGCGTTCGGCTGCAGGCTGACGGCGTCGTAACCGGTACAGGCGGCCAGCATCTGCTCCAGCTGGGTGAACATCTCGCGGTAGCCCTCGGCCTGATCGGCCGGGGCAAACGGGTGCAGCTTGCCGAATTCCGGCCAGGTCACCGGGATCATTTCCGCGGTGGCGTTCAGCTTCATGGTGCAGGAACCCAGCGGGATCATGCTGTGGTTGAGCGCAATGTCCCTGGACTCCAGGGTCTTCAGGTAGCGCAGCATCTCGGTTTCCGAGTGGTGCGTATTGAATACCGGGTGGGTCAGGAAATCGCTGCTGCGCTGCAGGCCGGCGGGTACACCGGCGGGGCCCTTGGCGGCCAGCTCGCTGTCGATCTTGGCCAGGTCCAGGCTGTTGTCGCCGCCAATGAAAAGGTCCAGCAGCTCGGAAACGTCCTGCAGGGTGGTGGTTTCGTTCAGGCTGACACCCAGGGCGTCGCTGCCAACCTTGCGCAGGTTGATCTCGGCCTTGATCGCGCAGTCGTAGATGGCGGACTGCTTGTCGCCCACGGATACGGTCAGGGTGTCGAACCAGCTGTCGTGGGTCAGGCCCAGGCCTTTTTCTTTCAGGCCGGTGGCGAGGATATCGGTCAGGCGCTGGATGCGCGCGGCGATGGTCTTCAGGCCTTCGGGGCCGTGGTAGATGGCGTAGAAGGCGCTCATCACCGCCAGCAGTACCTGGGAGGTACAGATGTTGGAGTTGGCCTTCTCGCGGCGGATGTGCTGCTCGCGGGTCTGCATCGCCATGCGCAGGGCGCGCTTGCCCTTGCTGTCTACGGAAACGCCGATGATGCGGCCGGGGGCGGAGCGCTTGTAGGCTTCGCGGAAGGCGAAGAAGGCGGCGTGCGGGCCGCCGTAGCCCATGGGGATACCGAAGCGCTGGTTGGTGCCGATTACCACGTCGGCACCCATTTCACCCGGTGCCTTGAGCGCTACCAGGCCCATCAGGTCTGCGGCCACGGTGACCAGGGCGCCGGCTTCGTGCACCTTGGCGATCAGGTCGGTGAGGTCGCGCACCACACCGGTGGAGCCCGGATACTGGAAAAGGGCGCCAAAAAGCTCTTCCGGCAGGTCGGTTTCCGGGTTGCCGACCGTCACCTCGAAACCGAAGTGCTCGGCGCGGGTTTGCACCACCGCGATGGTCTGCGGGTGGCAGTCCTGATCCACAAAGAAGGTATTGGATTTGTTGCGCTTCACCTGGCGCTTGCACATGGACATGGCTTCCGCGGCGGCGGTGCCTTCGTCCAGCATGGAGGCGTTGGCCAGTTCCATGCCGGTGAGGTCCATGATCATCTGCTGGAAGTTCAGCAGGCCCTC
>NZ_CAJXKH010000149.1 GCF_913055755.1 uncultured Microbulbifer sp.
GGGATTTCAATGGTTTTCCAAAAGTACATGACATCTCCTTGTCAGTTTGCGTCCTCGTGAACGCATGGCTAAAAGTTGGGGGACCCACCCGCGGTGTCCGCGGCCGATAGCTGTCGCCAGCCGGGCCAAACCATTTCCACGCAAAAAAATCCGCTGGAAAAGGAGAGCAGGCATGGGCTGGAGAGAAAGGACTTGCTGTCTACCGGGAATTACAGCTCCCAGTCCCGATCCAGCCAACCTGCCAGGCACGGCCCACAAACGCACTATCGGCGGCTCGACCCACGGCGCACCGGGAAATTCCCGATACCGTGGATCCCCCGTATCCATGCTCCGAAGGCATGGGGGGAATCGCACCCCGGCCCGAAGGCCTCTATTACATTAACAATGTCGATTTACAGTCGATTGTTGATGGCTATTGCGGGATTTGAACCCGCGACACACGAATTAAAAGTTCGTTGCTCTATCCAATTGAGCTAAATAGCAATGCCTATCGCCAGTACAACGGTCGGTACACGGTAAGCCACAGGCAACCGCGCCAGCCTGGCCTTCGGAACCAGAGCCGCAGTCCGTGTCGTCAACGATAAACCCGGTGTCGGCCCCGATATTTCGCTGTGCGCGACCGCGCAGAGGATGGATACCGAGGCCAAAATAAAAACCCCGCATGGATCACCATGCGGGGTTTCGATATTCCACGCAGCCGGCAATCCGATGCCGGCATGCCGGCACGTTAAGGGGCAGTCCTAAAAAGGGCAGTTCTGAAAAACTGGTTTCCTGAAGCACAGATGGGTAATAGCCACCACACCGTGCAATCATACTGTCGGGTCAATTTGGGCCCCGACTTGCCACTCTGTATCCGTCCTGTCATTTTCCTAATCCTGTTCCATTTCCTTTGGGCAACAAAAAAGCCCGGAAATTGGCTTTCCGGGCTTTCAAATTCGCGGAGAATTGGAATTTCCGGAAGGGTTGATACCCTCCCGAAAGAAGGGTTTTCACATAAATAATTCACATGCTGGCGACCATAACAGGTAGGTACGGCTTTGCCGCCTGTTTATGATCGTCTTTTGCATTGCCAGATGTGAATTCATCGTTTTCAGCCAAACTTTGGTTTTGAGAGTGGTGG
This sequence comes from uncultured Microbulbifer sp., assembly GCF_913055755.1. Taxonomy (GTDB): domain Bacteria; phylum Pseudomonadota; class Gammaproteobacteria; order Pseudomonadales; family Cellvibrionaceae; genus Microbulbifer. The sequence continues at coordinate 1,121 of NZ_CAJXKH010000149.1, forward strand.
GAATCATACGCTCGCCTCGAACCCAGTCAACATGCTTGCGCAGACTCCGGTGCCAAAATATTTTTTTATTTTTAGCGGCCTTGCTTGCTACCCGTCTGTACACGTGCGGAAGCGAAACGAGAAATTAAGAGGGCAGTTTCCCCATCAGCCTCACCATCAACCCTTCCAGTTGAGGCGATGAGCCCTCCCGTACGGCCTCGTTCAGTTTTTCCGCATTGCTGATTCCGTCGTCGCCACGGCTAACCAGCAACAGAAAACTGTGGTGGGTGAGGGAGGCTTCTTCCACTGCTTCCTGCCGTACCAGTTGCGAAAAGTTGATATAGCCACATTCCTTCAGCCATGTCATGGCGCCGAGGCAGGCGAGGTGGCGAGGGGAGTGCAGGCCGAATTCGTCCGGGGTGTCGGGGCCGGCGATGTCTTCGACATAGACCGTCGCCGGGGCGGGGAACTGCTGGAACAGCGCCAGCAGAATCCGCCCCGCATCGCGGTAGAAGTCGTGAATGTGCAGATCGTCCAGCATCAAAATCCCTAGCCGGTATAGCGCTCGAGGAAATAGCCCAGCCGCTCAATGGCGTGAGACAGGTCGTCGGCCCGCGGCAGAAATACGATGCGCAGGTGGTCGGGCGCATCCCAGTGGAAGGCGCTGCCCTGTACCAGCAGGATCTTTTCCTGACGCAGGAAGTCGAGCACGAATTTTTCATCGTTTTCGATCTTGTGGCGGTCCAGGTGGATACGCGGGAACAGGTAGATGGCTCCCTGCGGTTTCACGCAGCTTACCCCGGGAATATCGTTCAGCATGCGCCAGGCCAGGTCGCGCTGCTGGCGCAGGCGGCCGCCGGGCAGTACCAGGTCGTTGATGCTCTGGTAGCCACCGAGCGCTGTCTGCACCGCGAACATCGCCGGCACATTGCCGCACAGGCGCATGGAGGAAAGGATATCCATGCCCTCGATAAAGCCCTTGGCGCGGTGCTTGGCCCCGTTCATCACCATCCAGCCGGAGCGGAAGCCGGCCAGGCGGTAGGACTTGGACAGGCCGTTGAAGCTCAGGCACAGCACGTCGTCAACCAGGGAACCCATGGGGGTAAACTGGGCGTCGTCGTAGAGAATCTTGCTGTAGATCTCGTCGGCGAATATCACCAGGTTGTGCTGGCTCGCCACTTCCACGATCTGCTCCAGCAGTTCTCTGGGATAGACCGCGCCGGTGGGGTTGTTCGGGTTGATCACCACAATGCCGCGGGTGCGGGCGGTGATCTTGGATTTGATATCGTCGATATCCGGCAGCCAGCCCGCCTGCTCGTCGCAGCGGTAGAGTACCGGCTTGGCCCCGGTCAGGTTGGTGGCGGCCATCCACAGCGGGTAATTCGGCATCGGCAACAACATTTCGTCGCCGTCGTTCAGCAGTGCCTGGGTGGACATGGAGATCAGCTCGGAAACGCCGTTGCCGAGGTAGATATCATCGATATCCACGCCGGGCACGCCGAGCATCTGACATTCCTGCATGATTGCCTTGCGCGCTGCAAACAGGCCCTTGGACTCCACATAGCCCTGGGCCTGGGACAGGTTGTAGATCACGTCCTGAAGAATTTCGTCCGGTGCGTCGAAGCCGAAGGGTGCCGGGTTGCCGATGTTCAGCTTCATGATCCGGTGGCCTTCCTCTTCCAGGCGCGATGCCTGCTCCATGACCGGGCCGCGAATTTCGTAACAGACGCCGTGGAGTTTTTCCGACTTGTGAATATCCTTCATTGCTACTTTCTTCTACTGGAGCACAATAAGCACATTGCTGATGGCTTAGTGTTGGGCACAAACTTCTAACTGGCGCTCGGCTTTTAGTAGGCTTTGCTATCAGTTGCGGGCCGGGTTATCAGCTGGTTCCCGGATTGGCGTTGCCGACGGTTTCGGTACGCAATCCCACCAGCTATGGTAACCCTGTGCTAACTATCAGGTTAGCGAACTGTTTCGGGCGCCCGGGATAGGGGGCGCTGCCGCTAAGTGTTGGGCCGGGCAGGGTAATGCCGCTGGATACTGACTTATCAGGCGAAAAGGAGCCACAGTATGGCAAAAGAAAAAGACGATAACTACTGGCGCGAGCGCCTGACACAGGAAGAGTTTCACGTTTGCCGAGAGGCGGGCACCGAGCGGCCGTTTAGCGGGGAATACTGGGATACTTTTGAGGATGGCAAATACCGCTGTCGCTGTTGCGGCGAGGTGCTGTTCAATTCCGAATCCAAGTTTGATGCCGGCTGCGGCTGGCCGAGTTTTGATGCGGAAGCTACCGCCGGGGTGGTCGAGGAGCATGTGGACAACAGCCTGGGCATGCAGCGCACCGAGATTGTCTGTGCCAACTGCGGCTGCCACCTCGGTCACGTATTTCCCGATGGCCCCACCGCCACCGGTCTGCGCTATTGTGTAAATTCCCTGTCGGTGAAACTGGATAAGGACCCGGAGTAACCGTCAGGGCCGGCTGTCCAGCAGATCGCCCTTAGCTAATATCTATAGTCGATGCCTATAGCTGATACCTATAGAGGGAGGCGCCCCGGAGTCATGTCCCCAGGATTATCCCCCGTCTACCGCGAACGCCAGCGCCACTGGAGTCGCTGGCTTTACCGTATCCAGTGGATGTTGCTCGCGCTGATCTTCCTGTCGGCCCTGGCGCTCAGGCTGAACCTGCTCCATTTCCTGGCCGCATTCGATGTCTTCAAGGCTGCCGGGCTGGCGGTGCTGGGGATGGCGCTGCTGTCCATGCTGGTGTTTCTGTGGGGGATGGTGAAGCGTCACGGCGAGGCCCGCAATGCGGCACTGTGGGCCATGGTGCTCGGGCTGCTACCGATGGCGGTACCGCTGCTGACCGTCGGCCAGGACAACTTTCAGAGGCCGCCGATCCACGACATTACCACCGACTTCCGGGATCCTCCGCAGTTACTGGCGGCCATTGCCCTGCGCAGTGATCGGGACCACCGGCCGGAATACGGTGGGGAAGAGGTCGCCAGGCTGCAGCGCGGCGAGCCCGCCTACCGGGATATCCAGCCGCTGCAGCTCGCCGGTATGACCGTGCCCGCTGCCACTGCCCTGGCGGCGGAAGTGGGGGAAGGACTGGGGTGGCGGATAGTGACCAGGAGTCCAAACCGCGGTCGGGTTGAGGCGGTGGCCCGCACGCCGATTCTGGGGTTTACCAGCGACGTGGCGGTGCGAATCCGTGCCGAAGGGGAGGGCGCCAGGGTGGATGTCCGCTCCGCCTCCCGGGTCGGCGTCGGAGATATGGGGGAGAATGCCCGGCGAATCCGGCGCTTTCTCGGGGGGATGCGCGAGCGGGCCGGGGTGGCGCATTAGATTCTGTTCGATTCGCGACCGCGGTGATCGGCCGATTGTGCCCGGGTTCGGTAAGTGCCTGTATGCAAAGGAAAAATTTCTTAATATTTTTTCAATCGGGTGTTGACAGCCCCCCGGGGTGTCCATAGAATGCGCCCCACTTCGACGCACTACTGACTTACGGAAACGGGGTCAGCAACGCTGAGAAGGTTTCTGGGTCCCCATCGTCTAGAGGCCTAGGACACCGCCCTTTCACGGCGGTAACAGGGGTTCGACTCCCCTTGGGGATGCCACTGCGGGAATAGCTCAGTTGGTAGAGCGCAACCTTGCCAAGGTTGAGGTCGCCGGTTCGAACCCGGTTTCCCGCTCCAGTTCCTATGTCCCCATCGTCTAGAGGCCTAGGACACCGCCCTTTCACGGCGGTAACAGGGGTTCGACTCCCCTTGGGGATGCCAATGCCGCAAGGTCGCAACATAACGACGGCCTTGCAAAACCGGGCCAGAAGCTTTAATTTCTGGTCCGGTCAAATTCGCGGGAATAGCTCAGTTGGTAGAGCGCAACCTTGCCAAGGTTGAGGTCGCCGGTTCGAACCCGGTTTCC
>NZ_CAJXKH010000150.1 GCF_913055755.1 uncultured Microbulbifer sp.
GTTTTCAGGACCGCTGTGAACCCATCCCTGGGCGCTGCGGCGCAAACATCCTGTTTGCGACGCTCCTGAAAACCCGCCCCCGGCACTCTGCCTTCAATTCGAAGTGTGTGGCGCTGCCCAAATGAAAGGGTAATTCCATGCAGATCAAAGCGCTGAACGAGACGAGAAGGCAAAGTGCCGGGTATCAGTTTTCAAAAGCGTCGGCGCCATGGACGGCGCCGACGCAGCTTACAGGGATGTATTCACAGCGGTTTTGAAAACTGATACCCGGTGCTTTGCCGCCAGCGGGGCATCTCAACGGTTACCACTGAATTAAAAGTTACTTAAGCAGTAATTTCAGAAGATTGGCGGTAGACCCATCCCAGTTTGAAGGGATCTCCCCTTCAATCGCATCGTAAACCGCGTTACCCAGCACCTTGCCCAGCTCCACGCCCCACTGGTCAAACGGATTGATGTCCAGCAGGGTGCCAAAGGTAAATACCTTGTGCTCATACAGCGCCAGCAGGCTGCCCAGGTGGTAAGGGTCGAGTTTTTCCACAATCAGAGTATTGCTCGGGCGGTTGCCCGGGATCACCTTGTGCGGGGCCAGGTGGTGTACTTCCTTGTGGGTGTGGCCGGATGCCTCCAGCTCCTTGCGCGCCTCGGCCAGGGACTTGCCCTGCAGTAGCGCCTGGCTCTGGCTCAGGCAGCAGGACAGTAGCCACCTGTGCTGTTCAGTGAGTTCGGAAGTGGGCTGCTTGATCGCGACAAAATCCGCCGGGATCATGTCGGTGCCCTGGTGCAGCAACTGGTGGAACGAGTGCTGTCCGTTACTGCCCTCCGCACCCCAGATCACGCTGCCGCTGGGATAATTCAGCGGTTGCCCCTCGCGGTCCACGCTCTTGCCCAGGCTCTCCATATCCAGCTGCTGCAGCCACGCCGGGAACTTGGCCAGGCGCTGCGCGTAAGGGAGGACCGCCAGGCTGCCGGCGCCCCAGCACTGGCGGTACCAGAAGTGGATCAGCGCCATCAGCACCGGCAGGTTTTGCTCGAAGGGGGCCTCCGCAAAGTGGGTGTCCATGGCGTTGGCACCGCGCAGCAGTTCACTGTACGCGTCGAAGCCGCAGGCCAGGGCAATGGGCAGGCCGATGGCGGACCACAGGGAATAGCGCCCGCCCACCCAGTCCCACATCGGGAAGATGTTCTGGGCGGCGATACCGAAGTCCTGTGCGGCGACGATATTGCTGCTCACCGCCACGAAGTGTTTTTCCAGCTCGGATTCTGCGCAGCCTGCGTCCAGCACCCACTGGCGGGCGGAGAGCGCGTTCTGGCGGGTTTCCAGGGTGGAGAAGGACTTGGAGGCGACGATAAACAGCGTCTCCTCTGCAGGCAGCCGGGCGAGGGTGTCGCTCAGGTCGGCGCCGTCGATATTGGCGACAAAATGCACCTGGATGTCGGGGTTGTGCCAGGGGCGCAGGGCTTCGCAGACCATGCGCGGGCCCAGGTCCGATCCGCCGATACCGATATTGACCACATGGCGGATGGGCTTGCCGGTGAAGCCGGTCCATGCACCGCTGTGGACGCGCTCGACGAACTGCTGCATCTGTGCGCGGCAATCCGCCACCGCCTGTTCGTGCTCGGTTTCCGGCGCGCCCTGGAAGCGCAGCGCGGTGTGCAGCGCGGGGCGGTGCTCGGTGTTGTTGATATTGGCCCCGGAAAAGAGCGCCTGGATAGCGTCTTTCAGGGCGGCGGTGTCGGTGTAGTCCAGCAGCAGGCTGAGGGTGTCCTCGCGCAGCAGGTTCTTGCTGTAGTCGAGATAGATACCGGCAGCGGAAGTGCTGAAGGTGTTTGCGCGGTCCGGGTTCTGGGTAAACAGCTCGCGCAGGGACCAGGTGTGCTGGTCTTTGTGCTGTTTGAGATGGGCAATGGCGGCGGAAAGGGGTAGAGCATCCATGGTCTTACTGTGTGTTGTTTTTACTATTTCGGGAACTGTGAGAATGGCGCAAATGTTAGCGCTAAAAGCCGTGTGCAGCCAGTCGCAGTGAGTATTTAATCTGGAAGCCGAAGGCGGCGGGAGGGGCGCGGACACCGGGTGCCGGTGTGACGGTGAATACGGATGACGAAGAAACCGTTGTTCAGATTCCTTCAGGACCTGTCAAAGAAGTAAAACAAAATGCCGCTCCGGGGAGCGGCATTTCGCATGTGCCTGAAAGAATGTGGTTATTTAACCACCTTCATGCAGCGAACGTTATCGGATGCCATCCAGCAATCCGCGTCCGCAGGACAGGCCATGGAAGTCGGAATCTGTTCAGAGCCCGGAGGGCAGGCGGCCGGCATCGGAGCCGGTGCACAACAACCTGCGAGGACCAGTGCACAAATAATTCCGGTTAAGTACTTGGCTGGAGTGAAATTCATCCCCTAACTCCTTTCCGTTGATGTTAGTCAATAGCATAGACAATAAAACGTCACCTGTTTGGTGTGCTTTGTAAAAATCTTTTCTACAAACATACCGCCCAATGGAGTGTAATAGGCGCGCGGTTAAAATAGCCGCCAGAGGTGAATTCAGGATAAAACCGCCGCCAGTTTGTCGCGCTTGTAGGCCTGAATTTAAAGGGTTATCCGCCAAATTGCGCCTTGGTTCGTTGCAGTGCGGATAAGAATTTTTTTTCCGACGCTGAAAAAGGATTTTTTTTCCTCTTTAACCGAAAAAAATTGCAGCGTTTCGTGCCAAAAATGTAAAAACAGTCGTCAGGAATCGAAGCAAACTCGATGAAATGCGCGCATATTTTTACGCGCGCAGCGCATACAGGGTAGATGCAAGCTGGTTACCGGGTTCGTGCCGGTGAGCCAGTTTGAGATTTTGGCGTGCAAATGCCGATTGGCTCAGGTGCCGCTCGGCTGTAAAAATTCACCAAATGCACGTGCAACTGATTCCTTTCGTTCAGGATTGCGCAACACACCCAGCAGGCCGTTGCGCAACTGGGGAATAAACAGCAAGTCAGTGAGCAGCAGGTTGAAGGTCTGCTGGGGTTGGCTGGCGCTGAGGTTTTCTAGCCAGAGCTGAGCGAGCTCGGGTACCTGCAGGTCGTCGCTGCAGCGACTGCCGATGGCTGCCAGTATTTCACCGTGGGTGGCGGCGTCACTTTGTAGTATCTGTAGCAGGAACTGCTGGCGCATGCCGGTGGCAATACTGTGGGACACGCCGCGAATGACGGCGGTAACCAGGTTCAGATCCGGCTCACTGTCGGTGAGCGTCTGTTGCGCTCGTCGGATCAGCGGCTCTGCCAGATGATGATCGATGGCTTCGCTTTCCAGGCATTGGCAGAGGCTGATCAGGAAGGGCGCCGGGTATTCCGCCAGGTTCCGGATAAATGCCCTTTTTGACTCCGGCCAGCGCACCGCGAGATCGGCGATTCCCTGCAGCGCCAGTTGTTGCCACGGCAGTGCCTTGGGATCTTCGGCAAAGGATTTCGCCGCGGCGTAGTGGCTGCTGGCAGGGTGTTTGAGCAGTTGCGCCGCTTTGGCGTGGAAGACAGCGCGACGATCATCGGGTGGTGTGTAAATAAGCCCGCTTTCATCCAGTGCCCGCTGCAGGCGCGAAGATGAATCCGCATTGTTTCCGGCGGCGCCGACGATCGGCGTCAGGGCAGCGTGCAGCTGGCGCAGGAAGCGATCTCGAATCGGCAGCAGCAGTTTTCCCTGTTCATCGAGCGGTAATCGCAGAAACCATACCACCGGCGCACCGTCGCTCTCTCCGGCTTTCGGCGACAGCAGCAGACCGCACCAGGCATGACGGAGGTAGGGGTGTGGCCAGGGCGTCTCGCCGGCCTCGAATGCCGCGGCGGTTTCCGGTGCAATGGCGCGCACCCGGCGACCGAGATCAAACCAGTGCAGGCGGAAATTGGCCGCGGAGATGAGCTGGTTGAGGGTAGAGGGGATGTCGGCGTTGTCTTGGTGCTGGGTCACGTTTCTTCAGCTTCTGATCAGTCGGGAGCGCAACGCGCTCCCGTCGGTGGGTTGCAGGGCCGTCAGTGTGCGGTGCGCTATTCCGCGACCTGTAATTTTTCCTGTTTGCCCAAAGGCATCTGCTTGAAGTGCAGCCAGCCGTACGCAATCGCCAGCAGTGGGCAGATGATATTGAACAGGGCAAAGGGTGCGTAAGTGAATGTCGCAATTCCCAGTGTGGCACTCATGTAAGCACCGCAGGTGTTCCAGGGGATCAGTACCGAGGTGATGGTGCCGGAATCTTCCAGGGTGCGGGACAGGTTCAGTCCGTGCAGGCCCTTGGTTTCAAATGCCTCGCGGAACATGCGCCCGGGAATGATGATGGCCATGTACTGGTCGCCGGCCGCGGCGTTCATGCCGAAACAGGTGAAGACCGTGGTGGTGATCAGGCCGCCCACTGTTTTTACACCTGACAGCGCCCAGTTGACGATACGATCAAGAAAGCCTGCCCGTTCCATCACGCCGCCGAACGCCATGGCGGTAATGATCAGCCAGATGGTATTGAGCATGCTGCTCATGCCGCCCTTGGATAGCAGGGAGGCCACGGCCTCATTGCTGGAAGTGGACTTGTAGCCGTCAAACAGCGCGTGCCATGCCCCTTTCAGCAGGCTCAGCGGGCCTTCACCGCCGGCGAGGCTCAAAGATCACTGCGATCAGGCAGCCGACCAGGGCACCGATCATCAGCGTGGGGTAGGCGGGTACTTTCTTCCACGCCATTGCCAGCAGCAGTACCAGGGGCAGCAGGCTGACGATGGATATACGGAATTCCGCTTGCAGTGCGCCCAGCAGTTGCTGGATATCTTCAGCGGAAGCGTGGCCGGTTTTGCTGCTGAAGCCGAGGATGGCGAACACGATCAGGGCGATACCGAAGGCGGGCAGGGTGGTCCAGAG
>NZ_CAJXKH010000151.1 GCF_913055755.1 uncultured Microbulbifer sp.
ATGATGGGGATGGCGACACCGCCGTCGGAGGTGTCCATGGAGGCGGCAAAGTAGTCGTCCGCCAGCTGTCGCCAGTCATCCGGGGTGGCGAATTTGTCGTTGTTGGGGAAGGTGCCGCCGCCGTTCAGAATGGAGCCGATGTGATACTGCTTCACTTCTTCAGGCGTGATGTACTTGATCTCCGCCTGCATCATCTGCCCGACTTTTTCCTCCAGCGTCATCTGCGACAGCAGGTCGGCAATCCGCGCCTCCAGTTCCGGGTCTGCAGGCAAGGCCGGCGGCAGTTGCGGCCAGTTTTCCAGAGAGCGGCCGCTGTCGGCGTTTACGATCTGCTCCGCCGGACCGGTGGAGGCTTCGGTGGCGGATAGCCCTGGGTCTGTATCACCGCAGGCGGCGAGGCTGGCGGCGAGGGCGATACTGACGGCGAGGCGTGTGCAAAGGATCCCGGTAGATGGGGTCATGGAAGCTCCGGTTCTTGTACTTATTGGTTGCGCATTGAAAAAGTGGACGCTCCCGGAGAAAAGGTGAAAGACGGGAGCGTCCGCAAGGTTTTCGGGGAGCCGATAAGTCCCCTGATTAGGAGACGGGTACCGTCGCAAAATCGCACCCGGGATCGGGGTATACTGGCCGCTTTATAGCCAAGGTCTTTTTACCTGTGTCATCGAACTGCCCCGTAAATCCACTGGCTGAGCTGACGAGCGACGCCCTGCGCCGGCACCCCGTGCAGGGGTGCCTGTGGCTGGGGTATTCCGGCGGCCTGGATTCGACGGTGCTACTGCACCTGCTGGCCGCGCAGGGGCTACCGGTTTGCGCGCTGCATGTGCACCACGGCCTGAGCCCGCACGCCGATCACTGGCAGGCCCACTGTGCGGCCCAGGCAGACCGGCTGGGGGTGCCATTTCGGTCGCTGGCGGTCGTAGTGGATTCTGCCGATGGCGGACTGGAGCAGGGTGCCCGCGAAGCGCGCTACCGGGCTTTCCGCGAAGTGATGGCGGAAGGGGATGTGATCCTGCTGGGGCATCACGGCGATGACCAGGTGGAGACCTTTCTTTTAAGATTGCTGCGCGGCGCCGGGGTCCCGGGGCTCGCATCCATGCGGGAATCCCGCCACCTGGGCGGGGGCCGGCACCTGTTGCGGCCCCTGTTGCGGGCAACCCGCAGCCAGCTCGAATCCTACGCTCGCCAGCACGGCCTGCAGTGGATAGAGGATGAGAGTAATGCGGATACGAGTTTTGACCGCAACTTCCTGCGCCGCAATGTGACCCCCCAGCTGGCCTCCCGCTGGCCGGTAGCGACTGTGGTGGCACGGGTAGCGGAAAACCTGCAGGAAACCGCCGACCTGCTGGAGGCGCTGGCGGAGGAGGACCTGCAGCGCTGTGATCTCGCAATGGCGCGGATAGGGCAGAGCATCGACCTCGACGCACTGGCCTGCCTGAGTACTGCGCGGCAGAAGAACCTGCTGCGCTGCTGGGTGCAGTCCCGCAGCGGGCGGCCCCCGGAATCCGCCCATCTGGAGCAGCTGCTCCGGCAGCTCGCGGCGGCGGCAGACGCCCGCCCCGAGGTGGGGCTCACCGGTTTGGTGGCAAGAAGGTTTCGCAATCGGCTCTATCTCACACCACAATTACAGCCTCTGGATTCGGCGGATCTCGCTGGAGGTGTATGGCAATGGGACGGCGCAAGCGATCTGCAGCTGCCCGGGGGCTCGGTGCTGTCGCCCTCTGCCGGTTGGCCGGCGGGGGACTACCGGGTGTGCTTCCGCGGTGGTGGCGAACGGGCGCAGCCCCGGGCGCGCCGGCACTCCCAGACCCTGAAACGGCTGTTGCAGGAGTATGCCCTGGAGCCCTGGCTGCGGGACCGGATCCCGCTGATTTACCGCGGCGAACAGCTGGTCGCGGTGGGAGACCTGTTCGCCACCCCCGGGGGCCCGCCGCAAGCGCCAATCTGGCGGTTTTTGGATTGAGTGGAAAATCGCTTTCTGGTAGTCTGGCGTCCCATCTCAAAGGCATCGGGTTGCGCGAGTGCGTGCGCCCCAGCCAGTCCCGCACGCCCGTACCCGTCGGGCATTCAACTGACCAAGGTTTTGCATGACGCGCTATATATTTGTCACTGGCGGCGTGGTTTCCTCATTGGGGAAAGGTATCGCCTCCGCTTCTCTGGCCGCTATTCTCGAAGCCCGTGGCCTCAAGGTCACGATTCTGAAGCTTGACCCTTATATCAACGTTGACCCGGGCACCATGAGCCCCTTCCAGCACGGCGAGGTCTATGTGACCGAAGATGGCGCCGAAACGGATCTGGACCTGGGCCACTACGAGCGCTTTATCCGCACGCGCATGTCCAAGCGCAACAATTTCACCACCGGCCGTGTATATGAAACCGTGCTGCGCAAGGAGCGTCGCGGTGACTACCTGGGCGGTACCGTGCAGGTGATCCCGCACATCACCGACGAGATCAAGCGCCGCGTGATCGAAGGCGGCCGCGACGTGGATGTGGCCATCGTCGAGATCGGCGGTACCGTGGGTGACATCGAATCCCAGCCGTTCCTGGAATCCGTGCGCCAGCTGCGGGTGGAGATGGGCATCAACCGCGCCCTGCTGATCCACCTCAGCTACGTGCCGTACATCGCCACCGCCGGCGAGACCAAGACCAAACCGACCCAGCACTCGGTGAAAGAGCTGCGCTCCATCGGGCTGCAGCCGGACATCCTGCTGTGTCGCTCCGAGCGCGCCATCGACGATGACTCCCGTCGCAAGATTGCCCTGTTCACCAACGTGGAAGAGCGCGCGGTAGTTCCGCTGCCGGATGCCAAGACCATCTACGGCGTGCCGCGCATGCTGCACGAGTACGGCCTCGACGAGATCGTGGTGGAGAAGCTGCAGCTGGAATGCGACGCCCCGGACCTGTCCGAGTGGGATGCGGTGGTAGACGGCAAGCTGAACCCGCAGCACGAAATCAAGATCGCCATGGTCGGCAAGTACATGGAGCTGCTGGACGCCTACAAATCCCTGATCGAATCCCTGGTGCATGCAGGCATCAAGAACCGCACCAAGATCAATATCGACTTCATCAATGCGGAAGATGTGGAAGGCGAGAATGGCCTCGACCTGATCAAGGGCGCCGATGCGATCCTGGTACCCGGTGGCTTCGGTGAGCGCGGCCTCGAAGGCAAGCTGGAATCCGTGCGCTACGCGCGGGAGAACAACATCCCGTTCCTCGGCATCTGCCTTGGCCTGCAGTCCGTGGTGATCGAATACGCGCGCAACGTACTCGGCCTCGAAGGTGCCAACAGTACCGAATTCGATACCAAGACCCCGCACCCGGTGATCGGCCTGATTACCGAGTGGATCGACAGTGAAGGCAAGGTCGAGAAGCGCGATGAAAAGTCCGACCTCGGCGGCACCATGCGTCTCGGCGGCCAGGAATGTCGCCTGACGAAAGACTCCAAGGCCCGTGAAATTTACGGCAAGGACGTGATCGTCGAGCGCCACCGTCACCGCTATGAAGTCAACAACAACTATGTTGACCGCCTGCAGAAGGCTGGCCTGCGTATCGGCGGCTGGTCCGCGGATGACACCCTGGTGGAAATGGTCGAACTGCCGGAGCACGACTGGTTTGTGGCCTGTCAGTTCCACCCGGAATTCACTTCCACCCCGCGCGACGGACACCCGCTGTTTGAAAGCTATGTGGCCGCTGCGCTGAAGCACCGCGAATCGCAAAAGTAAAACCGGGAATCCGGCCCGGTAAACAAAACAGATTCTTCTGGCGCGCGCCTTCGTTCTTCATCACCTGAAGGCGACGGGCGCGCAGCGAGCCAGCAGAACACATAAGTCGCGCAAAGGATGTTGAGAGCTATGAAAACCATTGAAGTGGGCAAACTCCAGGTTGCCAACGACAAGCCGTTCACCCTGTTCGGTGGCATGAACGTGCTGGAATCCCGCGATCTCGCCATGCAGGTGGCAGAGTACTACGTAAAAGTGACCGAAAAACTCGGTATCCCCTACGTGTTCAAGGCCTCCTTTGACAAGGCCAACCGCTCCTCTATCCACTCCTACCGCGGGCCGGGCTTGGAAGAGGGCCTGAAGATTTTTGAAGAAATCAAAAAGACCTTCGACGTCCCCCTGATCACCGACGTGCACGAGCCCAGCCAGGCAGCGCCGGTAGCGGAAGTGGTGGACGTGATCCAGTTGCCCGCTTTCCTCGCGCGCCAGACTGACCTGGTTGCCGCCATGGCCGCGACCGGTGCCGTGATCAACGTGAAAAAGCCCCAGTTCATGAGCCCGCCCCAGGTCAAGAACGTGGTGGAAAAGTTTGCTGAAGGCGGCAACGAAAAAATCATCCTGTGCGAGCGCGGCGCCTGCTTCGGTTACGACAACCTGGTGGTCGACATGCTCGGCTTCCGCACCATGATCGACGCCTCCGGCGGCGCGCCGCTGATTTTCGATGTCACCCACTCGCTGCAGATGCGCGACCCGGGCGGTGCCGCTTCCGGCGGCCGCCGCGCCCAGGTCACCGAGCTGGGCCGCGCCGGCCTCGCCATCGGCATCGCCGGCCTGTTCCTGGAAGCCCACCCGAACCCTGCAAAGGCACTGTGTGACGGCCCCAGCGCGCTGCCGCTGGACAAGCTGGAACCGTTCCTGGCACAGATGAAAGCCGTGGAC
>NZ_CAJXKH010000152.1 GCF_913055755.1 uncultured Microbulbifer sp.
GCAAAGTGAAATTATTTGATGTTAAGGCGGGGCGCCAGTTACAGAGCCCCAAAACCAAAAAGCCCCGGCACTGCCGGGGCTTTTTGCATCATACGGTCCGCTCAATCGCAAAACTGGCTAACTGTCGCAGCGCAGTTTTGTATTCCCCTTCGGGTAAGAACTCGAGCTTCTCGTTGGCGAGCTCCACTTCTTTTCGGGCCCGTGCAAACGTGTAGTCAAGCGCGCCACATTCTTCGATGGCAGCGACAATCTCGGTCAATTTGTCCGCGGACTTCTGCTCGATGGCTGCCTTAACCAGCGCAGCCTGTTCTTGCGTGCCATTTGCCATGGCATAAATCAGCGGCAAGGTGGGTTTGCCTTCCGCCAGGTCGTCGCCCACATTCTTGCCCAGCTCTTCGGAATTGCCGCGGTAGTCCAGGGCGTCGTCCACCAGCTGGAACGCCGAGCCCAGGTGGCGGCCATAGAGTTTCAGGGATTCCCGTTGCTCCGCGCTGCAACCCGCCATCACTGCCGCGGTCTCGCAGGCCGCCTCGAACAGGGCGCCGGTCTTCTTGTGGATAACATTCAGGTAGTTGGCTTCAGTGACCGCGGGATCGCCGGCGTTCACCAGCTGCTGTACCTCGCCCTCGGCAATGGTGTTGGTGGTGTCGGACAGGATCGCCATGATGTCCATGTCCTTCAGTGCCACCATCATCTGGAAGGCGCGGGAGTAGAGGAAGTCACCGACCAGTACCGCCGGAGCGTTGCCCCACTGGGCGTTGGCGGTGATGCGGCCGCGGCGCATGTCCGAGGTGTCCACCACGTCGTCGTGCAGCAGGGTGGCGGTGTGGATGAACTCGATAATGGCAGCCAGACTGATATGGTCGCCGCCTTTGTAACCCGCGGCGCGGGCGCACAGCAGTACCAGCAGCGGGCGCAGGCGCTTGCCGCCGGCCTCGACCAGATAGTGACCGATGTTCTCCACCAGGGGGACGTCGGAGTGGAGTTGGTCGAGGATGCACTGGTTGACGGCTGCAAAATCGTCGGCGGCTACCTGGTGGAAGGGCAACATGCAGGGTTCCTTATACTGCGCTTTGGTCTGGTTCGGGCGGCAAGACTAGCCGTTTTGGCCCCGGGCGGAAAGGAAGCGGGGCTGAAAAACGCACTATTGTATCAATCGGGCGAATTGATTAGAATCTGCGCCCCGCTCGATCCGGGCCTCCTCTCGTGGGGGAACCAGAGCTGGGAAGATGTTTAAACAACAACGGCGCAAGCTCCCAAAATGCTGGCTGATCGGTCACTTTGACCCTGCCGCTGCTTCGTGTCGTCCATTTTGGAGCATAGAAATATGTACGCTGTTATTGAAAGCGGTGGCAAGCAGCACCGTGTAGAAGAAGGCGAAGTACTGCGCCTGGAAAAAATTGAAGTGGCTACCGGCGAATCTATCGATTTCGACAAGGTTCTGATGGTAGTTAACGGTGACGCCATCAACATCGGTGCGCCGGTTGTGGAAGGCGCCAAGGTGACTGCAGAAGTGCTGAGCCATGGTCGCGGTGAAAAAGTGACGATCATCAAGTTCCGTCGCCGTAAGCACTCCATGAAGCGTCAAGGTCACCGTCAGTGGTACACCGAAGTTAAAATCACTGGCATCAAGGCATAAGCAGAGGAGTAACGACTCATGGCACATAAGAAAGCTGGCGGTAGTACGCGCAACGGTCGCGATTCCGAAAGTAAACGCCTGGGCGTGAAGCGCTTTGGCGGCCAGGCTGTCTCCGCAGGCAGCATCATCGTTCGTCAGCGCGGCACCAAGTTCCACGCTGGTGTTAACGTTGGTATGGGCAAAGATCACACCCTGTTCGCTACCGCCGATGGCGTGGTGAAGTTTGAGGTGAAAGGCGCCAACAACCGCAAGTTTGTTTCCATCGAAACAGCCTAAGCGGTCACCGCGCCCGATAAAAAGCCCCGCAATCGCGGGGCTTTTTTGTATCTTCAGTGGCGAATTACACTGAAGGTAATGTATCCGGTAAAAAAGACATGAAATTTGTAGATGAGGCGCCGATTTCGGTGCAGGCGGGCAACGGCGGCAAAGGCTGCCTGAGTTTCCGACGTGAAAAGTTTGTGGCCAAGGGCGGTCCCGACGGCGGTGACGGCGGCGACGGCGGTTCCGTGTATCTGGTGGCTGATGAGTCACTGAATACCCTGGTGGATTACCGCTACCAGCCCCGGTACCAGGCGCAGAACGGCGAGCAGGGGCGCGGACGCAACTGTACCGGTGCCAAGGGCGAAGACCTGGAGCTGAAGGTGCCGGTGGGTACCACCGTGATCGACGTGGATACCGGGGAGGCCCTCGGGGATCTGCTGGAGCCGGGAGAGAAGCTGCTGGTGGCCCAGGGCGGCTGGCACGGTCTCGGCAACACCCGCTTCAAGTCCAGTACCAACCGGGCGCCCCGCCAGACCACCCCGGGTACCGAAGGCGAGCACCGCGACCTCAAGCTGGAGCTGAAGGTGCTGGCGGATGTGGGCATGCTGGGCCTGCCAAATGCGGGCAAATCCACATTCATCCGCGCGGTGTCCGCGGCCAAGCCGAAAGTGGCCAATTACCCGTTCACCACCCTGGTGCCGAACCTGGGGGTGGTGCAGGTGCAGAAGCACCGCAGCTTTGTGATTGCGGATATTCCCGGCCTGATCGAGGGCGCCTCTGAAGGCGCCGGTCTGGGGATCCGCTTTCTCAAGCACCTGACCCGCTGTCGGGTACTGCTGCACCTGGTGGATCTGGCGCCGTTTGACGGCTCCGACCCGGCGCAGAATGCGCTCTCCATCGAGCACGAGCTGGCGGCGTTCAGCCCCACTCTGGCCGGTCGCGAGCGCTGGCTGGTACTGAACAAGACCGACCTGGTGCCCGCGGACGAACTGGAAGATCGCTGCCAGTCGGTGGTCAACGCGCTCGGCTGGCAGGGCCCGGTGTTCCGGGTGGCGGCTATTCGCGGCGAGGGCACCGACGTGCTCTGCGGCCAGTTGATGGATCATCTGGAGGAGATCAAGGAGCAGGAGGCGCTGGATGGCAACCTGTTCGAGGCCGAGCAGGAAGCCCAGCGGCAGATGCAGCTGGAAGCGCGCGAGCGTATCGAGGAGCTGCGCCTGGCCCAGCGCGCCAAGCGCAAGGCGGCGAAAGATTCTGCTGAAGACGATGAAGATTGGGACGACGATGACTACGATGTCGATGTAGAATATCGTCCCTGATTTCTGCACCCCTTCAGACGATTATCTTGCGGGCGTGCGTCCTGACACGAGGAAGAAATGGATTCCATCCCGGCACGCCAGCAGCTCTCCACCAGCAAGCGCTGGGTGATCAAAATTGGCAGCGCCCTGTTGACCGACAATGGCCGTGGCGTCAATCGCGCGGCCATTCACAACTGGGCGGGGCAGATTGGCGCCCTGCGTCGCCAGGGGATCGAGGTCCTGCTGGTTTCCTCTGGTGCGGTGGCAGCGGGGATGGATCGACTGGGCTGGCGCAAGCGCCCGGAATCCATTCACCAGCTGCAGGCGGCAGCGGCCATCGGCCAGAGCCACCTGGTGCAGGTCTACGAGCACGCCTTTGGCCAGTGCGACTGCCGCACCGCACAGATCCTGCTGGACCACGACGACCTTTCCAACCGCACCCGCTACCTCAATGCCCGCAGCACCCTGAAAACCCTGTTGTCCCTGGGCGCGGTGCCGATCATCAATGAGAACGACACGGTGGTCACCGACGAGATCCGCTTCGGTGACAACGACACCCTGGCGGCGCTGGTGGCCAATCTGGTGGAGGCGGATGCGCTGTTGATTCTCACCGATGCCGACGGCCTGTTTACCGAGGACCCCCGGGACAACCCCGCAGCCGAGCTGGTGCGCGAGGCGAGTGCGACAGATGCGCGACTGGTGGCGATGGCTGGCGGCTCCCGCAGCGGTCTCGGCCGCGGCGGTATGGCCACCAAGGTGCGTGCGGCGCAGCTGGCGGCGCGCTCCGGCGCGCGCACGGTCATTGTCGGCGGGGGCATGGATGCGGTCATCGAGCGGGTGGTTGCCGGCGAGGACCTGGGTACCCTGTTGTTGCCGGAGGCGGATCCGCTGACCGCGCGCAAGCGCTGGCTGGCTGGGCAGTTGCAGGTGCGCGGACGCCTGGTGCTGGATAGCGGTGCCGAGCGTGCATTGCGCGAGCAGGGGAAAAGCCTGCTGTCGGTGGGGGTAAAGTCTGTGGAGGGGCGCTTTCAGCGCGGTGAGCTGGTGAGTTGCTGTAGCGAGGCGGGGGCGGAGATTGCCCGCGGCCTGGTGAATTACGACAGCTGTGAGGCGCTCAGGATCCAGGGGCAGCCGTCGGAGCGGATTGCCGAGTTGCTGGGCTATCGCGACGATGAGGAGCTGATCCATCGCGACAACCTGATCCTGCTCTAGCGGATCGCCCTAATGCGCGCTGTTTTCGCCTTTCGGCAGGCAATAAAAAAACCCCGCAATTGCGGGGTTTTTTGCGCTCAAGGAGCGGGCTTTCTGAAAAATCAGGCAGCCAGCTTCTTGATCTGGGCATTCAGGCGGCTCTTGTGGCGAGCGGCCTTGTTCTTGTGAATGATGCCCTTGTCTGCCATGCGGTCGATAACCGGCACAGCGGCCTCGT
>NZ_CAJXKH010000153.1 GCF_913055755.1 uncultured Microbulbifer sp.
GCGGTGCTGATGCTGATTCCGCTGTACGTGATCGTGGTGCAGTGGCTGGGGCTGGGCAACTCCTGGCTGGGGCTGATCCTGGTGTATTCCATCACCGCGCTGCCGTTCTGTGTGTGGATGCTGAAAGGCTACTTCGACACCCTGCCGTACGAAATCGAAGAGTCCGCACTGCTGGAGGGGGCCTCCCGCTGGACCATCTTTACCCGCATCATCCTGCCGCTGGCGCGCCCGGCCATCGCCGTGACCGGTCTGTTTGCCTTTATGACCGCGTGGAACGAATTTATTCTCGCCTCCATCTTTATGGACGACGAATCCCTGTACACGGTACCCGTGGGGCTGCGCTTCTTTGTCAGCGATTACGCCTCCGAATGGGGTTACTTTGCCGCCGGTTCCATTCTGGTTTCCATCCCGGTTATGCTGCTGTTTCTCGCGCTGCAGCGCTTTCTGGTCTCCGGGCTATCTGCCGGTGCGGTGAAGGGCTGATTCCGCCTGCGGCGCGGCAGCAAATCCATGACCCCGATAAATACTGTGTGCCGATGAAAAGTCTTCTGCGATTGCTACCACTCATTCCCCTGATCCTCGCAGGCACGTTTTCTGTGAGCGGCGTGTCGGCGCAACCTACCGGTGAAAACACCATGAACAGCAAACCCCGCCTGCGCGGCGTGCAACTGTATACCCTGCGTGCGGAAATGGACCGCGACCTTGCCGGCACCCTGGAAGCCGTGGCGGCGGCAGGCTACCGGCAGGTAGAGTTTGCCGGCTTCTTCGGTCGCGAACCGGCGGAGATTCGCACGCTGCTGGAGGCCCAGGGGCTCACCGCGCCCGCCAGCCACTTCCCTCTCGAGCAGATGGAGGCGGACTTCGCCTCGGTAATCGCGCAGGCCAAGGCCCTGGGGAGCCAGTATGTGGTACTGGCGTGGCTGGAGCAGGGCCGGCGCAGCGCTGCGGACTATCGCAAGCTGGTACAGAACCTGAACCACTGGGGTCGCCTGTGCCGCGATGCAGGGCTGCGTCTGGCATACCACAACCACGACTTCGAGTTTGTGGAGACCGACGGCTTCATTCCCTACCAGCTGCTGCTGGACGGTAGTGACCCCGGACTGGTGTCTTTTGAAATGGACATCTACTGGATGCACAAGGCCGGGCAGGACCCGCTGGACTATTTTGCGCGCTATCCGGGGCGCTTTCCGCTGTGGCACCTGAAAGACGCGACCGCAGCGGGCACCATGGCGGATGTGGGGCTTGGTATCATTGATTTCCCGGCCCTGCTGGCGCAGGCGGAAAAGGCCGGACTGGAATACGCTTTTGTCGAGCGGGACGATGCCGCCGCGCCGCTGCAAAGCATTCGCCACAGCTTCGAAACCGTGACCAGCTGGTAGCCTTGAGGTTGCCGGTAGTGGAGTGCGAGTCTTCTCTCGCACCGCTCCGGTTCGCTGCCTGCCTTCTTTCCCGGCCTCTTCTTTAGCTTCCTCTTCAAGCCTTTCGCATCCCTTTCGCACCCCCTCCGCAACCTCGGTGGTTGGTAGGTCACAGAATCAGGTTGGTTGTTTTTTGTACTTCCTGTAAGGTTTCCCGCTTTGTGCTGGCGGGATTGCACAACTCTGGTGCAATCACCCAGGCATCCTTTAACTTGTTGAATACAAAGGGTTTTTCTGTTCCCGCTTTGTGGGAATCAAGGTGGGATAGTCCATTTTTGACGAAATTCTCAAGGTGGGACGATTCACTTTGAGGCATGGGGGGAATATAGCTTCGCGTCAAAGCGGGTGGTCCCTTTGCGGTCACGAGGTGCCCTGTTTTGACGAACCCAAATAACGACAATGACGTGACGATGGGGGAGACATCTCCATGAACAGAATGACCGGATTCAAGAAGAAATCTATTGCGGTTGCTATCGCGACCATGGCCGGCATCAGCGGCCAGGCCTTTGCACAGAGCGAACAGGAAACAGCACTCGAAGAAGTGGTGGTACTGGGTATTCGCGGCAGTCTCGAAAAATCCATGGACGTAAAACGCGATGCCAAAGGTATCGTGGATGCGATTTCCGCGGAAGATATCGGCAAGTTTCCCGATACCAACCTGGCGGAATCCATGCAGCGTATCACCGGTGTGTCCATTGACCGCGTGAACGGTGAAGGTAGCAAGGTCACCGTGCGTGGCCTCGGCCCCGACTTCAACCTGGTGACCCTGAATGGTCGCCAGCTGGCCCGCACCACCGGCGGCCGCTCCTTCGACTTCCAGGACATCGCCTCCGATATGGTTACCGGTGTGGAAGTGGCCAAGACCAGCGATGCCACCCTGCCGTCCGGCGGCATGGGTGCCACCATCAACCTGCTGACCGCGCGTCCGCTGAACACCCCGGAGCGCACCGTGCGCTTTGGCGTCAAGGGCGTAATGGACGAGTCTTCCGAAGACGCCGACATGACTCCCGAATACAGCGGCTTCTACTCCGACACCTTTGCCGACGGCAAGTTTGGTGTGGCCATCTCCGGCTCCATTCAGGAGCGCGAGAGCGGCAGCCAGCAGGCGCTGGTACCCGGCGGCTGGATCAGCGTCGAAGGCCAGATGGACAACAACTGGGACGGCGTCAACGACCAGTGGGGCGCGGTACCCCTGGAAAACCAGGTCAACCGCCCTGGCGAAGGCGATATCTACTCCGTTGCGCAGAATGCCGCGTTCAAGTTTGAAGAACAGCAGCGCAAGCGCACCAACGGCCAGCTGGTGCTGCAGTGGGCGCCTACCGACGACGTGACCGCAACCCTGGATTACAACGTCTACGAGAACAAGATCGCCAAGCAGTTCAACGATATCTCGGTTTACCACGCCTGGGGTGGTGACCAGCGCGGTGTATGGAGCGACGGCCCCATCTCCACGCCGATCATCTACTCCGAGTACTACGGCGCACCCAGCGACGTGGCCATGGGTGGCGGCAGCACCGCAGAAGTACACGAAGGCGATATGCTGGGTATCAACCTGGAGTGGCAGGTGAGCGACAAGCTGAACCTGTTCTTCGACGGCCAGCACTCCGAAGCCGAGCGCCGCCCGGACAGCCCTTGGGGCACCAGCAACGTGCTGACCGTTGCCGCCATGGTGCGCGACGCCAGCAGCGTGGATTTCACCGGTGATATTCCGGCGATCTACGTCGACAGTGAAAACGGCCTCAATGCCTCTGACATCATCGTCACCGGCTCCGTGTTCACCAACAGCAAGGATTACTCCGAGGTGGACCAGTTCCGCTTTGGCGGTAACTTCGAGGTGAACGAATCCAGCGATATCGATTTCGGCATCTCCCGTCAGGAAGTGACCAACCGCTCCCAGTCTGTGTTCGTACAGCGCAACAACTGGGGTGGCGCGGGCCCGGCTTCCGACCTGCCGGATGAACTGTTTACCGCGGATAGCATTTCCGACAAGTTCGATGAATCCTGGGGTGACTTCTCCGAGATCGGTGGCCTGGAGCCGCTGAACGTCTACTACCAGTGGGACTTCGAAGCGGTGCGCGCGGCGGCGGAACAGCTGTACGCCAACAGCGCCAGTGATCTGGGAACGATCAACCGCCTGGGTGACTGCGGCACCGCTTTCTGTGCTTCCACCGATTACGCGTCCGACACCGACCGCACCACCATCGAAACCTCCACCGCGGCCTACGCCCAGTACAACTTTAACTCCCAGTTCGGCAGCATGCCGTACGAGGTAAATGCGGGCCTGCGCTACGAGGAGACCGATGTCGACTCCGTCTCTGTGGTTCCCAAATACGACCGCGCCGAGTGGAACTCCAACAACGAGCAGGCCATCCTCGGCTCTGGCGAGCAGGTTTACCTGAGCGAGGAAGGTAACTACGACTACTGGCTGCCGAGCCTGGCGTTCAGGCTGGACGTGACCGATGACCTGGTAGCCCGCGCCGCGGTGAGCCAGTCCATCACCCGCCCGGATTACAACTCCATCAAGGGTGGTACCACCATCGGCTCCGCCGCCAACGGCGGTATCGGCGGCGGTTCTACCGGTAACCCGAGCCTGCTGCCGTACGAGTCCACCAACTACGACCTGTCTGTGGAGTGGTACTACGGTGAGACCAGCTATGCATCCATGGGCCTGTTCCGCAAGGATGTGTCCAACTTCATCAGCTCGGTCAAAACCGATACCACGCTGTTCAACATTCCCAACCCGGCAGACGGTGCGCTGGTGGATGAAGCGCGGGCGAACGGTGCCAACGATGCGGCGTCCATTCGTCAGTACATCGCGGAGAACTACGCCGATAGCGAGTTCGTGGACGTGACCTACCAGGAAGATGGCGTGACCATCGACAAGATCTTCATCAAGGGTAACCCGGCCACCGACCGCGATATGATCTTCCGCGTGGACACACCGGCGAACAGCGATGTGGAAAACACCATCAATGGTGTCGAGCTGGCGGTGCAGCACATGTTTGGCGAAACCGGCTTCGGTATGCAGGCGAACTACACCATCGTAGACTCCGAGCTGGAATACGACCCGTTCATCCTGGTGGATCAGGAAGCCATGGT
>NZ_CAJXKH010000154.1 GCF_913055755.1 uncultured Microbulbifer sp.
GTCGATCCGCTACCTGCAGGAAAGGGGGATAGACACCCGCGGCCTGCAAAGCCAGTCGTGGGATGCGTTTGCGGCGGAGCAACCGGATGTGGTGGTTACCGTGTGTGACAGCGCCGCCAACGAAAGTTGTCCGGTGTGGTTCGGTGATACGGTGAAAGTGCACTGGGGGCTGCCGGACCCGTCAAAGCTGGAGGGCTCGGAGGCAGAGATTCGCCAGGCCTTCTACGCAGTGATGGATACCATCGAAAAACGGGTTGCTCGCCTGCGGGATCTGGCCGGAAAAAATCTGTCGAAAGACGAGTTGCAGGCAGCGCTCTCAATGATTTCCGAGGAGCGCTGATCGTGGGCATATTTGAACGCTATCTGTCGGTTTGGGTTGGCCTGTGCATTGTTGCCGGCCTGGCTCTGGGTTCATCGTTTCCGCAGCTATTTCACTGGTTTGCGGCGATGGAGATTGCCCACGTCAATATTCCGGTCGCCATTTTTATCTGGGTGATGATCTACCCGATGATGGTGCAGGTGGATTTCAGCTCGATCCGGGATATCGGCAAAAAGCCCAAGGGATTGTTGTTGACGCTGGTGTTCAACTGGCTGATCAAACCCTTCACCATGGCGGCCCTGGGCTGGCTGTTTTTCCGGGTTATTTTTGCCGACCTGGTGGATCCGCAGACTGCCACCGAATATATCGCCGGTATGATACTGCTGGGTGTCGCGCCCTGTACCGCGATGGTGTTTGTGTGGAGCCACCTTACCCGCGGCGACGCCAACTACACCCTGGTGCAGGTCTCGGTCAACGACGTCATCATGGTATTTGCCTTCGCGCCCATTGCCGCATTTTTGCTCGGGGTCAGTGACGTCACCGTGCCCTGGGACACGCTGTTGCTGTCTGTGGTGCTGTATGTGGTGATTCCACTGGTTGCCGGTGTTTTGACCCGGTTGAAGCTGGATTCGGCCAATGACCACACCAAGCTGAACCAGTTTATCCAGACCCTGAAGCCAGTTTCCATCGCCGGCCTGCTGGCAACGGTGGTGTTGTTGTTCGGGTTCCAGGCGGAAACCATCCTTGCGCAACCGCTGGCCATTGTGCTGATTGCGATACCGCTGTTGATCCAGACCTACGGGATCTTTTTTGCCAGTTATGGCGCGGCGCAGGCGATGAAGTTGCCGCACAATATCGCGGCCCCCGGTTGCATGATCGCTACCTCCAACTTTTTTGAACTGGCGGTGGCGGTGGCGATCTCGCTGTTTGGCCTGAATTCCGGTGCTGCGCTGGCGACGGTGGTGGGGGTGCTGGTGGAAGTACCGGTGATGTTGAGCCTGGTGGCCTTTGCCAATCGCACCCGAGAGTATTTTGAGAGTTGATGTATGACTGAATACGATATCCAAAAATCTATGCCCAATATCGACCCGGAGTGCCTGCATCCCATCGAAGATGAAAGGCTGTTCGGTGCGGAGCGATCCAATGCTGGCCCGAGAATTCTGCTGCTCTACGGATCCCTGCGGCAGCGCTCTTTCAGCCGTCTGGCCACCGAAGAAGCGGCGCGCATTCTCGAGTTTTTTGGTGCGGAAACCAGGACCTTTAACCCTTCGGGGCTGCCGCTGCCGGATGACGCCGATGACCAGCATCCCAAGGTGAAAGAGCTGCGGGAACTGGCGCAGTGGTGTGAGGGTATGGTGTGGTGCAGCCCCGAGCGCCACGGAGCCATGACCGGGATCATGAAGGCACAGATCGACTGGATTCCGCTGGCATTGCAGGGCGTCCGTCCCACCCAGGGTAAAACCCTGGCGGTAATGCAGGTGAGCGGTGGCTCGCAATCGTTCAACGCGGTCAACCAGATGCGGGTACTGGGGCGCTGGATGCGCATGTTCACCATTCCCAACCAGTCGTCGATCCCCAAGGCCTGGCTGGAATTTGGCGACGACGACCGCATGAAGCCTTCATCGCTGTACGATCGT
This sequence comes from uncultured Microbulbifer sp., assembly GCF_913055755.1. Classification (GTDB taxonomy): domain Bacteria; phylum Pseudomonadota; class Gammaproteobacteria; order Pseudomonadales; family Cellvibrionaceae; genus Microbulbifer. The sequence continues at coordinate 1,957 of NZ_CAJXKH010000154.1, forward strand.
GTGGTGGATGTAATGGAGGAGCTGGTGAAGTTCACCCTGCTGCTGCGGGATCGCAAGGACTACCTGGTGGACCGCTACTCGGAGCGCAAGGAAACTGCGGAAGAGTTCCGCAAGCGGATCGACCAGCGCTCCATGTGATTCACTGTAGCGGGGAATACCCGCAATCAACATTCAGAACAGGCTCTGCTGGTCCCCACTCTGCGGCGGCGGGGTAAACCGGTCGCAATCCAGCTTCAGCTTGTTTTGATTGAGCCCCAGCTTGCGGCAGTGCACGCGAAAGCGTTGCTGCAACAGCTGGGCGAAAACACCGTTTCCCCTCTGTCTTTCCCCGAAACTGCTCTGGTAATCCCTGCCGCCGCGACTCTGTTGCACGATGCTCATTACATGCTCCGCCCGCTCGGGATAGTGCTCGGCGAGCCACTGCCGGAATAACGGCGCAACCTCAAACGGCAGCCGCAACAGAATGTAGGCGGCGTGGATCGCACCGGCTTCCCGGGAGCGACTCAGGATCGCCTCCAACTCACAGTCGTTCAGGGCCGGAATCATCGGCGCCGCCATGACCGCAGTGGGAATCCCCGCATCACTCAGCGCTTCGATGGTGCGCAGGCGCGCGCCGGGGCCGGCGGTGCGCGGCTCCAGTTTACGCTTCAGGTCATTGTCCAGGGTGGTCACGCTGATACCCACATGAGCGAGTCCGTCTTGGGCCATTTCTGCCAGCAGTGGCAGGTCCCGCAGTATCAGCTGGCTTTTGGTAACGATCGTCACCGGGTGCTGGAAGTGCTGCAGCGTTTCCAGGATCTCGCGGGTAATACGCTTGTGCTTTTCCAGTGGCTGGTAGGGGTCGGTATTGGTGCCGAGCGCAATGGGGCTGCACCGATAGCCCGGTTTGCGCAGGGCTTGCTCCAGCAGTTCCGCCGCATTGGGTTTGAAAAACAGCCTGGTTTCGAAGTCCAGCCCCGGTGACAGGTCCACGTAGGCGTGGGCCGGACGCGCGTAGCAGTAGATACAGCCGTGCTCGCAGCCCCGGTAGGCATTGATGGACTGGCTGAAGGGCAAATCCGGCGAGTTGTTGCGGGTGATGATGGACCTGGCCTTTTCCTCTATCGCCACCGTGGCAATGGTGGTAACCGGCTCCAGCTGATCTTCCCAGCCATCGCTCTCGCGGGTGCTGACGGCATCCACAAAGCGTCCCGCCAGGTTGCTGACCGCGCCGCGGCCCTTGAGGCAGCGGGTGGGGTTGTGGAAGTCGTCGTTGGCCACAGGGTTCTCGGCGGGTAAATACTAAATTGTGGAGCTGTATGAATGTACAGTTTATTGCCGAGTCCTCCCCGGTGCAAGCCGCGTGCAAGGCATCCGGCCAGCACTTACAATGACCGCAGGTCATAAATCCCGACACTGATTCGGCATTAACAACAAGGAACCCCGGAATGGATCTTCAGGCGGTTGCGGCTATCCAGGCATTTGCAGTAAATGTGCTGCAGGTGTTTGCGCTGCTGTTTGCGTTTACGCTGGTGCTACTGGTGCTTTACGTGGTTTACATGTACCTCTCGGATGTCAGCCAGACCAAACAGGCGATCCGGCGCAACTTTCCGGTACTGGGGCGTTTCCGCTATCAGTTCGAGCATTTGGGGGAATTCTTCCGCCAGTACTTCTTTTCCCTGGACCGGGAGGAGATGCCATTCAATCGCGCCCAGCGCAGCTGGGTCTACCGGGCGGCCAAGAATGTGGATTCGACCCTGGCCTTCGGCTCTACCCGGCCGCTGAACCAGCCCGGCGATATCGTCTTCCTGAACCATCCGTTCCCCACCCTGAGCAAGGACGCGGTGCCGCCGCGGGAGGTGACCGTGGGGGAGGGTGTGGCCCGCAAGCCCTATACCACCCGTTCGATATTCAATATTTCCGGGATGAGCTTCGGCGCCCTGTCGGTGCCGGCGGTGACCGCGCTGTCGAAGGGGGCGAAAAAGGCGGGTATCTGGATGAATACCGGGGAAGGGGGACTGTCCTCCCATCACCTCTCCGGTGGCTGCGACATCGTATTCCAGATCGGCACCGCCAAATACGGCGTGCGGGATGCGGCGGGCAACCTCAGCGATGAAAAACTGCGCAAGGTGGCAGAGTACGACCAGGTAAAGATGTTCGAGCTCAAGTTGTCCCAGGGGGCCAAGCCCGGCAAGGGCGGCATCCTGCCCGGAATCAAGGTCACAGCGGAGATTGCCGCGGTGCGCGGTATCCCCGCCGGTATGGATTCCATCAGTCCCAACGGCCACCCGGAATTTCGCGATGTGGCGGGTCTGCTGGACATGGTCGAACATATCCGCGAAGTCACCGGCAAGCCCACCGGTTTCAAGTGTGTGATCGGCAATAGCGAATGGCTGCACGAATTGTGTGAGGTCATCCTCGAGCGCGGTGTGGCGTCGGCACCGGACTTTATTACCATCGACAGCGCCGATGGTGGCAGCGGCGCGGCGCCCCAGAGCCTGATGGACTACATGGGGCTGCCGTTGAACCGCAGCCT
>NZ_CAJXKH010000155.1 GCF_913055755.1 uncultured Microbulbifer sp.
CCCCATCGGCTCGTTGCTGCTGCTGTGGCCCACCTGGTGGGCACTGTGGATCGCCGCCGACGGCTGGCCCGGGCTGCACCTGTTTTCGGTATTCACCCTCGGGGTGATCTTTATGCGCGCCGCCGGCTGCGCCGTGAACGACTTCGCCGATCGCAAGATCGACGGCCATGTAAAACGCACCAACCAGCGCCCCCTGGCCACCGGCGCCGCCACGCCAAAGGGCGCGCTGCTGCTGTTTGCGGGCCTGAGTTTTGCCGCCTTCCTGCTGGTACTGACCACCAACAAACTCACCATCCTGATGTCGCTGCCGGCGCTGGCGCTGGCGTTCTGCTACCCCTTTGCCAAACGCTACACCCATATGCCGCAGGTGGTACTGGGCGCGGCGTTCAGCATGGGGATCCCGATGGCGTTTGCGGCAGTCAGCGGCGAGGTGCCGGCGGTGGCCTGGCTGATGTTCACCGCCAACCTGCTGTGGACCGTGGCCTACGACACTTTTTACGCGATGGTGGACCGGGACGACGACCTCAAAATCGGGGTCAAGTCCACCGCGATCCTGTTCGGCGAGATGGACAGGGTGATGACCGCCAGCCTGCAGGTGATGGTGGTTGTGGCACTGCTGATGCTCGGCAGCCGCGAGAGCCTGGGAGCGCTTTACTACTGCGGGGTTGCGGTGGCGGCGGGTCTGTTCGGATACCAGCAGTGGCTGGTTAAAGATCGCTTACGGGAGCCCTGCTTCACGGCCTTTCTGAACAACAACTATGTCGGTGCCGCGGTATTTGCCGGAATATTTTTCCATTTTCTTGCCAATTGAAGACATTCTGAAGGCACCGGATTCGTGACCGCACAAACCCTGTCATATATTTGTCATCAAAGTGACGTTAAATGACCACTCTAAGGAAAGCGATAACTGCACAGTAATTAGGGTATGGCAGGCAAATGCACAGCAAGACGATTCTCATAGTCGACGATGAAGCGCCGGTGCGCGATATGTTGCGGGTGGCGCTGGAGATGGCGGACTATCGCTGTCTCGAGGCGGAAAACGCCCAGGCGGCCCACGCGCTGGTGATCGACGAAAAGCCGGACCTGATTCTGCTGGACTGGATGCTGCCGGATGTATCCGGGGTTGAGCTGGCACGCCGCCTGAAGCGCGACGAGCTGACGTCCTCGCTGCCGATCATCATGCTGACGGCCAAGGGTGAGGAAGACCACAAGATCAAGGGCCTGGAAACCGGCGCCGACGATTACATTACCAAGCCGTTCTCTCCCCGCGAGCTGGTTGCGCGCCTGAAGGCGGTATTGCGCCGCGCCGGGCCGAGCACGCCGGAAGAGCCGCTGACGGCGGGTGGCCTGGTGCTGGACCCGATCAGCCACCGGGTGACCATCAACGGCAACCCGGTGGATATGGGGCCGACGGAGTTCCGCCTGCTGACCTTTTTCCTGTCCCACCAGGAGCGCGCCTATACCCGCACGCAGTTGCTGGACCACGTTTGGGGCGGGAATGTTTACGTGGAGGAGCGCACCGTGGATGTCCACATCCGCCGCCTGCGCAAGGCGCTGACCATCGACGGCCACGAGCGCTATATCCAGACCGTTCGCGGCACCGGCTACCGCTTTTCTGTACAGACCGCGGAAAGGGTGTAAGCTGACTCCTTTCATAGATTGTCGGGCCCTCTGATGAGAGTCCGGTGGCGGCAAATCGCCGGGTGAAGGGATTCGGAACCGCTGTGAATACGTCCCTGTAAGCTCTGTCGAAAACATCCCTGTTTTCGACAGTTCCGAATCCCTTCACCCGGCGCCTTGCCTTCGCATAAAGTCCGCTGTGGCTAGAACAAACACTGTTCCACGCCCAAAGAAGATGGCCAAACCATCATGCTCGATCGCAGTATTGGCGAGTTATCCCGCTTTATCGTCATCGCACTAGGCACCACCATCTTGGGGTTTGCCTCCGCCAACTGGTGGCTGGCCCTGTGCGCCGGCCTCGCGGTTTACCTGTTCTGGCTGCTGTGGCAACAGAACCAGTTCGACCGCTGGCTCTCCAACGGCCGCCGTGGCCCGGCTCCCACCAGTTTTGGGGTGTGGGGCGATATTTCCGATGATTTCTATCGGATGCAGCGCCGCCATCGCAAGGAGAAGCAGAAGCTCCATTCGATGCTGCGCCGGGTGCAGGACAGTACCAGCGCACTGCGCGAGGGTATTGTGGCGCTGGAAGACGAGGGCAATCTGGCGTGGTGGAACCCGGCGGCAGGGCAGATGCTGCGCCTGCAGTCGGACGATGCCGGCCAGCCGCTGGTGAATTTTGTGCGCGATCCGCGATTTGTGGAACACGTAAACCAGCGCATGCAGGGCAGGGATAACCTCAGCCGCGAGCCGATCACGCTGCCGGCACCGGGTGACGATTCCCGCATTCTGCAGATGGAAGTGACTCGCTTCGGCCAGGACGAGGCGCTGGTGATCGTGCGCGATGTGACGCGACTGCACAATCTTGAGCAGATGCGACGGGACTTCGTGGCGAATGTTTCCCACGAGTTGCGTACGCCGTTGACGGTAATTGCCGGTTATCTGGAGACCCTGCAGGCCAGTGGCCAGGCGCCACGCAACTGGGAGCGTCCGCTCGGCCAGATGAGCGAGCAGACGGTGCGCATGACCAGCCTGGTCAACGATCTGTTGCTGCTGGCGCGGCTGGAGACTTCCGAGCGCGACAGCGGCCGGGACCGGGTATCGGCGCGAGAGTTGATGGAGCGGGTAGCTGGCGAGGCGCGCTCACTGAGTGGCGAGCGCCACGAGATTTCGGTGCATTGCGACGAGGACAGCATCATTACCGGGGATGCGGGGGAATTGCACAGCGCCTTTGCAAACCTCGCGTTCAATGCGGTGAAGTACAGCCCCGACGGCGGGCCTATCGAGCTGCGCTGGAAGGTGGACTCGGCCGGCGGTCATTATTCGGTGAAGGATTCCGGTATCGGCATCGATCCCCTGCATATTCCGCGACTGACGGAACGCTTTTACCGGGTGGACGCGGGGCGCTCCCGCGAGAGCGGCGGCACCGGCCTGGGTCTCGCCATCGTCAAGCATGTCCTGCTGCGCCACAGTGCCAACATGAGCGTCTCCAGTGTGCCCGGCCGCGGCAGTACCTTTACTCTTAATTTCCCCACGCAGAAAGTGACGCTCGCCAGTTCTGCCTGAAGCCAACTCCGAACAAAAAAGGGGCCATCAGGCCCCTTTTTAATTTGCGACGTTTTATTTGCGCAGCCATTCCCGCGATTACAGGTCCATACCGAACTGCAGGGCGGCACCCAGGGTGTCATCGGATGACTTGATTGCCGACAGGTGGAACTGCACCACGTTAAACGGGGAGAAACCAATACCCGCGGTGATTGCGCCGTCGTAGGTATCCTTGAAGTCGTGGCGGTAGCCAATGCGCAGTTGCGCCCAATCAAGCAGGTCGACTTCTGCACCCAGGCGGGCGATCTGCCTCTCGCCAGCCCCATCAAACAGTTCGACGGCGTTCATTTCCACGTCTGCCAGCAGGGTCAATACCTCACCGGTATAGCCAAGGCCCGCGGTCAATTGGGGCTGCAACTCGATTTCCACACCCTGCTGCACGGTATCGTATTCCTGGGCAAGGGCATTGCGCAGGGCAACGCCGGCCTGCAGCTCACCCCAGTTAATCGTCGCACCAAAGTCGATATTGAAATTGGTGTGCTCCAGCATGTAGTCATCGGCTTCGAAGTCATCGTTGTCGAAGTTGGCAATGGTCTCGATGTATTCAATGGTCTCGACCCGCTGGTATTTGGGCGTGGCGCCCAGAGACAACCGATAACCCGCGACGTTAAAGTCACGGGCCGCGGCAAAGCCGATTTCCTGCAGGCTGTAACCGAAAGCGCCGGCAGCGGTTTGCAGATCGCTCTCGTCAAAGATCTGCGAACCAAAGTTCTCCAGCAGTTCGACATCCGACTGTGCCAACTGGACATCGGTGGCGACAAACGCAGACTGGCGCACAAACAGCAGACCGGAAGCCAGGCTGTTGGGAATCGCGATGGTGAGCTGCGCACCGGCGTCCGCGGTGAGGCTGCCCTCGTCGAGGGTTTGCAGCTGCGCCAACACGTAATCGGCATCTTCCTGGCTAGCACTCACACCATCGATCGCATCGAGGAAATCACTGAGATCCTCGCCGGTATCGATGAAATCATTGTTGTCACTGGCGATCAGGCCGAAATCGAAGGTAACGGCAAAATCATCGTTTTCTTCGAAGTTTGT
>NZ_CAJXKH010000156.1 GCF_913055755.1 uncultured Microbulbifer sp.
CTCAAGCAGCCAGCCATCATTTTCACGGGTACTGACCTGATCCACGAAGCGCCCGGCCAGATTACTGATGGCGCCTCGGCCCTTGTGGGCTCTGGGCTGGTTGGTAGGGGAGTCGTTGGCCACGCTGCTCTCGAATCATGCTGTATGTTTGTACAGTTTATTGCCCGTCCTGGGGCTGTGCAAGCGGCGCTGCGAGCACGTACAATGACCGGATAGTTTTGTTGTGCGGTCAACTGGTTTAAAAGCAGGGAACAGGGAATGGATCTTCAGGCTGTCGCGGCGATTTACGCTTTTGCCGTCAAGGTATTGCAGATATTTGCCATGTTATTTGCCTTCGGGCTGGTGGTGCTGGTGCTGTATGTGGTGTACCTGTACCTATCCGACGTGAGTCAAACCAAGCAGGCAATCCGGCGCAACTTCCCGGTGCTGGGCCGCTTCCGCTACCAGTTCGAGCATCTTGGCGAGTTCTTCCGCCAGTACTTTTTTGCCCTCGACCGGGAGGAGATGCCATTCAACCGCGCCCAGCGCAGCTGGGTTTACCGGGCCGCCAAGAATGTGGATTCCACACTCGCGTTCGGCTCCACCCGGCCGCTGAACCAGCCCGGGGATATCGTTTTTCTCAATCATCCTTTCCCCACCCTGGCCAAGGATGCGGTGCCGCCGCGGGAGGTGACCGTTGGTGTAGGGGTGGCGCGCCGCCCCTACACCACCCGTTCCATTTTCAATATCTCCGGTATGAGTTTCGGTGCGCTGTCGGTGCCCGCGGTCAGAGCACTGTCCCGCGGGGCGGCCAAGGCCGGTATCTGGCTGAATACCGGGGAGGGGGGCCTGTCACCGCACCACCTGGAGGGTGGTTGTGACATCGTGTTCCAGATAGGTACTGCCAAATACGGGGTGCGCGACGAGAACGGCCTGCTGTCCGATGAAAAGCTGAAGGCGGTGGCGGCGCACGAGCAGGTGAAAATGTTCGAGCTGAAGCTCTCCCAGGGCGCCAAACCGGGCAAGGGAGGGATCCTGCCTGGCGTCAAGGTGACCCCGGAAATTGCCCATGTACGCGGTATCCCGGTGGGCATGGACTCCATCAGTCCCAATGGGCACCCGGAGTTTCGCCATGTGGACGGCCTGCTGGATATGATCCAGCGTATCCGCGAAGTGACCGGCAAGCCCACCGGCTTCAAGTGCGTGATCGGCAACAGCGACTGGTTGCACGACCTGTGCGAGGCGATCCAGAAGCGCGGCCCTGAATCGGCACCGGACTTTATCAATATCGACAGCGCCGATGGTGGCAGCGGCGCGGCGCCCCAGAGTCTGATGGATTATATGGGGCTGCCGCTGAACCGCAGCCTGCCACTGGTGGTGGACCTGCTGGCGCAATACGGCCTGCGTGACCGGATCAAGATCATCTGCGCCGGCAAACTGCTGACGCCGTCGATGGTGGCCTGGGCGCTGGCGATGGGCGCAGACTTCGTGAACTGCGGACGCGGTTTCATGTTTGCACTCGGCTGTATCCAGGCCATGCAGTGCAACAAGAATACCTGCCCTACCGGCGTCACCACCCACAACCCGGATTTGCAGCAGGGGCTGGACCCTGTGGACAAGGCGGAGCGGGTTTACAACTATGCGCACAACATGGAACACGAGGTTGGCATCATCGCCCACTCCTGTGGCGTGCCGGAGCCGCGCATGTTGCGCCGTGCCCACGTGGAAGTGATCAACGAGCGCGGCACCCCGGTGCCGCTCTCGGAGCTGGTGCCGGATGTAAAACCCAAATCGGTGATCGCCTCGGATCGGGGCGCGAGCTAACAATCGGGAGAGCGCAATGGAAGGCGTAACAACACTGGTGGGGCAGGGACTGTACATGGCCCTGGCCGCAGTGATCGGCCTGGGGATTGCCCGCTTATTGAAAAGGGACAATACCCTGGGCTGCCTGGTTGCCGGCGTGCTGGCCGGCTTTCTTTTACCGATCATCAATTACGATACCGGACTGCGAGCGGAAAACCTGCACCAGCTGGTGTTTTTTGTCATTCTGCCGGTACTCATCTTCGACTCCGGTTGGAGAATCGACCCGCAACGGTTGCTCCGCTGGCTCGGCCCCATCCTCCTGTTTGCCACCCTCGGGGTGGTGATCTGCATGCTGATTACGGCGAGCCTGGTGTATTACGGTATTTACCATCCGGAAGGGTTTCCGTGGATTGCGGCCCTGTTGACCGGTGCCATTCTGGCTGCAACCGACCCGGTTTCGGTGGTGGCGCGGCTGCGCCAGACCAATGCCAATGATGAACTGTTGACCCTGGTTGAGGGGGAGAGCCTGTTTAACGACGCTGCGGCGGTGGTGCTTTTCTCATTGATCGTGGGGGTGGCCAGTCACAGTGCGATGGAAGGGGCGGTAGCGACGGGGGAGCTGGTCCAGGGCTTCGGAAATTTTGCGCTGTACTTTTCCGTGGTCTTTTTTGGCGGCCTTGCCGTTGGCGCCATATGTGGCTTGTTAACCGCAATTGCGGTGCTGTTTCTCGGTTCTGCCGGGGCGGCGCTGGTGGTGCTGATCTTGGCGGCCTTCGGCAGTTTTTATCTTGCGGAACATATTATTGGCGTTTCCGGAATTCTCGCGGTCATGGTCTGCGCCATTGTTACCCGCGCCTGCCTGCGGGAACAGTATGCAACCTATCTCGCCCACGCGGAACCCACCTGGGAGTGGCTGGGGCTGCTGTTCCAGGCGCTAATCTTTGTGATCATGGGACTGGTGATCACGTTTGAAATGTTCACCCAGCAGTGGCTGGCAATGATCATTGCCATCGTCGCGGCAATTGGTGCGCGGGCGTTGACGGTCTTCCTGATTTCACCGATGGCGAGATTCGTGGGTCCGCCGATCGCGAAGGACTGGCGTTTGATATTGAGCTGGGGCGGTTTGCGAGGGGTGATCGCGGTGGCGTTGGTGCTGTCGCTGCCCACGGAATTGCCTTACTGGTGGACGGTACAGTCGATGGTATTTGGGGTGGTGCTGTTTTCCCTGCTGGTACAGGGGACAACCAGCACGCGATTGATCAGGAAGTTGGGGTTGTAGCGGATTCTATACGTGCTATGTGCCAGTCCTGAAAGTGTGGAAGTTGGCTGGTCTGGTTTTCACCTTTGCGCGAATAGTACAGGTGGCCTGCCAGACCGAGCAGGATCAAGGCGAAGATGATAACGCCGATAACCCGTAGCATTGTATTTCCTCCAGAATTTTTTTAGCCGACACAGCCGTATTTACTTACAGGGTACACTGTTAGATGCGAAGGTCGGGCATCGGGCAACGGTTTTCGAAAGGGTCGGCGCCATGGACGGCGCCGACGCAGCTTACAGGGATGTATTCAAGGGGGGCGCCTAGCCCGCTTTCGAAAACCGTTGCCTGGTGACCGACCGCCACCGCACTGGATTCAAAGACACCGGCGGAAGCTACAAAGTAAATATCACTGCCAGTTCAGGATGACCTTGCCGGACTCCCCGGAACCCATGGTGTCAAAACCCTGCTGGAACTCGTCCACCGAGAACTGGTGGGTGATGATCGGGGACAGGTCGAGGCCGGACTGGATCAGGCTGGCCATCTTGTACCAGGTCTCGAACATCTCGCGGCCGTAGATGCCCTTCAGGATCAGGCCCTTGAAGATTACCTGGCTCCAGTCGATCGCCATCTCGCCCGGGGGAATCCCCAGCATCGCAATCTTGCCGCCGTGGTTCATGGCAGACAGCATGTCGCGGAAGGCCACGGCAACGCCGGACATCTCCAGACCCACGTCAAAGCCCTCGGTCATGCCGATGTCTTTCATCACGTCCGGGAGCTTTTCCCTGCTGACATTCACGGTGCGCGTAGCGCCCATCTTCTTCGCCAGCTCCAGGCGGTAATCGTTGATATCGGTGATCACCACATGGCGCGCACCCACGTGACGCGCCACGGCGGCGGCCATGATGCCGATGGGGCCGGCGCCGGTAATCAGTACATCTTCACCCACCAGGTCGAACGACAGTGCCGTGTGCACCGCATTGCCGAAGGGGTCGAAAATGGAAGCCAGTTCGTCGGAAATATTGTCCGGGATCTTGAATGCATTGAGCGCGGGGATCACCAGGTATTCGGCAAAC
>NZ_CAJXKH010000157.1 GCF_913055755.1 uncultured Microbulbifer sp.
AATCGTACAGCTGGCCGCCGACCAGGGCATTGCCCTCACCCTCGACGGCGATATCGGCTGGCAACTGTGGCCCAACATCGCCCTCAAACTGGAAGGGGTCAAACTCGCGCCCCTCGCGCTGCCGCGGGAATCCCTGCTGGAAGCGGACAAGGTCGCCGTGGGCGTGGCGTTGATGCCGCTGCTCGGCAAGCGCATCGAGGCCAAGGAAATTGTCCTGCTCGGCCCCCAGGTTGCACTCACCGTGGACCAGAACGGCAAGGGCAACTGGGAGCTGATCACCGACGCCATGGACGCCAAGGCCGAGGCGGACAAGCAGCGTCAGGAAAAAGAACCGCCGAAGCTGGAGGTGGCACCGGCGGAAGAACAAGCGCCCGCCGGCGAACTGCACCTGGCCCTGGAGCAGCTGCGCCTCGAAGACGGGTTCCTGCGCTACAGCGACCAACAGGCGGGTACCGAATACACCATCAGCAAACTGCGTATCACCGCCGACAACCTGGTGCCCGGCGGCAAGCCCGGCGATGTGCACCTCAGCGCGGAACTGGCCGGCAGCGCCCTGCCGGAAGCCATCACCCTGGATCTGGACAGCAGCCTCGCCATCGACAAGGGCCTCAACGGCCTGCGCCTGCAACCGGCAAATATCAAGCTCACCAGCGCCAACGGCGCCGAAGCGCAACTGAACCTGCGCGGCAATGTGCACCGGGTCAAAGCGGATACCCCCTGGCAGGTACAGCTGAACCTCAATGCCAAGGCGGAGCCCCTCACCGGCTGGATCGCCGCAGTGGGCAGCGACTACAAGGCGCAGAGCGCCGAAGTGCTGCGGGAGTTCAGCCTCGAATCCGACATCAGTGGCAGCGACAAGCAACTCAGCCTCGAGCCTCTGCAACTGACCCTCGACGGTCTGACATTCAGCGGCAGCGCCAGCTACCAGGCCGGCGATGTGCCCGGCGCATCCCTGACCCTGCGCGGGGCAGAGCTGAATGTGGACGACTACCTGCCGCCGCCGGTTGCCACTCCGGAAGGAGAGGAACTCGCCGCCGACGTGGCCGCCGCCCAGCCGGTACCGCTGCCACTGGAAGCCATGCGCGGCTTCAATGCCAGCCTCGACCTGAAGCTGGAAAAGGTGCGCGCACTGGATTTCGATATCGACCAGCCGCAACTGGCGGTGAAGGTCACCAACGGCCTGTACCAGCTCAACCAGCTTGCCGCTGATCTCTACGGCGGCAAACTGAATAGCACCGGCGTATTCAATGCCCGCGGCAAATCCGCCCGCGGCGAACTGAGCGGCGGCCTCACCGGGGTGGAAATATCCAAGGTGCAGGAAGCGCTGTTTGCCAGCGATGAGCCGGAAGCAGCGGATCAGAAAAAAGTCACTCTGTCCGGGCGCACCGACCTCACCTGGGTAGCCCAGACCAGCGGCGCCGACACCCTGGCGCTGCAGAAGAACCTGCACGCCGCGGTGCAGCTCAATTCCGCAGAACTGGCACTGGCCCCGTTCAACCTGGAAAAGGGCATGTGCCAGCTGGTGAGCTACGCGGAGAAAACCCCGCTGCCGGAGAAAGAGTGGCCCCAGAGCACCCGCCTGCAGGACCTGCGCGCCGGCATCAACCTGGATGGCGACGTGGCCAAGGTGCAGCAGATCAACGCCGGGGTGGAAAACATCGCCCTTACCGGCGACGGCACCGTGGACCTGGGCAAGCAGGAATTCGACTTCGCTCTCGGCCTGGCGCTCACCGGCGAGAAGACTTCCGGCAACGGCTGCTCGGTGCAGAACGACCGCTGGCGCGACCGCCCGCTGCCGCTGCGCTGCAAGGACAGCTTCGGCGACGCCGGCGCCACCACCTGCAAACCGGACAGCCGCCGCCTCGACGACCTGATCCGCGACGAACTGAAATACAAGGCGGAGAAGAAGTACGGCGACAAGGTCAAGGAGAAGGTCGACGAGCTGAAAGACAAGTTCAAGGGCCTGTTCGACCGCGACAACTGATCCCGGCCTCGCTCGTCATCCCGGCGCAGCCCGGTATGACGAAGCGACAATTCCAAGTACGATGGGCACCCTCAGTGGTGCCCATTTTTGTTTTGACCCATGCCCAAGCCCCTCACTCCCGCCAAATTCCAGCAGGCCCTGCTCGCCTGGTTCGACCAGCACGGTCGCCACGATCTGCCGTGGCAGCAGAACATCAACCCCTACCGGGTGTGGGTGTCGGAGATCATGCTGCAGCAGACCCAGGTCACCGCGGTCATCCCCTATTACCAGCGCTTTATGGAATCCTTCCCAACGCTGGAAGCGCTGGCCACGGCCAGCCAGGACGCGGTACTGGCTCACTGGAGCGGCCTCGGCTATTACGCTCGCGCGCGCAATCTGCATAAATGCGCCCAGGCGGTGGTGAGCCAGCACGGCGGCAAGTTCCCACAGGATGTGGAGGCACTGGCGGAGCTGCCGGGCATTGGCCGCTCCACCGCCGGCGCCATTGCCAGCATCAGCATGAACCTGGCCGCACCGATTCTGGATGGCAATGTGAAGCGGGTACTGGCTCGCATGCACGCGGTGGACGGCTGGCCGGGACAGACAACGGTGGCCAAGCGCCTGTGGGAGATAGCGGAACGCTATACACCGGAGTCCCGCACCGGGGACTACACCCAGGCGATGATGGACCTGGGGGCTACCCTGTGCAGTCGCGCGAGACCCGCCTGCGAGCGCTGCCCCTTCGCAAAAAACTGCACCGCCCACGCCCAGGGCAACCCGACGGATTACCCGGGCAAGAAGCCGAAAAAGGAAAAGCCGGTACGCCAGACTACCCTGTTGCTGATCGAACACGATGGCGAACTGTACCTGGAACAGCGCCCGGCCACCGGCATCTGGGGCGGGCTGTGGATTCCGCCACAGCTGGAGGGCGACGACGGCGGTGAGGCCAGCGCCCAGGAGTGGCTGGCATCCCGGGACCTGAGCGCCGGCGAGGTCCAGCCGCTGCCGCCCATGCGCCACACCTTTACCCACTTCCACCTGGATATACACCCTGTGTGGATACAACTGCCGGCCAGACCCAGCCAGGTGGCGGAAGGCTCCAGCGGCTGGTATAAACTGCGCCAGCTCGACCGGCCCCGGTCCGCACAGGACCTGGGACTGCCGGCGCCCATTGCCAAGCTGGTGAAACAGCTGGTGGCACTTCGGGCTCCCCTGCTGGAGCCCTGTTGAGAGAACCTGAGGAGAACCCATGTCCCGTACCGTCTTCTGCCGCAAATACCAACAGGAACTGGAAGGTCTCCCCAACCCGCCCTTCCCCGGCCCCAAAGGCCAGGATATCTTCGAGAACGTCTCCGCCAAGGCCTGGCAGGAGTGGCTGGCGCATCAGACCATGCTGATCAACGAGAAACGCCTCAACATGATGGAACCCTCCACCCGCGCCTATCTCGCCGAGCAGATGACCAAGTTCTTCAGCGGTGAGGACTACGACGCAGCGGAAGGCTTCGTACCGGAAGACCAGCAGTAAAAGGCGCCGCGATCGAGGATAGCCACGCCGGGTAAGCGACCGCTTACAAACGGGAAAACTATTTATCAATCAAGGGGTTGACTCCCCCCGAGAGAGCAGGTTTAATACGCGCCTCGCTGCCGGGGACAACCCCGAACAAAGCGAAGCCCAGATAGCTCAGTCGGTAGAGCAGGGGATTGAAAATCCCCGTGTCGGTGGTTCGATTCCGCCTCTGGGCACCATACAAAAAGCCGCTCCCGAAAGGGTGCGGCTTTTTTTATGGTTCACGGAGGTGGATGAGAACCACCGATGTGGTTCGACTAATCGCGCCAGCGATTTGCAACGAGCGCGCCAGCGCGAAGCCCGCAGGGGCAGAACAGCCCTTAGGCTGTTCTGATTCTTCCGCCT
>NZ_CAJXKH010000158.1 GCF_913055755.1 uncultured Microbulbifer sp.
CCAGCACCGACACCGATGACAGCGCCAACCAGATGGTTGAGCAAACCCCTCCTCCGGTAGTTGAAGAAACTCCGGCGCAGGAAGTAGTAGTACCGCTGGACAACGTCGTTTACTTCGACTTTGACCAGTCTCTGCTGAAGCCCTCCACCCGTGAGCTGCTGATCAAGCACGCTGACCGTATGCGCGCCGCTACCGGCACCGTACGCCTGGAAGGCCACGCTGACGAACTGGGTACCCGTGAATACAACCTGGCTCTGGGCGAGCGTCGTGCCAACGCGGTTCGCGACTTCCTGGTGCTGCAGGGCGTTGACGCTGCCAGCCTGGAAGTGATCAGCTACGGTGAAGAGCGTCCGGCGCAGGAAGGTTCCAGCGAAAGCGCTCGCGCCATGAACCGTCGCGTGGTGATCAACTAATCTAAAAGCATGCAACTGACATTTCTGATCAGAAGTATTGCGATCGCCGCAGCCTCCATGGCTGCGGCATCGCCCGTATTCTCGCAGGCCCCGATTGTCGACCTGTCCAGTAACAGTTCGAGCAGCCGGGGCTCGCAAACCCCACCGCCTCCCAGCTATCCCCAGCTGGCCAGCCGCACCGACACCTCTGCCGGTCGCCTGCAGGCCAGTCCGCAAGCGGAAGCCTACTACCAGATGCAGGTATTGCAGCAGGAAGTCCAGGAACTGCGCGGCGCGGTTGAAGAGCTGAGGCACGAGGTCAAGCGGCTGCGACAGCAGCGCACCGAAGACTACATGGATCTCGACCGCCGGATCGCCAAGCTTTCCGGCGATGCGCCGGCAACCGCTGCGCCCGAAGGCGGCGATAACGCGAACGGTGACAGCACCAGCGCGCCAGTGACGCCGGCTCCTTCTGTCGGGTCTGCCGGTGGCAACGGTGGCGATGAAAAAGAGCGCTACCAGGCCAGCTTCGGACTGGCCCGCCAGGGGGATTACGACGGTGCCAGCAAGGCGTTCAAGAGCCTGCTCGACGACTATCCCAATGGCCAGTACGCCCCCAATGCCAATTACTGGCTCGGGGAAATCGCGCTGGTTCAGGGCAATGTAGAGGAAGCGCGCCAGTGGTTTGTGGCGCTGCTCGACGGCTACCCGAATTCCAGCAAGGTGTGGGACGGCCGCTACAAGCTCGGTACCGTGTACCACCAGCTGGGCGATAACGCCAAGGCAAAAGAACTGCTGCAGCAGGTGGCAGGCAGTGATGCCCGTGCCGCCGGCCTCGCCAAGCAGTACCTGAAAGATAACTTCCAGTAATCTGCGCCTTTTGCAGGTGCTGGTTTTGTGATCAAAAAAACTCTATGATCCCGCGCCCGGGTGGCATCCGTCACCCGGGCGTTTTTATATGTGCCGATTCAGCGGAACCGGCACAGGCTGTGGAATCATGACTGACCTGAACGCGGAGTCTCTCCGCATAAGCGAAATTTTCTACTCCCTGCAGGGGGAAGCCCGGGATTCCGGCCGGCCCACGATCTTCGTGCGCCTGACCGGCTGCCCGCTGCGCTGTACCTACTGTGACTCCGAGTACGCCTTCTACGGTGGCGAACGCCTGTCCCTGGCCGAGATATTGCAGAAAGTGGACGGGTACGCGGTTCGCGGTTACCCGCTGCCGAGGGTGTGTGTAACCGGTGGTGAACCGCTGGCGCAGCCCAACTGCCTGCCGCTGTTGACCGCGCTGTGCGATGCTGGCTACCAGGTATCACTGGAAACCAGTGGTGCCATGGCGGTGGACGAGGTGGATCCGCGGGTGTCGCGGGTGGTCGACCTCAAGACCCCGGCCTCCGGCGAACAGTCCCGCAACCGCATGGAAAACCTGCCGCTGCTGACGGAAAAGGATCAGGTAAAGTTCGTGATCTGTGACCGCGGCGACTACGACTGGGCCAAATTCGCCCTGGACCAGTACCGCCTGCACGAGCGGGTGGGCGAGGTCCTGTTTTCGCCCAGCTACGAGCAGCTGCCGGCACGCCAGTTGGCGGACTGGATTATCGAGGACCGCCTGCCGGTGCGCATGCAGTTACAGCTGCACAAACTGTTGTGGGGCGACATCCCCGGGGTCTGAGCCCTCTTCAGTCCCCTTCCTGTTTAAAAAGATGACGAGCGCGAGGCTTATGAGCACTGAACAGACTAAAAAGAAAGCCGTGGTCCTGCTTTCCGGCGGCCTGGACTCCGCCACCGTGCTGGCGATGGCCCGCGCGGAAGGGTACGAGTGTTACGCGCTGGGATTTGACTACGGCCAGCGCCACAGCGCCGAATTGATGGCTGCGCAGCGGGTAGCTGCGGACCTGGACGCCCGCGAGCACAAGGTGGTGAAGCTTGACCTGCGGGTCATTGGTGGGTCGGCACTCACGGATGACAGCATTGCGGTGCCGGAAGAGGAAACCGCCGGCATTCCGGTCACTTATGTGCCGGCGCGCAACACCGTGTTCCTGTCTATCGCCCTGGGCTGGGCGGAAGTGCTGGGGGCGCAAGATATTTTTGTGGGCGTCAATGCGGTTGATTACTCTGGTTACCCGGATTGCCGACCGGAGTACATCGACGCCTTTGAAAAGATGGCGAACCTCGCCACCAAAGCCGGTGTGGAAGGGAACAAGCTTACCGTTCACGCACCTTTGATGAAGATGACCAAGGCGGACATCGTCAAGCGGGGTAGTGAGCTGGGCGTCGATTACAGTCTGACGGTCAGCTGCTATCAAGCGCAGCCCAATGGCGCCGCCTGTGGCCGCTGTGACAGCTGCCGCCTGCGGGCCGCGGGGTTCGCGGAAGCGGGACTTGAGGATCCGACGGTTTACACCTGATTGCGGTGGAACCGCGCGACGGGCAGCCCCGGATTGCCCGGCGGGCAGGTATCGCTAAGCCCTTCAATTTGCTGGTAATTTTTTTGTCATCGGGTCTTGTGTTTTCGGATTAGATCCGTAAGATACGCAGCTCCTCACAGCGAGGGGGATTAAGGGTCGTTAGCTCAGTTGGTAGAGCAGTTGGCTTTTAACCAATTGGTCGCTGGTTCGAATCCAGCACGACCCACCATTCTCCCTATACCATTTCTCCATACGATACTCTCCATTCGATACATCGCCCTCGGTATACTCCGACGTTAAACTTGTCGTGTGCGCGAAAATTTTTCAGGGCGTTATAATGCCCGCTTTTTCCGGTAGTGCAGAGATTCCATGACCGAAAGCAGTGAGAAAATAGCGTCTTCCAACCCCATTGATGCGCGGGATTTTGTCCAGGATCACCTGGCACACCCGGAGGCCCATCAGTACAGCGAGGAAGAACTGGAACTTTGGCGTGAGCGTATCAAGCGTCTGCTCAAGGAGCAGAACGCCGTACTCGTGGCGCACTACTATACTGACCCGCTGATTCAGCAGTTGGCGGAAGACACCGGTGGCTGTGTGTCCGACTCCCTGGAAATGGCCCGCTTCGGCGCCCAGCACCAGGCCGACACTCTGATTGTCGCCGGTGTGAAATTCATGGGCGAAACCGCGAAAATCCTCACGCCTAACAAACGCGTCCTGATGCCGACCCTGGAAGCAACCTGCTCCCTCGACCTCGGCTGTCCCATCGATGAATTTTCAGCGTTTTGCGACCAGCATTCGGATCGCACCGTGGTGGTGTACGCGAATACATCCGCGGCGGTAAAAGCCCGCGCGGACTGGGTAGTGACCTCCAGCATCGCGCTGGACGTGGTGGATTACCTGGACTCCGAGGGCGAGAAAATTTTGTGGGCGCCGGACAAACATCTGGGCAGCTATGTGCAGAAGCAGACCGGTGCCGATGTATTGCTGTGGGACGGTGCCTGTATCGTGCACGAGGAATTCAAGGCGAAAG
>NZ_CAJXKH010000159.1 GCF_913055755.1 uncultured Microbulbifer sp.
CATGGCAGAAAAACTCAGCGAAGGTATAGTGGCCCACTTCAAGGCCCGCCCGCCGGCGGGCAGCTGGCTGGCGTCCAATGGCGGCGCCGGTCGCGAACACACGATTGCCCGCGGCGACACCCTGTCCGGCATCGCAGCGCGCTACAACGTTTCCGTTGCCGACCTGAAAAAAGTCAACGGAATGGCGACTTCCATGATCCGGGTGGGTCAGAAGTTGATGATTCCTTCTGGTTGAGGGCTGATGTGGCACCTCGCTGCGAGCAAGAGGCTGACGTCCGAGTGTGGTGGCGGCAGGCTGCTGGGGATGGGTTTTCAAAACCGCTGTGAACCCATCCCTGGGAGCTGCGGCGCAAACATCCTGTTTGCGACGCTTTTGAAAACCCATCCCCATCATCCTGCCTTAGCTTAGAGGTATTGGGGTCTAAAAAGGTCGCAGCCTGTGCGGAGCGCAGAAGTACGAAGTTAAGCTGGAGTGGCGGGTATAAGTTTTTGGAAGCGTCGGCGACAGGGACGTCGCCGACGCAGCGTACATGGACGTATTCACAGCGGTTCCAAAAACTTATACCCGGTGCTCCAGCGCCACCGCAATACAATAGAACTCCGATAGCGTGGTTTGATTCGTGCTATGGGGTTCAAAGCCAAATGCAAGATCCAATGCCCGAAAATATCCAATTACTGTCCCCGAGATTAGCCAACCAGATCGCCGCCGGTGAGGTGGTTGAGCGCCCGGCTTCCGTGATCAAGGAGCTGCTGGAAAACAGCCTCGATGCCGGTGCTAGCCGCTTGGAAGTGGACCTGGATGCGGGCGGGGTCAAGCGCATCATGGTGCGGGACAACGGCAAGGGCATCGAAAAGGAAGACCTGCACCTGGCGCTGGCCCGTCACGCCACCTCCAAGATCCACGCACTGGAAGACCTGGAAGCGGTGGCCACCCTCGGTTTCCGCGGTGAGGCCCTCGCCAGTATTTCCTCCGTGGCCCGTCTCACCCTCACCAGCAGCCGCGAGGAAACCGGCAAGGGCTGGGTGGTGTCCGCAGAGGGGCGCGAGATGGAAACCCAGCTGGCCCCCGCAGCACATCCCCGCGGCACCACCGTCGAAGTGCGGGACCTGTTCTTCAATACCCCCGCGCGGCGAAAATTCCTGCGCACGGAAAAAACCGAATTCAACCGCGTCGACGAGACCATCAAACGCCTCGCGCTGTCGCGCTTCGATGTTTCCATCAGTCTGCGCCACAACGGCAAGGGTGTGCACAACCTGCGCGGCGGCACCAGCCGCGCGGAAATGGAGCGCCGAGTGGCGCAGTTGTGCGGGCCGGCGTTTATGCAGAATGCGCTGCATATCGATATCGAGCGCAGCGGCCTGCGCATGTGGGGATGGGTCGCGGAGCCGGCGTTTTCCCGCTCCCAGGCGGATCTGCAGTTTTTCTACGTCAATGGCCGCGCCATCCGCGACCGGGTGGTGAGCCACGCGGTGCGCCGCGCCTTTGCCGACGTGCTGTATCACGGCCGCCACCCGGCGTTTGTACTGTATCTGGAGCTGGACCCGGCGTCGGTGGATGTGAACGTACATCCCACCAAGCACGAGGTGCGCTTTCGCGACAGCCGCCTGGTACACGACTTCCTGTTTGGCTCCCTGCACCGCGCGCTGGCGGATGTGCGCCCGGGGCAGCGGGAGGAGAGCGAAGAGGCTGCACCGCAGGTATCCGGGGTGGCCGCCGGCGAATTTTCCGGGCAGGAGCGGATGCCGCTTTCCCAGGTGCCGGCACAATCGCCCGCTCAGGGTCCGGCGCAACCCGCAGTGAGCAGTGGATTTGGTGAGCGCAGCTCGCCGGCGCGGATTCAGCAGCAGATGCAGGGCTATGGCGAACTGCACCGGCCCTATGCTGGTGGCGTCGCCGAGGCGCCGGCCGCCACTGCAGCGGTCCCACAGTCGCAATCCTGGAACACCGGGATTGCCGCGGAGGCAGAGGGTGAGACACCCCCGCTGGGGTTCGCCATCGCGCAGCTGCACGGTATCTATATCTTGGCCCAGAACGAGCACGGCATGATCGTGGTGGACATGCACGCGGCCCACGAGCGCATTGTCTACGAGCGGATGAAATCTGCCCACGCTGCCGGCGGTATTCAGGCCCAGCCGCTGCTGGTGCCGGTGAGTCTGGCGGTGAGTGAGCGCGAGGCAGACTGCTTCGAGGAGCGTGAGGAAGTCTTTACTGCGCTGGGGTTTGTACTGCAGCGCGGGGGGCCCGAAACCCTGATGGTGCGACAGGTGCCCACGATGCTGCACGGCGCACCGGTGGAGCAGCTGGTGCGGGACGTGCTGAGCGATCTGTTGGCCGAGGGCAGCAGCGACCGTATCGGCGACAAGATCAACGAGATCCTTTCCACCATGGCCTGTCACGGCTCCGTGCGCGCCAATCGCAAGCTGACCATTCCGGAAATGAACGGGTTGCTGCGGGACATGGAGCGCACCGAGCGCAGTGGCCAGTGCAATCACGGCCGCCCCACCTGGACCCAGGTTAAGCTGTCCGATATGGACAAATGGTTTATGCGTGGCCAATAAAAATCTACTGCGCGGGTGCTAAAGGTGTCTGTATGAACAGTTCTAAGCCCCGCGCCATCTTTCTGATGGGGCCGACGGCCTCGGGCAAGACCGATCTGGCCATGGCGATCAGCGACCAGTTGCCGGTCGAGCTGATCAGTGTCGACTCCGCGCTGGTGTATCGCGGGCTGGATATCGGCTCGGCCAAGCCCACCCCGGAGGAGCTGGCCCGTTACCCCCACCGCCTGATCGATATCTGCGACCCCGCGGAGAGCTATTCCGCGGGAAGGTTTCGCGAGGATGCGCTGGCGGCGATGGAGGAAATCAGCGGGCGCGGCAAAATTCCGCTGCTGGTGGGCGGAACCATGCTCTATTTCCGCGCTCTATTGCACGGGATGGCGGAAATGCCCGAGGCCGACCCCGCGTTTCGCGCCGACATAGAGGCGCGCGCGGCAAAAGAGGGCTGGCCCGCGCTGCACGCGGAACTGGAGAGAGTCGACCCGGCCCTGGCCGCGGAGCTGCACCCGAATCACTCGGTGCGCATCGAGCGGGCGCTGGAGGTCTACCACCTCACCGGCAAGACCATGACCCAGTTGCGGGCGGAGCAGGAAAAAGACTCGCTGACGGAGCGCTACAACATCCAGCAGCTGGCGATAATGCCGCGGGACAGGTCGATACTGCACCAGCGCATTGCCCTGCGTTTCGAGCGTATGCTGGAGCGCGGGTTTATCGAGGAGGTGCGGGCCCTGCGCGCCCGCGGCGACCTGCACCAGGACCTGCCGGCGATTCGCGCGGTGGGCTACCGCCAGGTCTGGCAGTACCTCGCGGGAGAGCTCGACTACCCGCAGATGGTGGAAGCGGGCATCGCAGCCACCCGTCAGCTCGCCAAGCGCCAGCTCACCTGGCTGCGGCGCTGGCCGGATGTGCAGTATATTTGCGCTCAGGAGCCTGGCGGCAAAATCCGCAAAATTGACGAAATGTTATCTGAGGCCTTGAAATTTCTTGGTTGAGCAGCCATAACGTGAGTGGGCCGGTGTATCCGGACCTGATCAGTCAGTTATTCACAGAGCCTTTGTTAAATGCGGCTCTTTTTTATACGCCTTTTCACCATGGCCGTCTTTAGTCCGCGGGGTTCGCGGGCGCGATCGTGCGTCATCTGGCGGTTTATCTTTTGGCAAGGAGAAAAAAGATGTCAAAAGGGCACAGCTTACAAGACCCTTACCTCAATGTTCTGCGTAAA
>NZ_CAJXKH010000160.1 GCF_913055755.1 uncultured Microbulbifer sp.
CAGCCTTGTAGTATTGGGTCAGGGCAAAGTTGTGATATTCGAGCAGCTCTTTCAGCTGGGCACAGAAGTTGTCCCAGTTGCACAGGTCGCCAAGGCGCAGGCCGCGGCGCGCTACCTTGTCTTCGTAGGCCGGGCCAATACCGCGGCCGGTGGTGCCAATCGCCTTGTCACCACGGGCTTTTTCACGGGCCTGGTCCAGGGCCACGTGTACCGGCAGAATCAGCGGACAGGCCGGGGACAGACGCAGGCGCTTGCGCACCGGTACACCGGCGGCTTCCAGTTCGCCCATCTCTTTTTCGAGGGCTTCCGGGGACAGCACTACACCGTTGCCGATCAGGCAGGTCACATCCGGGCGCAGGACGCCGGAGGGGATCAGGTGCAGCACGGTTTTCTCACCGTTGATCACCAGAGTGTGGCCGGCGTTGTGACCGCCCTGAAAGCGGACTACCAGTGCGACTTTCTCGGTCAGCAGATCGACAATCTTGCCTTTGCCTTCGTCGCCCCACTGGGTGCCCAGCACCACTACATTCTTGCCCATGTGCGTAAATCTCGTGTCGTCAGTTCAACGTTTAGACGGGCGAACAGGGAGATATCGGCCGCGCCCGTCATGCGGCCAGAAATCGCAATTCAACTGAATAGTCTAGGGTTCAGCCCCGGGGTTTCACCACCCAGGTGTCGCCTTCGCGCACCAGCTCGCGGTCGCAGCGGGCCAGGGTTTCACTGTCGCCGGCACAGTCGCTCTGCTCCGGCATGGCACTGATCACCACTTCACCCTCGCTGCGCAGCCTGGCAATGGTCTGCCACAGTTGTTCACAGCCATCTTCGGGCGCCAGGATGGCACCGGCTTCGCGCTCGCCGTTGGCGCCCAGGGTATTGATTGCCACCAGGTCGGTACTGAAGCCGGTGGCCGCGCGGTCGCGGCCGAACACCGCACCGATACCGTTGTAGCGCCCGCCGTTGGCCAGCGCCTGGCCGTGGCCCGGACTGTAGGCGGCAAATACCAGCCCGGTTTCGTAGTCGTAACCGCGCATTTCGCCGAGATCGAAAAACAGCGCCACCTGCGGGTAGCGGCGCGCTACCGCATCCGCCACCTGCTGCAGTTCTTCCAGCGCCGCGCGCAGCGACGCGGGGGCATCGGCAAATACCTCGCGCGCCCGCGACAGGCACTCGGTGCCTCCGGCCAGGCGCGGCAGGGTACGCAGCCAGTTGGCGGCACCGGTGTCCAGGATATTTTCGTCCACCCAGTGTTCGATATCCGCCACCGCCTTGCTCTGCAGCAACACGCTCAGCTCCGCCTTCTGCTCGCTGTCGAGGCCGGCGGCTTCCGCCAGGCGGCGGAAAATGGCCACGTGACCGAGGTCCAGGTGGATCTCGCGAATCCCCGCCATACGCAGGGTCTCGATCATCAGGGAGATGACTTCGATATCCCCCTGCAGGCTGTCGACGCCGTAGAGCTCGGCGCCGATCTGGATCGGCGCCCGCGGTCCCATGGGCGTGCGCGGGCGGGTATACAGCACCTGGCCCGCATAGCAGAGGCGGTTGGCGCCGCTGCGGGGAAAACTGTGGGAGTCGATACGCGCGGCCTGCGGCGTGATATCCGCGCGAATGCCGAGAATGCGGCCGGACAGCTGGTCGGTCACCCGGAAAGTGCTCAGGTCCACGTCGCGCCCCATGCCGATCAGCAGGGATTCGGTAAATTCCACCATCGGCGGAATGATCAGCTCGTAGCCCCAGCGGTGGTAGAGGTCGAGCAGGTTTCTGCGCAGGGTCTCCACCCGCTTGGCGTCCGCGGGCAAAATCTCGGCGATGCCATCCGGTAGCATCCAGCGTTCGGCTTGGGTCATGGTGTGGGCGTTCGACTATTAACGATGCGGTCTTCGCGACCGTGGGAACCTCGGTTGTGGCGGCTGGACTATTCCGGCGAGCCGCCAATCAGCATCAGCAGGACTGTACCGGCGAGCATGGAAATCAGCCCCGCCGTGCGCAGGCTGCGATTATCCACAGATGCCAGCTGCTGCACCAGTGCGCGCCAGCGTCCGGGGTAGAGAAACGGCAATATGCCCTCGATGATCAGCACCAGGCCCAGGGCCCGCAGCAGCTCTTCCCACACGGCGGTGACTCCATTCCGAGATTCGGCTATCGGGCCGGCACAAAAAAACCGGGCGCCGGCCCGGTTTTGGGGATTTTACCACTAATTTGTGGGGCTGTGGCCAGTTCTTGTGGGCTCCATCCACTCTAGCGATTGGCGATGGAATTTCCGCGAAGGCGCCGATGCCGGGTACAGCCTTGTGAGACCTTCACCGCCATGGATGGCGGTGCAGAGCCCCCAGGGATGGGTTTACGGCGTGTCTCACAAGGCTGTACCCGGTAGCGGCACCGCCACCGGGCCAATTTATGTCACCGTTACTTGCCCTCAGGATCCTTCAGGTAACGGAAGAACTGGCTGTCGGGTTCCACCAGCAGCATATCGCTCTTGTCCTTGAACGACTCCTTGTACGCCGTGAGGCTGCGCGAGAAACGGTAGAACTCGGGGTTCGCGCTGTAAGCCTGGGCATAAATCTTGGCGGCCTCGGCATCACCGGCACCGCGCAGCTCTTCCGCCTTGCGATAAGCCTCGGCCTCGATCACCACCTTCTGGCGGTCGGCGTTGGCGCGGATACGCTCGCTGGCCTCCTGACCTTTGGCCCGGTGGTCGCGCGCCTGCAGTTCACGGCCGGCACGCATACGCTGGAATACCGACTCGGATACCTCCGGCGGCAGGTCGATACGCTTCACCCGCACATCGACGACTTCCACCCCCAGATCCTTCTGGGCCGACTCGTTCAGATTCTTGGTGATCTCCGCCATCAACTCGTCGCGCTGACCGCTTACCACTTCGTGCAGGTCGCGCACACCGAACTGGTTACGCAGGCGGTTGTTGATCTGTTCCGCCAGCAGTCGCACCGCGTTGCGCTCGTCACCGCGGGTGGCAACGTAAAAACGACCCACGTCGAAAATGCGGTACTTGGCGTAGGAGTCCACCATCATGAACTTGTTTTCACTGTTCAGCATGCGCACCGGCTGGGAATCCACCGTCTGGATACGCGCGTCGAACTTGCGCAACTGGTTGACCAGCGGCATCTTGAAATAGAGCCCGGGCTCGTAATCGGTACGCACTACCTCACCGAAGCGCAGCAGTACGGCCTTTTCGGTTTCCTTCACCACGAAGGCACTGCTGGACAGCACCAGCAAGCCGATCAGCACCAGCGCGAGAATAAAAAGCGATTTGTTGTTGTTCATTGCAGCTCCCCTTAACGCACTTCGCGACTGCGACGGCTGTTGGCAACTTCAGTGCGCAACTGGTCGATCACCCGCTGGGAAATCTCGTCGATCACCTGGGGAGAAACCTGTGGTCGCTGGGACGCGGAACCGGCACTGCTCTGGGCCAGCTTGTCCAGCGGCAGGTACATCATGTTGTTGCCACCCTCGACGTCGACCATCACCTTGGAGGTGTTGCTCATCACGTCCTGGACCGTGTCCAGGTACATGCGCTCGCGGGTAACTTCCGGCGCACGCTCATATTCCGTCAGCAACTGGGTGAAGCGCGCCGCCTCACCGCGGGCACTTTCCACCACGCGGGACTTGTAGGCTTCCGCCTCCTCGATCATGCGCTGGGCCTGACCGCGGGCCACCGGGATTACCTGGTT
>NZ_CAJXKH010000161.1 GCF_913055755.1 uncultured Microbulbifer sp.
AAAATATCAACCGCCTTTACGCCTAAGATAATCCCCTGACCCCCAGGTACGCGGTAGAGTGCTCCACCCGAGGAAAACAACCGGAGTCATTCATGAGCCATTCCCTGGACAGCCTGCTAAGCCCGTTCGAGCACAAATCCCTGAAGCTGCGCAATCGCGTGGCCATGGCCCCCATGACCCGCACCGCCTCGCCGGGCTATGTGCCCAATGACCAGGTGGCCGGCTATTACCGCCGCCGCGCCGAGGGCGACGTGGGCCTGATCATTACCGAGGGCACCTTTGTCGGCCACCCCGCCGCCAACGGCTACGAAAACGTACCGGCGATCTATGGCGACGATGCCATGGCCGGCTGGAAGAATGTCGTCGATCAGGTGCACGGTGCCGGCGGCCAGATCATTCCGCAGCTCTGGCACGTGGGTGCCGTGCGCAAGGAGGGTATCGGCCCGGACAAATCCTTCCCCGCCCACTCGCCCTCCGGCCTGTTCAAACCCGGCAAGCCGAACGGCCACGCCATGACCAGGCAGGATATCCAGGACACGGTCAAAGCCTTCGCCGATTCCGCGCGCGCGGCACAGGCGGCGGGCTTCGACGGTGTAGAAATTCACGGTGCCCACGGTTATCTCATCGACCAGTTTTTCTGGGAGGGCACCAACCAGCGCGACGACGAGTACGGCGGCTCCCTGGAAAACCGCACCCGCTTTGCGGTGGAGATTGTGGAAGCGGTGCGCGACGCGGTGGGCGACGACTTCGCCATCGTGCTGCGCTACTCCCAGTGGAAACAGCAGGACTATGACGCGCGGCTGGCACACAACCCGGTGGAGCTGGAACGCTTCCTTACGCCGCTGGTGGACGCTGGTGTGGATATCTTCCACGCATCCACAAGACGCTTCTGGGTACCGGAGTTTGAGGGTTCGGAGCTGAACCTGGCGGGCTGGACCAAGGAGCTTACCGGCAAGCCGGTCATCTCCGTCGGCAGTGTCGGCCTCGACGATGACTTTATCGGCGGCAACAACCAGGGCATGGGCGGCACCGCCAATCCCACCGGTCTGGACGAACTGACCCGCCGCATGGACAACGGCGAATTCGACATGATCGCCGTGGGCCGCGCCCTGTTGCAGGACCCGAACTGGCTGCAGAAAGTGCGGGAAGGCCGCGAGGAAGAGATCGTGCCGTTTACCAAGGAAGCCCTGGCAAGCCTGAGCTGAGAAAGAGAAAGTCAGAGGTGATCGCGGGGAATTCGACGCTGCCAGTTCTCCGCGAAAACCCGGCGGTCGCCCTCCCAGGCATCCAGCTCTGCGTGGATGTAGAAATATTCCCTATCCGCGGTGAGCACGGTACGGGTTGTCGTGCGCACGGACCAGTCGCCACGACGAAAAATCCGCTCGGTGCGTGTCTCGCCGCGCACACTGTCAAAGTCGTCACCGTCAAAGGTGTACCAGTTCCAGGTGCGATTCGCGACTTCCAAATCGATCTCATCAATCCGCTTCATCCCCTCATCCTTGATTACTTCGAGCACTGACCGGTCCAGCGCCAGGTCCACGTGCACCAGCCAGTTCTGCTCCGCCGGCTCGACTATCTGGATCGGTGTGGGGCGTGCGCCCTCCGCCACCTCGAACGCGATGTCGTCATCTTGTGCGCGGGGATCCCGTTGTGGCAGCAGCAGGCAGCTCGCGGCGGGATACACCGTCATACACACCGGCTCGGGAGGCGGCCAGGCCAGCGCCCAGTAGGAGGTGGAAAGGCTGAGGCGAATCCGGTGGCCGGCGGGGAAGTTCTGGCCAATGGCATTCAACGCCACTCGCACCCGGTAGGTCTTTCCGGGGACCAGCCTTTCGGGCTCCGCGTGGCTGCGGTGGTGAGTCAGGTTGAACAGGCCGTAGGTCACCCGGGTAGCCTTGCCGTCCGGCGCCACATCGGAAAGCCGCGCGGCAATCATCGCCACTGGCTGGTTGCACGCCAGCTCCAGTTCTACCACCGGAGCGCCCAGTATTTCCACGGCCTCCTTCAGCGGCGCGCTCTCGAACACCAGCGAGCCGCCGTCTTCCTGACGCTGGTCGTGGGGGAGATCCGGGGCGCTGGTATATGAACACCACTTGCCGGCCATCAGCCCCACAGACAGCGGAGACTGTATGCAGATATTTTCGTCGCTCGGGCAGGGCTCATCTCCGGGCATCAGGATGCGGTGGCTATCCAGCCCGTAAGCGACGTCGCGGATCCGCGGCGCCGGCCAGGTCTCCTCACCCACCCAGCGGCCCGGACGCTCCCGGTAGTAAGTGGTTGGCGGCACGCTGTCCTGCATCCAGGCGCGCAGCATCGGCTCCTCCATAACCCCGGTATCGCGCCCTTTGAGCCAGTGGTCCCACCAGCGCAATGCCTCTTGCAGAAAACCGATCGCCGGGCCGGGTACCCCCTGGTGCGGGTACTTGTGGCCCCAGGGACCGATCAGCCCCTGGCGGGGCACCTGCAGGTGCTCTAACAAGCGGAATATCGCATTGGTATAACCATCGGCCCAACCGCCCACCAACATCACCGGGCAGCGAATCGCGTCGTAGTGTTCACTGACGGAGCCGTGCTTCCAGTATTCGTCCCGATACTGGTGCCGCAGCCAGGTGTCCAGCCACAGACCGCTGCCATGTAGTCGCTGCATCCACATTTCCCGCCAGCGCTCACCCACCAGGGCCGGGTCTGGCGGACAGGTGTTGACCGAGAACATGGTGGTGGCCTCGGACAGATTGTCGGTCAACAGGCATCCGCCCATGTAATGCATATTGTCGAGATACAAATCGTCGGTGGAGCAGGCGGAGATCACCGCCTTCAGCGCAGGCGGCGCCAACGATGCCACCTGCAGCCCGTTAAACCCTCCCCAGGAAATACCCATCATACCCACATTGCCATCGCACCAGGGCTGCTCCGCCAGCCAGGCGATCACCGCCGCCCCGTCATCCAGCTCCTGCTGGCGGTATTGGTCGCAAATGACGCCGTCGGATTCGCCACTGCCCCGCAGGTCGACCCGCACACAGGCGTAACCGTGCCCCGCAAGGTAGGGGTGTATGATGGAGTCCCGCAGGCGTGTCATATCCCGCTTGCGGTAAGGAATGTATTCGAAAATCGCCGGCACCGGCGACTGTTCAGCATTTTCCGGCAACCAGATGCGCGCGGCCAACTTGCAGCCGTCGGGCATGGGAATCTCCACATGCTCGCGTGTCTCGACCGGGTTCGGGAATTCACTGGCTATATTCATCAACTGGCACCCCAATCAATACCGCACACATTTGAACTGGAAGGACTCCGGGTCACAGCCATCGGAAAATCTGAATTCCAGGGTGTCCGCAAGCTGGTGGTACTGGTGCAGGAGTTGCTGCTGGCTCTGCGCCCCAAGCCAGATATTGGCAACTTCGAAGCTATAACTATCAGGCATCGCCTGCTCGGAAAGCCTGCGGCCCTCCGCCGCTGTAATCACAATTTTGCTATCGGGAAATTCTCGCTCGACCTGCGCAACCTTTTCCTGTGAAGGCGCCTGCTCCAGGACTGT
>NZ_CAJXKH010000162.1 GCF_913055755.1 uncultured Microbulbifer sp.
TCTCGCAGATGCAATCCGGAGGCCGGTTCACAGCGAGGGCGCAAATTCTATACAGATGATCTGGCCTTCGCAAGCCTTGTGGCGGCAATCTGCAGGGCGGATTCCCTCCTTCCCGGTCGGTCCGTAACTCGGTTGGTAGCTATAGTCCCTAGCAAGGGGGCGTGGGTCGCACCGGTGCACCATGACCGTGCATTGTGCGAGGGGCGTTCCGGGCCCGATCCTATGGACTGCGCCATCTAAAGAGTATGATAGCGCCCCCGCGACCCATTCCGCAGGCGCCCCCGCAGACCGGGCGGTGCCGGATGGTCGGTCATTTAACCCTCGAGGAACAGTCAGAGAGCCGTGCGAGTACTCGGAATAGAAACTTCCTGCGATGAAACCGGCGTCGCCCTGTACGACAGCGAACAGGGACTGCTGGGGCACACCCTTTACAGCCAGGTAAAGCTGCACGCCGACTACGGCGGTGTGGTGCCGGAGCTGGCGAGCCGCGACCACGTGCGCAAGCTGCTACCGCTGGTGCGGGAGGTGATGGCCCAGAGCGGAACCACGCCGGCGGATATCGACGGTGTTGCCTACACCGCAGGTCCGGGCCTAATCGGTGCGCTGATGGTGGGGGCCTGCGCCGGCCGCGCGCTGGCCTACGGCTGGGACGTGCCGGCCATCGGCGTGCACCATATGGAGGGACACCTGCTGGCGCCGATGCTGGAAGAGAACCCGCCGGCATTTCCGTTTGTGGCGCTGCTGGTGTCCGGCGGTCACACCCAGCTGGTGGATGTGCAGGGGCTCGGTCAGTACGAGCTGCTGGGCGAGTCGCTGGATGACGCTGCCGGCGAGGCCTTCGACAAGGCCGCCAAGATGCTGGACCTGGACTACCCCGGCGGTCCGCGCCTGGCGGCGCTGGCGGAACAGGGCGACCCGCTGCGCTTTACCTTTCCGCGCCCGATGACCGACAGGCCCGGGCTGGATTTCAGTTTCTCCGGCCTCAAGACCTTTACCCTGACCACGGTGCAGCAGCACGCGCTGGAAGATGGCCTGCCGGACGAGCAGACCTGTGCGGATATCGCCGCTGCCTTCCAGGATGCAGTGGTGGATACCCTGGTGATCAAATGTCGCCGCGCGCTCAAGCAGACCGGGCGCAAAACCCTGGTTATTGCCGGCGGTGTATCCGCCAACAAGCTGCTGCGCCAGCGGCTGGAAGCGCGCCTGGCGGAAGATGGCTGCAGTGTGTATTACCCGCGCCACGAATTCTGCACCGACAACGGTGCGATGATCGCCTATGCCGGTTGCCTGCGCCTGCAGGCCGGACAGCGCGCAGATCTGGATATAGAAGTGCGTCCCCGCTGGCCGTTAACCGAGCTGAAGGGCGTTCTGGGCGGGCACAACCCGTAAGCAGGAATGGGAAGTAAGGAGAACCGGATTTGGATATCGTTTATATCCGCGACCTGAAAGTCGACACCATTATTGGTATCTACGACTGGGAGCGGGAAGTGCGGCAGACCGTGAGCCTGGATATCGAAATGGCTTTCGATATCAGCGAGGCAGCGCGCACCGACAATATCGAGCACACCCTCAACTACAAGGCCGTGGCCAAGCGCCTGATCGCTTTTATCGAAGGCAGTGAATTCCTGCTGGTGGAAACCATGGCGGAACAGGCGGCGCAAATCGTGCGCGATGAATTCAATGTGAGCTGGCTGCGCCTGCGCCTGTCCAAGCCCGGTGCCGTGCGCGGTGCCCGCGATGTGGGGGTGGTTATCGAGCGCGGCGAGCCCGGTAAAAAGCCTGCTGCGGAGGTCTGATCATGGCGACAGTGTTACTCAGTCTCGGCAGTAATATCGATCGGGCCAAGCACCTGGGTGCGGGCCTCGATGCACTGGTGCGGGAATTTGGTGACCTGAAAATGTCCCAGGTCTATGAAAGTGAAGCGGTCGGTTTTGACGGTGACAATTTCTACAACCTGGTTGCGTCAATCGAAACTGCTCTGCCGGTGGGCGAGCTGGCTCTGAAGCTGCGCCAGATCGAGGACGATAACGGCCGCCTGCGCAGCGGCCCCAAATTCAGTGCCCGTACCCTGGATATCGACATCCTCACCTACGATGACCTCACCGGGGTTGTCGACGGCGTGAAACTGCCGCGCGGGGAAATCCTCAAGAATGCATTTGTGTTGCTGCCGCTGTCGGAGCTGGTGCCGGATTCGGTACATCCGGTAGAGGGCAAAACGTATCAACAGTTGTGGGAAGCCTATGACCAGGCATCCCAGAAACTCTGGCCGGTGGACTTCAGCTGGCCCTGAGGGCGACTGGGGCGTTGCTACCCGCTGCCTGCAAGCGGAAAAATCAGACCTCTTATTTACAACTCACCACACTAGACTGCGACCAATTACGGGTTATTCGCTGCAGAAGATCTGTACGCAACTGGAGCAGTCTATGCCCAAGCACTTTTTTGTCCTCGGGCTCGATCCACTGCGTCTTTCCTTCCTCGAGTGTGTTCCGGATGCGGGCGACTATCGCTTCCACCCGCTCTTCGCGCTCGAGGAAGTCGTCAATCGGACGACGTTCGACTATGACGCAATGCTGGACAGGGCACGTCGGCAGCTCGAAGCTTTTCCCGAGCCTATTGCCGGCATTATCGGCCACTGGGACTTTCCTACCAGTGTATTGCTGGCGCACCTTAGCCAGGATTTTGGTCTGCGCTCGGCATCTCTGGAGGCCGTGCTCAAGTGCGAGCACAAATACTGGAGCCGACTGGAACAGCGCAAGCTGATGCCGGGCTGGACACCGGATTTCTGTGCCGTTGACCCGTTTGCCGAGGAGCCGCTGGAACAGGTCATGCTCGACTATCCGTTTTGGCTCAAACCCATCAAGGCCCACTCGTCGTTTCTGGGGTTTCGTATCGAGAATGCGGAACAATTCCACGGTGCCCTGGAGAAAATCCGCGCGGCGATCCACAGCTTTGGCGACCCCTTCAATCAGGCGCTTGCGCATATAACTGTGCCGGATGTGGTGGGTGCAGTGGATGGCAACTGGTGTATTGCCGAGGAGATTATTACCGGCAAGCAATGTGGCATCGAAGGCTCACTGCTTGAAGGTGAGTACCAGGTGCATGGCATTATCGATACGGTCAAGGACCGCAAGAACTTCAGTTTCACCCGCTATGAGTATCCATCCGTTTGGCCGAAACAGGCGCAAGATGAAATTTGCAGGGCGGGTGAGAAGCTGCTGCGGCACATGGGCTTCGACAACTCACCGTTCGGCATTGAATTTTTTTGGGATGAAAACGACAACGCCTTCAAAATTCTCGAAATCAATACCCGTATTTCGCAGTCGCACTGCGATCAATTTATCAAAGTACATGGCGTTTCAAATCATCTGGTGCCCATTGATCTTCTCCTGGGGCGGGTCCCGGACCTGAGCCGCTACCGGGGCGACTACCGTACTGCAGCAAAATTCATGCTGCGCCGATACCAGGATACAGTCCTGGAGCAGGC
>NZ_CAJXKH010000163.1 GCF_913055755.1 uncultured Microbulbifer sp.
CTTGAGCTGCTTGTCGATATAGTGCTGGTAATCGATCGGTGACTGACGGTGATCTACCGGCTCCGGGCCGTTGAGGGTGATCACATAGCGAATCCAGCCCTTGTTCTGGTAGCGGGGTGCCAGCCCCTGCTGCTGGCGGATTTCATCGGCCAGGCGCGCGGCGCGGACCTGGGGCGGTATGTTTTTTACGTATTGGTCCAGCTTGCGGCGGAGGCGCTTGCGGTACACAAGCAGCTCGTCCATCTCCCCTGCACGGGTTTTCTGCACCATCTCGCGGATATAGTCGGATGGATTCTCACCGTGAAACACCATTCCGTAGAGCTGGGTCTGGAACTGTTTGGCCAGTGCGGTCCAATCACTGCGCACGGTCTCGAGGCCCTTAAATACCAGCTTTTCCTCACCTCCATTCACCACCAAACCCGCGTAGCGTTTTTTAGAGCCGGCCTCGGAGCCGCGAATGGTGGGCATCAGAAAGCGCTGATAGTGGGTTTCGAATTCCAGCTCCAGCTCGCATTCCAACGCCAGTTCATCTTTGAGTTTGTTCTGCCAGCGCGTGTTGATCTCGCTGGCCAGACTCTTGCCGATCACATCCGACTCTTCCGGGCTGGGTCGGCCGCTCAGCCAGACAAAGGTGGAATCGGTATCGCCGTAGATGACCTGGTGCTTCCCTTCACCAATCTCCTCGATCCAGCGCGCCGTCTGCTGCATGATCTCGTGACCGCGCAGGGTGATGGAGCTGGCCAGACGCGTGTCGTAGAAACGGCAGCCCCCACTTCCCAGTACTCCGTAGAAGGAATTCATGATGATCTTGATGGCCTGCGAGCGGGCGGCGTCCTGCTCCTGCTTGGCGATGTCGCGCTGCGCCCAGAGACTGGTAATGATGTCCGGCAGGAAGTGTTTGTCACGGGAGAAGCGCGCACCGCGAAAACCGGGAATGGCATCGTCATCCGCCAACCCTTCAACCAGGCCCATGGGATCGATCTTGAAGGTGCGGATAATGCTGGGATACAGGCTCTTGAAATCCAGCACCAGCACGTTGTCGTACAGGCCCGGCCGGGAATCCATCACGTAGCCGCCGGGGCTAGCCAGGCCGCCGTCGGCCGGCAAGTTGGGCGCCACATAGCGGCTGCGGTGCAGCCTGGGCAGGTATAGATTGGTAAAGGCTGCCACCGAGCCGCCGCTGCGGTCGAGCTCCAGGCCCGTGAGCTGGGACCGCAGCCGCAGGTAATCCAACAGGCGGGTGTGCTGGAAAATATCCCAGACCAGGCGGCAGTCTTCCAGGTTGTAGGCGGCAAGCTTGGGTTTGTTATGGTGAAAGTCGTGTTCAATCGCCGCCAGGCGGTTGTCCACATCTTCGGTGTCCTTGCCCCTGCCCAGCAGGGTCTGGGCCACGAACTCCAGGCTGAAACTCTCAAAGTTGTAGGTGGCGCTCTTCAGCCCGTCGATGCCGTCCAGTACCACCCGACCTGGCAGCGTGACGAAGCCCGGGCCCCCTTCCCGGCCATCCCGCCAACGTGCCTCTTTGTCACCGCGCCCCAGCTTCAGGCGCAGCCCATGGCGCCCGGCCCTCTTCAACAGCAACCGAAAATCAAAGTCCACCACGGACCAGCCGATGATGATGTCCGGGTCCAGGCTTTGGATCCTGGCCTCCAGCGCCTCGAGCAGGGCCCGTTCATCATCCACCCAGTGGATGGTGGATTCAGCACTTTCGGGCTGCCCCACCATCAGCACGACTTCCACGCCATCACCGTAGAGACCGACGGAATACAGCTCCCCCTGGCCAGAGCACTCCACGTCCAGGGAAACCACCCTGAACTCCGGCTGCACCTCGGCGCCCTTGAGGCGCACCTGCCGATATTCCGTATAGCCGTCCTTGGCCCGGGCCACACCCTCAAAGTAGAGGCCGCCGCGGGCAAAGCGCTCCATCAGGTAGCGGTCGTGGAGTCGAAAATCCGCTTCGAACACCTCGATGTCGCGATTTTGCAACAGGGCCTGAGCCCGGCGGTGGGCGTCGATGGTGGGAAAGTACAGCATGGCCGCTTCCTCGCGGCCAAAGGTTCGGAACCCCAGCTGTTGCCAATCGTAGGGCACGCCGGCCAGCGCCTCGGTCACCTGGGTGCGGTCCGCCACCCTTACCATAAAAACCGGGCGCTCGCCTTCAATGACCAGCTTGACCGGGCCCTCGGGCGTGGCCAGCCAGTAATGGATACAGGTGCTGCCGCGCTGATCAAAGCTGTGGCGGCTGAGGAGAAATCCTTGGGGCAAGAGACTGTTCTAATGGGTTGCGGCGTGGATTGAAGATGCGGGCCATTCTACTGGATATATACACAGATATCAGCAATCACCGGAACTATACAAGATGGCTATGGCGGTATGCCACCCTTACCATGAAAGACGGGCGACTACATGTGCCTCGTCGGCGTGCAGGGAAAACGACCAACCATTGCGCTCACACAGCCGTTGAACAATACCCAGCCCCAGGCCATACCCTTGAGATGGCGACTCGGTCGGCGGGTGTCGATCATCCGCGTCAATGCATACCTGATTGGTGACGAATAGTTCTTGTTCCCTGATACGAATCGTGATCGGCACCTGCCCGTTGAGGGTATGCTCGAAAGCATTTCGCACCAGATTATTGACCGCGATAGAAAAAGCCTGTGGATGCCCATGGACACTGGGCTTTACGAGATCGTCGATATCAATATCAACAGACTTTCCGTTCAACAGGTGACGCTGCTGATCTATTGCCTGAGTTACCAGCGGCGTCACCAAAAACTGCTCGTCATATAAACCATTGTCGGTTTCGCGAGCGAGGCACAAGAACATTTCAATCGTGGCTTCCATTTCGAACGTCGCCTGCTTCACTCGATCGACCACCTTCACATCTGCCGCCGACAGATCGCTTTGCTCTAACAGCTCAATCGCCCCCATGATCACAGTGATCGGCGTCCGCAACTCATGGCTGGCTGAGCCGGTAAAGTATCTCTCTCGCTCAACAAATGCACTGATGCGTTCAAGTGTCTTCTCGATAGTCTCAGCGAGTACGCCAACCTCATCATCGCCGAACCGACTGGACTCTATACGTTTATAGTCTTCGGCCGATAGTTGCTCTGGGTCGATCTCCGCGACCACTTTCGCGAGTTGTGTGACTGGGGCAACGGCTCTGCGCATCACAAGAACCCCCAGCCCAAAACCAAGCACACCGAGCGTACCCACGACTCCGATAATTAGGAATAGCCACCACCAATCCTTTGAAGACGCTGCCTCAATCCCTGCAACGTCGAA
>NZ_CAJXKH010000164.1 GCF_913055755.1 uncultured Microbulbifer sp.
CGACAGCACCACCGTCATCCGCAAACGTACCCGCCCCGTACAAACCCGAGACCAGGACCGCCACCAGCGCGACGAACCGCGACGGGCGCAAGACGAAAACACCCCGGATAAGCCGGAAAAAAACTGCCGCCATGTCATACTCTCCAGTCAGATACAGATGATCATTTTGCAGGAATTACAGGGACTTGCCATGCCGACCATGCTCAAAGCCGAAAACCTTTACCACCGGGTAGCCACCAGCGAAGGCCCGCTGACCCTGCTGAACGACATCTCCCTGCAACTGCCGCAGGGCCAGAGCCTCGCCATAACCGGCGCCTCCGGCTCCGGCAAATCCACCCTGCTCGGCCTCCTCGCCGGCTTGGACCGCCCCAGCGAAGGAAAGATCTGGCTCGCCGGTGAAGAGATCACCGCCATGGATGAGGAACAGCGCGCGGCCCTGCGGGCGCGCTGCGTCGGTTTCGTTTTCCAGACCTTCCAGCTGCTGCCCGGGCTCACCGCCCGGGAAAACGTCATGCTGCCCAGCGAACTGCGCGGCGAACGCAGTGCCGGCAAGCGCGCGGAGGAATTTCTCGAGCGCGTCGGCCTCGGCCACCGACTGCACCACTACCCGCGCCAGCTCTCCGGCGGCGAACAGCAGCGTGTCGCCATCGCCCGCGCCTTCTGCAGCATCGCCGCCGGCGCCGGAAGCGATGGCGGATCCCAGAGCGGTATCCTGTTCGCCGACGAACCCACCGGCAGCCTCGATGCGCACAACGGCGAAAAAGTGATCGACCTGTTGTTCAACCTCAACCAGGAAACCAACACCACCCTGGTGCTGGTCACCCACGAACACCGACTGGCCGAGCGCTGTGGCGTCCACCTGCGCATGACCGCGGGCGAAATTACCTCGCAGGAACTGCCGGGCAACCTGTCGGAGGTGTCCGCCTGATGCTGCCACTCAGACTTCTCTCCCGCGACTGGCGCGGCGGCGAGCTGGCGCTGATCGCCACCGCCCTGATTCTGGCGGTGAGCTGCGTCACCGCCATCGCGCACTTCAGCGACCGCCTCAGTCGCGCCATGCACATCCAGTCCCAGAGTTTCCTCGCCGCGGAACGCGTGGTGCAAAGCAGCCAGCCGGTGCCGCAGGAATGGCTCGCCAAGGCCCGCGAGCTCGGCCTGGAACAGGGACAAACCGTCGCCTTCGCCTCCATGCTCTCCGCCGGCGACCAGTTCCAGTTCGCCTCGGTGAAGGCGGTCAGCGGCAACTATCCCCTGGTGGGCCACCTGGAAATCAAGGACACCGCGGAATCCGAAGAGCGCATCGTGCAACGGGGCCCCGAGCCAGGCCAGGTGTGGCTGGAGGCCCGCCTGCTGCCGCTGCTGGAACTGGATATCGGCGACGCCCTGCAACTGGGCGACGGCACCTTTAGCGTGACCGGTATCCTCGACTACGAACCTGATCGCGGCGGCAACCTGTTCTCCATGGGCGCACGCCTGATGATGAATGCCGGCGATCTCGCCGCCACCAACATCCTGCAGCCCGGCAGCCGGGTGACCTATCGCTACCTGTTCGCCGGCGACGACGGCACCCTCGACGACTACTTCAAGTGGCTCAAACCCCGGCTGACCGATCACCAGCGGGTCATCGACCTCAGAGAGGGCCAACCGCGGGTCGCCGCCACCCTCGACCGCGCAGAAAGCTTCCTGTACCTGGCCGGCAGCCTCGCAGTACTGCTCGCCAGCGTCGCCGTCGGCCTCGCCGCGCGCCGCTACGGCCTGCGCCACGCCAACTATGTGGCAGTCATGAAAAGCCTCGGCGCCGGCAAAGGCAAAATTCTCAGCATCTACATCGGCCAGATGGCGGCACTGACCCTGATCGCCACCGCCATCGGCCTCGCCATCGGCTCCTTTGTGCAGGCCCAGGCGGTCAACCTGTTGCAGGACTTCTTCCCGGTAACCCCGCCCCCTAGCGGCTTCAAACCGCTGCTGGTGGGCATCGCCACCGGCCTCGCCTGCGTCGTCGGCTTTGCCCTGCCGCCCCTTTTCCGCCTCGCCCAGACCGACCCCATGCAGACCCTGCGCCAGGACTGGAGCAACCCGGACAAGCGCGAGTGGCTGGGGCTGATTCCCGGTCCCCTGTGCATGTTGGCGCTGATCTGGTGGCTGTCCGGCAGCCTCGCCATCACCGCCGCCCTGCTCGTCGGCCTCGGCCTGCTGGTGGCCGGCAGCGCAGTCGTCAATCGACTGCTGGTACGCGGCCGCCTCGCCGCCCTCGGCGGCAGTTGGCGCATTGCCCTCGGCAGCCTGCAGCGCCGCGCCGGTTTCAACACCCTGCTAATCGCCGCCTTCGGCACCGGTCTGCTGGCCATGCTCGCCATGTTCTACGCGCGCACCGCGCTGATCGACGAATGGAAAATGCAGCTGCCGGAAAACGCTCCCAACCACTTCCTGGTCAATATCGCCCCCTACGAACTGGACAACGTCAAGCAAACCCTGGCGGACCAGAAACTGGAGGGCACCGAGTTCTATCCCATGGTGCGCGGCCGCCTGACCGCAGTGAACGGCACCCCGGTAAGCGAGCGCCCGCAGAAAGCCGGCGCCATCCGCCGCGAACTCAACCTCAGCTGGACCGACACCCTGCCCGCCGACAACAAGATCGTCGCCGGCAAATGGTGGAGTGAAGACCTCAGCGAAGGGGTATCGGTAGAAAAAGAAGTGGCCGAGCGACTGGACCTGAAACTCGGCGACCAGCTGCGCTTCTCCATCGGCGGCCTCGACACCGAAGCCACCATCACCAGCCTGCGCACCCTCAACTGGAACAGCATGCGCCCCAACTTCTTCATGCTGTTCGCCCCCGGCAGCCTGGAAAACTTCCCGGCCACCTACATCCAGAGCTTCTACCTGCCGCCGGAAGACAAACTGTTCGTCAACGAACTGGTGAAAAACTTCCCCAGCGTCAGCATCATCGAACT
>NZ_CAJXKH010000165.1 GCF_913055755.1 uncultured Microbulbifer sp.
GAGCGATGCGCGGCTGGAGATGATGATGGTCGGCAGGGTCATCAGGGTCAGTACCAGACCACCTACCAGTGGTGCCGAACGCGGCATCTCGAAAAAATTGATGAAGATCGCCAGACCCAGTAGACCAAACACGATCGACGGTACCGCGGCCAGGTTGTTGATGTTCACCTCGATCAGGTCGGTCCAGCGGTTCTTGGGCGCAAACTCTTCCAGGTAAATCGCCGCGGCCACACCGATGGGGAAGGACAGCGCCAGGGTCACCAGCAGGGTGAACAGGGAGCCCACCAGTGCCGCGCGGATGCCCGCCTGCTCCGGCTCGCGGGAATCGCCATTGGTAAAGAAGGTGGTATTGAAGCGCTTCTTCAGCTCACCATCCTCCCGCAGTTGCAGGATCCAGCCCGCTTTCTGCTCGGACGTGCGGCCCATGAATGCCTCGTCGTCCTTCGACAGGCTCTTCACATAGGTGTCGACGTCATCGTCGGCATTCACCCACACGGTTTCGGTTTGGCCCAGCAGCTCCGGGTTGTTCTCCAGGCGTTCGCGCAGATTGAAGCCGGCGCCACTGGAAACCAGCGCGTAAAGTTCGCGCTTGTCGCGACGGCCGCGCACATCCGGGAAGCGCTCGCGCAGGGCCGCGCGGATCACACCGTCGAAGTTCGCCCACGCCAGGCTTTCGTGATCCACCTTGTCGATATCCAGTTCCGCGGGATCGTAGGTTACCTGCAGCTGGATCTGGGTCTGCACGAACGCGCTGGCGCCCTTGCTGACGATATCGGTAAACAGCACCAGTACCGCGAGGATACCGAAGCCGATACTGGCGATGCCGAGACCGCGGAACAGTTTTTCCTTGCGGTGGCGGCTGGCAAGCCGCGCTTCGATGCGGCTGCGCACGGTCTGCTGGTTGATCTGGACCTGGTTCATCTTGGAGTTGCTCGCGTCAGTCATACTGTTCCCGGTATTTTTTCACTACGTGCAGGGCGATGAAGTTCAGAATCAATGTGGAGATGAACAGCATCAGGCCAAGGGCGAAGGCGGCGAGGGTTTTCGGACTGTCGAATTCCTGGTCGCCCACCAGCAGGGTCACGATCTGCACCGTCACGGTGGTCACCGACTCCAGCGGGTTGGCGGTGAGGTTGGCGGCGAGGCCCGCAGCCATCACCACGATCATGGTCTCACCGATCGCGCGGGATACCGCCAGCAGCACACCGCCGACGATGCCGGGCAGGGCTGCGGGAATCACCACCTTGCGCACGGTTTCGGATTTGGTGGAGCCGAGACCCAGGGCGCCGTCGCGCAGGGACTGGGGTACCGCATTGATCACGTCGTCAGACAGCGACGACACGAACGGAATGATCATCACCCCCATCACCAGGCCCGCCGCCAGCGCACTTTCGCTGGACGCCTGCAGGCCGACGGAGGCGGCGAGGTCACGAATAAACGGCGCCACGGTCAGTGCGGCGAAGAAGCCGTACACCACCGTGGGCACACCGGCGAGGATTTCCAGCAGCGGCTTGGCCACTGCGCGCACCCGGTTGCCGGCGTATTCCGCCAGGTAAATCGCCGACATCAGTCCCACCGGCACCGCCACGAACATGGCGATGGCGGATACCAGCAGAGTACCGGTAAACAGCGGCACCGCACCGAAGGCACCGCTGGAGCCGACCTGATCCGCCCGCAGGGCCATCTGCGGGCTCCAGTGCAGGCCAAACAGGAATTCGGTGACCGGCACCGAGTGGAAAAAGCGGATCGACTCGAACAGCACCGACAGCAGAATGCCGACGGTGGTGAAGATGGCGGCACAGGCACAGGTAAGCAGTACCCCGCGCAGCACTTTTTCCACCCGCTCGCGGGCGCGCATCTCCGGGGTAATGCGCAGCAGCGCAAAGGCACCGAGGCCGATGGCAACAATCAGGATCAGCGCGGTCTGCAGCCACTGGCCACCTGCGCGCAGGCTGTTGAGGTGCGCCGCGGCGGCCTGCAGTTGCGGCGTGGCCTCACCCACCAGGTTGCCCGCGGCCATATTCTGGATCTGCGCATACAGCAGGTTCTGTCCGGCGATGGTGTCGGGCTTGTCGGCGATGCCGCCCATCACCAGGGTACGGATAATGGCATCGTCAAACGCCAGCCAGGTCGCCAGGATGATCAGCGCCGGCAGTCCGCACCAGAGCGCGGTGTGTACGCCGTAATAGCTCGGCAGGGACGCCAGGCTGCGGATACCACCGCGGCTGCGCGCCGCTGTGATGGCGCGCCCAAAGCCGGTGCCGTAGGCCACCAGGATCAGCAGCAACAGTAGGGCGAATAAAGTGGGAGTTTGCATCGCTCGCTCGGATTACTCGGGTTATTAGATGCCGGCCATTATCCGGACTTCAGGCTACTTTTACATGACGCCGTGCATGTCACCTGCACATTGCGCCCGCTGTTATATATGCAAACGGCCAAGCCCAGTGGGCTTGGCCGGTATTTCCCTATACCTGGTTCGTTTACGGCGAGGTTTATTTCGCGGCCAGGTTGCTCAAGGTATTCAGTTTGCGCACGTCGCCAACGATCTGCTGACGCTTGGCACCGGGCAGGGGAATCATGCCCTTGTCAGCCAGGTAGCCTTCGTCGCCCCAGGCGCGGTCGTTGGTGAATTCCGCCAGGAACTGCTTGATGCCGGGCACCACGTCCACGTGGGCTTTCTTCACGTAGATGAACAGCGGGCGGGAAACCGGGTAGCTCTGGTCGGCGATGGAGTCGAACGTCGGCTCCTGGCCTTCGATCAGGGAACCCTGCACCTTGTCGGTGTTCTGGTCGAGGAA
>NZ_CAJXKH010000166.1 GCF_913055755.1 uncultured Microbulbifer sp.
TTTATCTTTTGGCAAGGAGAAAAAAGATGTCAAAAGGGCACAGCTTACAAGACCCTTACCTCAATGTTCTGCGTAAAGAACGCATCCCGGTTTCTATCTACCTGGTCAACGGCATCAAGCTGCAGGGCCAGATTGAATCTTTTGACCAGTTCGTAGTGCTGT
The DNA here is from genome assembly GCF_913055755.1 of uncultured Microbulbifer sp. Classification (GTDB taxonomy): domain Bacteria; phylum Pseudomonadota; class Gammaproteobacteria; order Pseudomonadales; family Cellvibrionaceae; genus Microbulbifer. The sequence continues at coordinate 163 of NZ_CAJXKH010000166.1, forward strand.
TGAAAAACACCGTAAGCCAGATGGTCTACAAACACGCAATTTCCACCGTTGTTCCGTCCCGTGCCGTGCGCGTTCCGCTGATGAATCCTGCGGGCCAGGGCGGTGCTGAAGGTGGTGCTCCCGAAGGCGGTGAGCGCGACACCTTTGGTTGATGACCTGTATGCAGGGCCGGCTGCTGACTCGCGGCCGGGCCTGTGTTCGGGTTTCCATATAGATGTAAACGTCGCCCCGGCCTGTCCGGGGCGTCTGTTGTTGGGCACCAGCGCACTGGTGCTATTTTGAGCTCAAGAGAATAATCCTTGTTTTTTGATCGTCCGGAATCCGGTGAGCTGGCAGTGCTGGTACACCTGGATCTCTCCGCCATCGACAGTCCCGACGACCCGCGGGAATTCGAAGAGCTGGCACTTTCCGCCGGCGCAGACCCGGTGGCATTCATCTTTGGCCAGCGCGCAACACCCGATCCCAAAACCTTTGTCGGTCGCGGCAAACTGGAAGAAATCCAGCAGACGGTAAAGAAGCACGGCGCGGAGCTGGTGATATTCGATCACACCCTGTCGCCAAGCCAGGAGCGCAATATCGAGCGCGAGCTGCAGTGCCGGGTGCTCGACCGCACCGGCCTGATTCTGGACATCTTTGCCCAGCGCGCACGCACCCACGAGGGCAAGCTGCAGGTGGAGCTGGCACAGTTGCGCCATATGGCAACGCGGCTGGTGCGCGGCTGGACCCACCTGGAGCGCCAGAAGGGGGGGATCGGCCTGCGCGGCCCCGGTGAAACCCAGCTGGAAACCGACCGTCGCCTGCTGCGCGCGCGTATCGACTCCATTGAAAAGCGCCTGGAGAAAGTGCGTCGCCAGCGGGAGCAGGGCCGCCGCGCCCGTTCCCGCGCGGAAGTGGCCACGGTTTCCCTGGTGGGTTACACCAACGCCGGCAAGTCGACCCTGTTCAACCGCGTGAGCAGCGCCGACGTATACGTGCAGGATCAGCTGTTCGCGACCCTCGACCCCACCATGCGCCGGGTGGAGCTGCCCAACGTGGGTGCCATGATTCTGGCGGACACCGTGGGTTTCGTATCCCACCTGCCGCACCGGCTGGTGGAGGCATTTCGCGCCACCCTGGAAGAGGCCGCCAATGCCACATTGCTGTTGCATGTGGTGGACGCCGCGGCGGAGAACCGCCTGCAGCTGATCGAGGAAGTGCAGCTGGTACTGGAAGAAATCGGCGCAGCGGAATTGCCGCAGCTGCTGGTATACAACAAACTGGATCTGCTGGCGGACATGGAGCCGCGCATCGATCGCGACGAAAACGGCGTGCCCAAGGCGGTGTGGCTGTCGGCGGCCACCGGCGCCGGCTGCGACCTGCTGGTAGAGGCGATTGCCGAGCGTCTCGGCGAGCAGATGGTCGCCGGGGTGCTGGTGATTCCACCGCAGCACGCGCGCCTGCGCGCTCAGCTGTTTGAAGGCAATGCGGTGCAAAGGGAAAACTATCGCGACAGCGGGGATATCGAGCTGCAGGTACTGTTGCCGCGCTCGGAGCTGCAGCGGCTGATGGCGCCATTCCGGGAGGTGAGCAACCCGCCGCAATGGCTGCCGGAGAAGCCGGAAGATGAGCCCAAGCCGGAAGATTGGGAGATGGATTGAGTCGCAACCGCGATGCCGGGAAACTGCGGCGGAATAGTTTCCACTGCCGGTTAAATGGCGGTAATCAATGCTAGAATTTCGCGTCAGAAACGATTGATAAATCTAAAGAGCTGGAGTTGATAAATGGCCTGGAACGAACCGGGTGGTAATAACAAGGACCCCTGGGGTGGCGGCAATCGCAACAATGATGGCCCGCCAGACCTCGACGAGTTGCTGCGCAAGATGCAGCAGAAACTGAACGGCCTGTTTGGTGGCAAGCCCTCCGACCCGGATGGCAATTCCCGCGGCGGCAGCTTCCCCTGGTCACTGGTGGTGATTGCCCTGGCGGTGGTTTACGGCCTGTGGGGCTTCTACCAGGTTGAGGCCAACGAATCCGCCGTGGTCCTGCGCCTCGGCAAGTACCACGACACCAAAACCTCCGGCCTGCACTGGAACCCGCCGCTGATCGACCATGTTACCGAGGTCAACATGACCGAGGTGCGTACCGAGCGCACCACCGGCCAGATGCTCACCGAAGATGCCAGCATCGTCGACGTGGTGCTGCAGGTGCAGTGGCATATCGATGATGCCGAGTCCTTTGTGCTGCGCGGCCGCGACCCGCTGAAGAGCCTGCAGGAAGCCACCGACAGCGCCCTGCGCCACATCGTGGGCTCGCAGACTCTGAACGGCGTCATTTCCCAGAATCGTACCCAGGTTTCCGCGGATACCGAGAAGCGCCTGCAGGAATATCTGGATCTGTACCAGACCGGCATTCGCATTGACGTGGTCAACCTTACCGACGCCAAGGCTCCCCGCGAAGTGCAGGACGCTTTCGACGACGTGGTGCGCGCCCGTGAGGACGAGGTGCGCCTGCAGAACGAAGCCCAGGCCTACGCCAACCAGGTAATCCCGGTGGCCCGCGGTCAGGCCCAGCGCATGATCGAGGAGGCGGAAGCCTACAAGTCCCGCGTGGT
>NZ_CAJXKH010000167.1 GCF_913055755.1 uncultured Microbulbifer sp.
TGAAAAAGCTGATGAGCCGCATAGCCACCCCAAGCCGTGATAAACGCCCAGGTTGAAGGCTCCGGTAACTGCCAGTAGTACCAGCCATCGGAATCATCCGGCCGGAACGGTATGTTTTCGCTATAGGGACCAAAAACCACCACCAGCAGTATCAGTGCGAAGCAACCAGCCAGGCCCCAGGCCAGCTGGAAGCGATACCGTTTATGGCTTTTCAGCCAGCTCTCAAGTGCCATACAAGTCCCGCTCACAAATATCGATTGGTGAAAAACCTTGGTAATGAAGCGCCTTTATATGGGCGCGGTCCGCACCACACGATTCACAACCTATATCAGGAAAACATCCCATTCGCTGATTTTTGCCAATTAATACGCAGTTGGCGGGCACAATGGATCATTTGCCGGGATCATTTGGTGGCAGAGCGGTCCTGACAGGCTCCCCACATATTGTGAATAAGTGCGTCATTGCCCCCAGGACCCATATTACGAGGGTGGACTTCCGCCTACCGTTGTTGAAGCCCCCCTTACCCTCCCCCATAATACCGCCCCCGATTGACAGGCACTTTTTTCACCACTGCAGACCGCATTGGCAGCACCCCAGGGGGCGGTCCGGTAAGATCAAACGGCGAACTCACTGTCGCCTCCGCCATTCCGGCTATTTTTTATACAGAAACGGGTTGTACAGGCACAACGCCCGCAGTGAGGCCGAACGGACTATCTATGAGCGAATTTACCGTCATCCTGCTCTCCACCATTCTGGTGAACAACTACGTGCTGGTGCAGTTTCTCGGCCTGTGCCCGTTTATGGGGGTTTCCAACAAGCTGGAGACCGCCGTGGGCATGGCGGGGGCGACGACGTTTGTACTCACGCTGGCGGCCATCTGCTCCTATCTGGTGAATACCTACTTACTCGAACCGTTCGGCATGGAGTACCTGCGCACCATTTCCTTCATTCTGGTGATCGCGGTGGTGGTGCAGTTTGCGCGCATGTTTATCGAGAAAACCAGCCCGCTGCTGCACCGGGTACTCGGCGTTTTCCTGCCGCTGATCACCACCAACTGCGCGGTGCTTGGCGTGGCACTGCAGAACACCATGAAAGCGAACAATTTTGTCCAGTCCACCCTGTACGGCTTCGGTGCCGCGGTGGGCTTTTCCTTGGTATTGATCCTGTTTTCCGCGATGCGCGAGCGGCTGGCGGTGGCGGATGTCCCCAAACCCTTCAAGGGCGCCGCCATCGGCATGATGACCGCGGGGTTGATGTCGCTGGCCTTTATGGGCTTCAGTGGGTTGGTATAAGGGAGACGATGATGGAATGGCTGTCTGAAATTTCCACGCCCCTGCTGATTCTCGGCGGTATGGCCCTGGTGTTCGGCGCCCTGCTGGGCTTTGCCGCGGTGCGCTTCAAGGTGGAGGGAGATCCCATCGTCGACCAGATCGACGCCATCCTGCCGCAAACCCAGTGCGGCCAGTGCGGCCACCCCGGCTGCCGCCCCTACGCCGAGGCCATTGCCAACGGCGAGGCCATCAACAAGTGTCCGCCCGGTGGCCAGGCCACCATCAACGAACTCGCCAACCTGCTCGATGTGGAGGCCATTCCGCTGGATGCCGAACACGGCGTGGAGGAAGTAAAAAAAGTAGCCTTTATCCGCGAGGCGGAGTGTATCGGCTGCACCAAGTGCATCCAGGCCTGCCCGGTGGACGCCATCGTGGGAGCCGCCAAGCAGATGCACACGGTGATCGTGGACGAATGCACCGGCTGCGACCTGTGTGTGGAGCCCTGCCCGGTGGACTGTATCGATATGGTACCGCTGGAGGCCACGCTGCAGGAATGGCACCCGGAAAAACCCGGAGACGGTATTCAATTGATTGCCAGTGACCGCCCCGAGCTGCACACCGATGACCGGAGTGCCGCATGAGCCAGATTGATGAAAGACAGGGTGCCAGCGAGCGCCGCGCGGCCCGTGATGCCCACCTGATCGCCAGTGAAAAGGCCCGGGACCTCTCCCGCGAGCTGAAGATCAACGATTTCCACGGCGGCATTCACCCGCCGGAGAACAAACACCAGTCCACCGGTGAGCCCATCGGCACTATTCCGCTGGCGGAAGATTTGATTGTGCCGCTCAACCAGCATATCGGCGGCACCGCGATTCCGCTGGTGAAGCTCGGCGACCTGGTGCTGAAGGGCCAGAAAATAGCCGAGGCCGATGGCCCGGTAAGCTGTCCGGTGCACGCGCCCTCTTCCGGCAAGGTGGTGGCGATAGAGCCCATGGCAGTGCCCCATCCCTCCGGCATGGTGGCGGACTGTATCCAGATCCGCACCGACGGCCGCGACGCATGGTGTGCACTCACTCCGCTGGAAGACTACGCAAGCCGGGATATCGACGACCTGCTGGAACAGATCCGCGACTGCGGTATCGCCGGTATGGGCGGTGCCGGTTTTCCCACCGCGGTGAAGCTGAATCCCCGCGGCGGCGCGACCATCGACACCCTGATCATCAAT
>NZ_CAJXKH010000168.1 GCF_913055755.1 uncultured Microbulbifer sp.
GCCGACACCTGGTGACATCAGTTCTCAAGGTAGCAGTAAAAAAATGGCGGGCACAGGGCCCGCCATTTTCATCAATGGGATCGCGAGAGCGATCAGCTGGCCTTTTCGCTGGCAATCCAGTTGTCGACGCGCTTTTCCAGCAGCGGCAACGGCAGCGCGCCGCCACCCAGCACGGTATCGTGGAACCGGCGGATGTCGAACTGATCTCCCAGCTCCTGCTGCGCCTTGTCGCGCAGCTCGAGGATTTTCAGCATACCGATTTTGTAGGAGGTGGCCTGGCCCGGCAGGGTCAGGTAGCGACGCACCTCGGAGCGCACCGCGCCCTCGGGGACGGCGGAGTTATCCAGGAAGTACTCCACCGCCTGTTCCTGGCTCCAGCCCTTGGCGTGCATACCGGTATCCACCACCAGGCGGATGGCGCGCCACATTTCCGCGGTCAGGCGGCCGAAGTCCTTGTAGGGATCCTGGAACTGTCCCATCTGCTTGGCCAAGGCTTCCGAGTAAAGCGCCCAACCCTCACTGTAGGGTGTGAAGCGCGCCTGGGTGCGGAATTGCGGGATGCCTTCCAGTTCCTGGGCGATGGAAATCTGCATATGGTGACCGGGGATGGCCTCGTGATAGGCGGTGGTTTCCATATCGGTGGAAGACAGCGCGCTCATATCGGACATGTGCACATAGTAGGTACCAGGGCGGGAACCGTCAGGCGTACCCGGCTGATAGTGCTGGGCGCCGCCGGGCACTTCGCGGAAGGCCTCCACGCGTTTCACTTCGAGCCCTGCCTTGGGCAGGATGCCGAAGTATTCCGGCAGTTTTTTGTGGATGGCATCGATAAAGCCCCGGGTATCGTCCAGGTATCCCTTGCGACCCTCATCGGTGTTCGGGTAGTAGAACTGGTCATCGGTGCGAATAAAGGCAAAGAACTCCTGCAGGTCGCCGTCAAAACCCACCTTTTCCTTGATCGCTTCCATTTCCTTGCGGATGCGCGCCACCTCGTCGAGGCCGATCTGGTGCACTTCTTCTGCTGTCAGCGGCAGGGTGGTGTAGTTGGCCAGGCGGTTGCTGTAGAACGCCTCGCCATCGGGTAGTTCAGAAACGCCCTTGGCCTCCTCGCCGGCGTTGGTACGATCTTCCTGCAACCAGGCGATGTAGGCGTCGTAGGAAGGCTTGAGCTGTTCCTTCAGCGCCTTGTTGACGCCCGCCAGCAGCTCCTCTGCGGTCTTGTCGTCGATCTTGCCGCCTTTCTTGAGGGCTTCGATCTTGCCCTTGGCATCTGCCAGCAGCGGCGCATCGTCGCCGTCGGAGAACGGCTGGCCGCTGGTTACCTTCTGCGCGCGCTCGATGGCGAGGTCGTAGGCGAAGCGCGGTGGACGGATGCCTTTTGCCGCGGATCCCTGGGCGCGCTCCAGCAGCTGGCCGAGGGCGGTGCTGATACCACCGAGGCGGGCGATATATGCGCGCATGTCTTCCTCGGTATCCACCTTGTGCTGGTTGATCATAAAGGTCGGCAGTTGCGCTTCCGGGCCGCCGAGCTCACCGGCAAAATAACCGTGATCCCAGAAGGGCTTGCCGGCCTTTGCCTGCTCGTACTGGAAAATCCACAGGTCGTAGGTTTCCTTGCCGATGGTATCCAGCTTGTCGTAATCGAACTTCTCCTGCATCTCGGCGACGGTTTTTGCCTTCCAGTCCAGTTCGCGCTGGTCCGCCGCCCTGGTCATATCGTCGATCTTGTCGTACTGCTCCTTGCGACCCAGGTAGCTGAGCTGCATCGGGCTGAACTGCAGTTGCTCCTCATAGCGCTCATCCAGCCACTTGCCGAGGCGCTCGGTTTCTGCGGCCTGATCCTGAGCAACCTGCTCACCACCGGCCTGGTCCACCGCCTGCACGGCACTGACATCCGCCTGCGGCTCCGGCTTTTTGGGTTCTTCGCTCTGCTGACAGCCGGCGATGACCGACGCTATCACCACGCTCAGGAGTACTTTACGCATAGATTTACCTCGTTGATGGACAATAAATAAGGGAATTAAAGATTAAACGTTTGGCAGCGGGCGCTTTCCCCTGGCACCCGCCTCCAACTACTCAACGCCGACTTTTTCCAGCGATGCTTTCTCAGACTGATTGATAATATGCAGCTCGCGCTGCGGGAAAGGGATACTGAGACCCTTTGCTTCCAGCGCGGGCTTCAGCTGCTTCATCAGGTCCCAGTACACATCCCAGTAATCGTCGGTCTTGGTCCAGGCGCGCAGGTGCAGGTTGACGGAGCTGTCCGCCAGGGCACGCACCGCGAATGCGGGCTCGGGATCGGCGAGGATACGCGGTTCATCCGCCACCAGCTGGCGCAGCACGCTCATGCCGGTCTCGATATCGTCGCCGTAGGCAATGCTGGCCACTATCTCGATACGACGGGAGGCATTGCGGGTGAAATTGGTGAGGGTTTCCCCCCAGACCTTGTCAT